>CAYSPU010000030.1:5777-31682 GCA_964432995.1 uncultured Verrucomicrobiota bacterium
CAAGACACCCTGGCTGCCGACGATCTGTCCGTCGAGGTCGAGTATCGGGCTTTTCAGGACGGACAAATGTCGTTGTTTGCCGTCGGAGTCAGAGCACCACTCCTCAACCTCGATGGTCCGGCCGGTTTCCATGATCTGGGCATGGTGATCCACGCCCGCTGCGGCCAGTTCATTGGCTTGCCCAGCATTCGGGCCGTGCGCTGCAAGTTGAAGCGCCGCCATTTCCGCCGGAGTCTTGCCCAGAATGAACTCGGCCTCGAGTCCTTTGAACTGGCAGAACCAGGGATTCACATAGACAAAGCGTCCGGCGGCATCCTTCCGGAAGATGCCGGCGGGCAGTTGCTCGACCAGCGAATGATACAGCGCTTGCGATTCGAGCAAAGCCCGCTCCGCCTGCTTGCGCTCGGTGATGTCCCGGCCTTCGGGGATGAGTTGAACAACGCGCCCTTCCGCGTCGGTGACGGGTTTGAGGGAGAAGTCAATGTAGCGGACCTGCCCGTCCGCCGCGGGGTGGGTGGCCTCGAAGCGCACCAACTTCCCGCCGGCCGCCTCGCGGATCGCCGCCCGAAGCCGCTCCCGCAGTTCGTCGGAGTGCGCCCACCACGGCGTTTCCCAAAACGGTTTGCCGATCACCGCCTCTTCGCCAACGCCGGCAAATTGCAGCGCCGTCCGGTTGGCTTGAAGGAGGATGCCGTCAATCGTCAGCACGCCGATGAACTGGAAGGTCTGGTCGAAGATCGCGCGGAATTTCTGTTCGCTCGCGCGCAAGGCCTCCCCGGTCCGTTTGCGCTCCGCGATCTCCGCGCGTAACTCGCCTTCGGCCTGCTTCAGCGCGACGATCTTGTTTTCCAAATCCGCGTAGAGGCCGGCGTTCTCCATCGAGATGGCCGCCTGGGACGCCAGCGCCTTGAGCAACTCCAGCCGGTCGGCGGTGAACACATTGGCCGCCAGGTTGTTTTCCAGGTAGAGGAGGCCGGTCAGTTTCCGCTGGTGAACGAGCGGGAGGCACAGCAGCGACCGGGGCCGGCGTTTGGCGATGTGCGGGTCCGTTCCGAAAGTCCGGTCGCTGCGGGCATCGCCCAACACCACCGGACTCTGGGTGCGCGCCACGTAATTCACCACCGAGAGCGCGACGTCGCCGCTGGTTTCCACCGGCGTGCCCTGCATGGTTTGCACTTGCCCGCGTCCGATGACGGCGCTGGCCTGGATCACCAGTCCCGCGCCGCTTTTCTGAATCAGGAGGCCCTTCTCCGCCCCGGCGTTCTCGATGACGATGCGCATCAGCTTCTCGAGCAACTGCTCGAGCCGGATTTCCTGCGAGAGCATGTGCGAGGCTTTCACCACGGCGGCGGTGTCCAGCGGCGCGGCCGTCTGGCGGGCCAGGGGGCGGAACCGGCGTTCCAGATCCACGACCTTGCGCGACGCCCCCCAGGATTTGAACGCGTCCACGGCTTTCTGGAGCGAAAGCCCGGCAATGTCCTCGCGGTCCAGCGCGGTGTAGAACACGGCTTCGCGTTCGTACGCGAGGGCTTCCTCCTGCAGACAGCCACTCTCCCGCGCCAGGCGGATCGCGTGGTTGAAGCGCTCCATCGCCCGTCCGTTTTCGCCGGTGAGGCGCGCCTGCTCCGCTTCCACCAGCGCCAGCTTGTGGGCAAAATTCATCGGGGCCAGCGCGGCCCACTGTGTGAGTTGGCCGGTCAGTCGAGTCACAACCCGGAGGCCCTCCTCGCGCCCTGCGGAATCGGCCTGCGCGTGATGCGCCAGCAGCGCCAGCGCGTAATAGAAGCAATGATTCGCCTGGTAGAGGAAACCCTGCGCGGCGTGGGCGTGGGCTTCCGCCAGCCGGCCCGAAGCCACGGCCCCGGCGTAGTCCCCGAACAGATACTGGAGCATCGTCCGGCAGCAGAGTGCGCTGAACACGAGCAGGGAGTTGTGCTCTTCAATCCAGCCCGGCAGCCATTTCGATTCGTCGAACCGTTCGCCGATGAGCCGGCAGGGATCGGCCGTGTCGCCGCAGAGATTGGCGACGGTCTGGCCCCAGATCCGTGCCAGTTGGCTGTGGAACGGCAGCCGCAAGCGCTCCATCGCGCCCTGATACTCCGCCTGCTTCCGGCGGATCAATTCCAGCGGCGCGCCCGTGCAGAAGAGATAACCGCAGGAGTGGATGGCGCCGTAATAGGTGTATTCCAGGTCGCCGGTTTCGACGCCCCGCCGATACACGTCCTGCAACGGCGCGACGCACTCCCGCGCGTGTTCCTTCCAGTGCCGGACAAACGTGTTGAAGAGGAAGGCCACCTTCGCTTCGAGTTCCGGCGCGGGAAATCGCCGGAGGACTTCCAGCGAAAGCCGGCCATAGCGGTAGCCCATCTCGATGCTGTCGGCGCGGCCGCACAACAGCGCCCCGTGCCAGCCATAGGCGACCGCCGCCATCGGCGAATTGCCCTGCCGCACCGCGAGCAGCACCATGCGGGAAATGATCGTCTCCAGCAACGCCGGCTTGGTCCGGTGCGCCGGCGCCGTCAGGTGCATCAGGACGCGCAGGCCGGCGAGTTGCCGCGGGTCGGTCATCTCCGGCAAACGCGCGAGGTCTTCGATCCGGCTGCCCGCCGGCGGCAGTTCCCGCTGCAATTCGCCGCGGAACGCCTCGGCCTCCTCCGGCTCCGTCGGCAGCCCCATGTCCAACTCGTCCAGGGCTTCCATCCCGGCCTGCAGGGCGGCGTCATTCTGATCCTGGGCGGTGAAGAAGAGAATCCGAAGCTCATGAATCCGGACGCGCGTGAACCAATCCTTCGCGTGGTCCAACACTTCCGTTGAAAGCAGCGCCGCCCGTTCGAAATTCGCGCACAGGTATTCCGCCTCGACCGCTTCCATAAACAACGCCAGCGTCAACGCTCTGCCGCCTTCCCAGCGGTTCGCCGGCAAGAGGCCGATGCCCATGCTCAGATACCGGATGGCCGCCTGATACGCCGCGGCGCGTTTGGCCTTGCGTCCCGCTGTCAGATTCAACTCGACCAGTTGTTGCCGTTCGCGTTCCTCCGTGAGGTGCTGGAAGCCTTCGTTCAACTGGTCCGCGATTTCGAAGACGCGTTCCGCAAGGTCGCCTTCCGGCGTTTGCTCCCACCACAGCCGGCCGATCTTGAGATGCGTCAGGCGCCGCTCCTTGCGCGGCAGGAGCGCGTAGGCGGCCTGCCGCACGCGGTCGTGGGAAAACTCGAACCGCGTTATCGGGCCCGCCGCCGAACCGGTGGGGCCGCCCCCGGCCACGGGGCTTGGGGTGGACGATTGGACCAGTCCGGCTTCGACGGCCGCCGACAACCGCGCCGCGATTGCCGAAGCGGGCGTTTCGACCACTTCGGCGAGATGGCCCAGATCGAACCGGTGTCCGAGGCACGCGGCCACGGAGAGCAATGACCGGGTTGCTTGCGGCAGCTTCCCGATCTTCCGCGTCATCAGCGTGGCGACGCTGCCCGTGATCGCCAGTCTCCGAATACCGTCGGCGTCCCAGGTCCACCGGCGGCTGTCCGCGTCGAATCGGAGGAGGCCGTCTTCGTGAAGTGATTGCAGGAACTGAACGGCAAACAGCGCGTTGCCCCCGGTTTTCTCCAGGACCAGTTCCGCCAGCGGCTGGGCGAAGGCGACCTCGACTTTGAGCGTGTCCGCAATCAGGCGGCTCACCGCGTCGAGCGAGAGATTCTCCAGGGCGATGGTCCGGACCATCGCCCGCAAGGGCGTGAGGGTGTCGAGCAGCGCCGCGAGCGGATGTCCCGCGCCCACCTCGTCATTCCGATACGCGCCCAGGAACACGATGGGCTGGGTATCCAGTCCGGGCAGCAGCAGGTCCAACAGGCGCAGCGACTCGGGGTCGGCCCATTGCAGGTCATCCAGGAACAGCACGAGTGGACGCTCGCGCCGGGCCAGCACCTGAACGAAGCTGTGGAACAAATGCAGGAACCGGTTCTGCGTTTCCGCCGGTCCGATCTCCGGCACGGGCGGTTGCGGGCCGATGATCAATTCCAGCCGCGGAAGCATGGTGGCGAGCAGGCGTCCGTTGCCACCGACGGCTTCCAGAATGCGCGCCTTCCATTGCGCGAGTTGTCCGGCGCTTTCGGTCAGGATCAAATCCGTCAGCTCGCCGAACGCCTGGATCAACCCGGCATACGGCACATGCCGTTGCGAACCGTCGTAGCCGCCCTTGATGAAGTACGCGCCTTGCTCCGCGATGTATCGCCGCAGGTCTTCGACAAGAACCGTCTTGCCCACGGCGGCTGGGCCCGAAACCAGCACCACACACCCGGCGCCCTGGCCGGCGTTCTTCACCGCGTCCTTCAACTCCCGCAGCTCTTCCTCCCGTCCGCAGAGTCTTTCCGGAAGCAGGAACACGCCGCGGTAATCCGCCGCGCCGAGTTCGAACGTCTCGATCCGGCCTTTCTGCCGCAATTGGCCCAGGCAATTCTCCAGATCCGCTTGGACACCGAAGGCCGATTGGTAGCGCTCATCCGGATTCTTGGCCAGCAGGCGCAGGACGATGTTCGAAACCACCTCCGGCACCGCGGGATTCACCGCGCCCGGCGGCGCGGGATTCCGGGCGAGATGACAATGGACCAGTTCGGCGGGATCGCGGGTGGCGAACGGCGGCCGGCCCGTGAACACCTCGTAAAGCACGGCGCCGAACGAATACAGATCCGCGCGCTGATCCACGAGCCGGTTGACCCGCCCGGTCTGCTCCGGCGAAACGCAGGCCAGCGCGCTTTCGGGCAGGTCGTCCGTTTCCGGGCGCACGCCTTTGCCCTGCGTCAGCGAGGCGCCGCCAAGGTCAATGAGCGTGACCGTCCGGGGCGCGCGCGGCGAAACCAGGATGTGATCGCTGCTCAGAGTTCGGTGAATGAGATTGCGTCGGTGGATTCCTTCCAGCACGGTCGCGATGGCGATGGCCACTGCCACATTTTCCGCCAGCGGCCGGCGTTGCCGGACAAACGCTTCCCGCAACGTCGTGCCCTCGAAGAATTCCAGCGCCAGCGCGGGCTGCCCGCCGATCTGCAACTGCGCACAGGCGCGGCGGACTCCGGGAAGGTCGAGGCCGGCGGTCAAATTGAATTCGTTGGCGAGCCTCTTCGCCGGTTGCGGCCCGGCGTCACCGCCGCGAAGCGTCTTGATGACCACAGGCTTGCCGCAGGCGCTCTCGGACTGGAGATAAAGCAGACAATCTCGGCCCTCGTGAATGCAGGGCAGGCTGGCCAGCGTTTGTTCTGTCAGTTCCGTGGGCTTCATGGCGGCATGCTCCCTCCCATCAACCTCGATCCCGGAGCGCGGACTTCAGTCCGCTTCACCGTTCGCTCACCCATGGGCGTCGAAGCGGACTGAAGTCCGCGCTCCGATTCATGGGCCGCCGGCAGGTCAGCACGAAACGACGGTTTCTCTGCAACGGCCGTTTCCTCTTGGACACAGCGCTTCGCTTCAGCCCACGCCTTCTCCAGCAGGTCCATCGTTCCCCGGCACGCTTCGAGGCGCAGGCCGGTTTGGCGGCTGAACTCTTGGCCGCGCCGTTGCATCTCGTTGTCCGGCAGCGCCGGCGTTTTCACCAGCAGCGCCCGCTCGTAGCTGGCCAGCATGCGTTGGATTCCGGGTTGCGCCACTTCGCCGGAACGCGCGTCGAGCATCCGCTTCCAATGCTGCGACCAGCCCGGCGTCAGGAAGAATGTCCCGGGCGCTTTGCACTGCTCGGCGAAGTAACGCTCGCGTCCGCCGAGACACAACCCCACGCAATCATCCACCGGATGGTCTCCGTCCATCGGCAAGAAGACCGGCACGTCCACATCGAGCACGGCGCACGGATCATCGAGCGCGTTGCCACACAGGCCGTAGCCGAGCAGGAGGGCGTCCACGCGCGGACGACATTCTTGCGCCGCCGCCGCCAAAGCGTCACGCAGCACCGCCCGGCTCCGGTGCAGGCCTGATTCCAACACGCGGAGCAGCACTTCCACCGGTTCGCCTGGCTCGGCGTGGAAGGCATGGACATGCGGCAGGCGTTGCAGGTGGCGGATCGGCCTGGCCTCCAGCAACTCGATCAATCGCGCGGAGCAGCGATTCTCCAGGACACTGATACGCCCCACCTCGGCGTCCGCCCCGAGCAATGCGGCGAACTCCAGCTCCAGAATTTCACAGGTGATGATGCCGATCACGGCCATAGAATCACTTGTTCAACATCGCACCTTCCGCCTCCGACGCAGGGTGTGTTGCCGCACCCAAAAAGGTGTTCAAGTGAAACACCTTCAACGGGCAGGCCGGTTCACAGCGCCGGCAGGCAACGCCGTTGCACAAGGCGTGAACCAGGAAAATCGTCGGCGGCTTGGTGTCCGTCTGAATTGAAAGCGCGCCGGTTGGACATTCTTCCACGCACGCCTTGCAGCCGGCGCAGGCCTCCACCGGCAGTGCCACGACCAGGCCGACGCGCTCCAGCGTCACCAGCCCCATGCGCCCAAGATCGTCAATGTCCTGCCTCACCCTGCGGATGACCTGGGGAACTGCGTCGCCCGCGGCTGGATGCGCCTCAGAGCCACGAGCAGGAGCGCGGGCTTCAGTCCGCTTCGGCGTCTCAACACGTTCGCCCGGTGAAGCGGAATGAAATCCGCGCTCCGGAACGGGTTCACGGAGAGTGCCCGCCACCGGCGGCAGGTCGGGCAGATGATGCCGGCGCAGCAACTCCCGATACTTCGCCATCGGCATGCCTTCGGTCCAATACGACAACTCCAGGAGGAAGACCTTGGTGAAGGTTTGGGACGCGGCAAACATGCAATGGGTCTGCCGGAGCTGGCGGGCGAGAGCGCTCATCGCATCGAGCTTCTCCGGCGCGAGCGCCAGTTCACGCGCCATGGCCAGCGAGGTGTTCCCAATTTGCCGGATGGTTTTGACGCAGGGTGGAACCAGGCCCAGCCGCCGCGCCTTGAGCGCGTCCACGTATGTTCCCGAAGCGCCGGCGAGATACGCGGTGTGGATGCTTTCGAGCGTGATGCCGGCCTCGACGGTCAGCGTGAAGCAACCGGCGCGCACTGCGCCGATGGCCTTGCCCGCCTCGGCCACGTCCGTTTCGGTCAGGAAAGTGCCTTGGCCAAAATGCAGCCGCTGGTCCGCGGTGCGGATGCGCGGTAGAACGATGAGCCCCGTTTCAAGCCCTTGCTCCAAGGCCGCGATCGTGCCCGTGCCCGTGATTTTGACGGCGCGCGGGCCGGCGCTTTCAGCGGCATCCAGCGCTTTGCGAAGGTCAATCCGTGCCCCCGGCACCGGTTGCATCGCCGCATCCAGCACGATCAGCCGGTGACCATCCCCGTCGGGTTGCAGATCGGCCATGGCGCCCGGCATGGCGAGCGTGCCGCAGGTGATGTGACGGCCTTCCAGAGCTGGGCCGGCGGCGGCCGAACCGGTGAACACGCGCCCGGCATGAACGAGCGCCATTTCCGCGCTCGTGCCGTAATCAATCGCCATCGCCGTCTCGTCGCGGCCCAGCATTCCGCTTTGGAGGATCAGCGCCAGGGCGTCCGCGCCGATTTCGTGGCGCACGGCCGGGGGAATGATGACCTCACAGCTCGCCGGCAGCGCCAGGCCGGGGAATTCACCGGTGGAGCGAATCGCCGCCGCGCGTTCTGGCGGGGTGACGTTGAGTGCTTTCAACTTCCGCGCTCCGGCGAAAGCCAGGTCGCGGATCTCCTGGCCTTGAAACAACGAAAGCTGGGCGGGGTTGCCGCAAACGGCCAGCCGCACGACGTCGCCGGTGGCGATGCGGAGTTGCCCGATCACCTGGTTGACCGCCTGGATCATGAGGTCGCGGGCGGCTTCCATGCCCAGCTCTAGCGCGAAGTGGAGGTGGTCAATCACGTTCGCCCCCGGCAGCGGGTGCCGGGTCGTGATGGCCGTGGACAACACCGCGCCGGACGCCAGGTCCAGCGCCTGCGCGCGAAAGCCGCTCGTGCCCAAATCCATCGCGATGGCCGGTCGGGTCATAATCAACGTGGGTTCATAATCCGTAGGCGGCGGGGAGAAAGCCTTTCACCTTGCTGTATTTTCTCAGGCACAGGTCAATGAAGTCCGCCTCCGTCGCCGGCAGGGTTTCGATTTCTTTCAGGTAGCCGAGCAACGATTCCTTCTCGAAGGCGGTGAAACGCAGTCGCGGATCGCCAAGCATGAGTTCGGCGCACCGGGTGGCGGCGGCTCGGGCGCGAACGTAGTAACTCTCATTGTTGTCCACGACCGCCTTGCCGATGGCCCAGGCGTTGTCCGGGCACAGAATGAAACCGTGCAGGCTGCGGTAGCGGTCCGAGTTGATCAGGCACGCTTGATATTCCTTCTGGTAACCGAGGGCGATGGAGGAATTCATCGCGGCGACATCGTAACCGAGGATTTCCGCGAACACCGCCGCCGTGCTGCCGCCGAACATGTGGTGATACTCCACCGCTTCGTTGGCCCACAGATCGCACACGGCGGCCATGACGTTGCCGCAGAGCGTGGAATGGGCGCAGGCGCAGCTCTTGCCTTCCATGGACATGGGCAGGCCGGTGATGGCTTTGAGAATGGGGTTTTCATAGCCGCAATCCTTGCCCGGCCCGACCGCGCCGCATTCGTAGGCGACGAGCGAGCGGCTGACGCTGATGGCGCGGCTCAGCGCGGCCAGCGTGTGGGGCACGTCCTTTGCGGTGAAGCCGGCCGCCATGAACATCGCGGTGTTGGCCTGCGCGCAATCGGTGTCGCCGCCGGGAATCGCGCCATGCTTCGACGCGATGGCCACGATTTGCGGCCAGAGCCACGCCATGTCGCGGCCGCCCAGCACCGCCTGCGAAAACAGCAGGCCGGTAATGTCGTTGCGGATGAGCGCGTAGTCGAAGACTTCCTTTCCGCCCATGGACTCGATGGACACGATGTCCGCGTGTTTGGCGCAGGCGTCGAAGGCGTCGAGGACCTTGCGGGTGCGGTCCGAGTCGCGAAGGTTCACCATGTCGGGCTTGCGGATGTCGGCGATGGTGGAGCGGTAGGCAGCCTGGAGGCCGTAGCGTTCCGCGTATTCGCCGAGCTGGCGTGTGGTCTGCGCGGCGATTTCCATGCCCCATTGGGGATCGTCGGTCATCTGGAAGACGTGCTCGTTTTCCACCACGACCGCCGGATGGCCGACGCTGACGCAGCGCTCCAGCACGTCTTCGTTGGCGCGCTCGAATTCTCGCAGCAACGTGCGCAGGCTTCTTTCGCTCCCCGGCCGCGGGTGCGGCACCACTTCGGGGATCACCAGGCCGCCGCCAAGGACGAGTCCGCGCCGGGTCGTCACCGGTCTTTTCGCGGAACCGAAAATCATCTCATCCGCGCTGCCGTAGGCCATCGAGTCGGTTGGTTTCATGGAATTCCTTTTCGCTCGTCAGCCGTTCCACTTGGCTCGCATCTCCGACCAAGTGAGGCCGTTGAGCGCGTCTTCGGCCATGCCGGGGGCCTGGCTGGCCTCCTTGCCCCAGATTCCGAGATCGAAGCCGGTCACATAATCCTCGCTCACCGCGCCGCCGCCGCAGACGAACGGAATCTCCAGCCCCACCTGCTTGAGCCGCGTGGCGACTTTCGGAAACGCCGTCATGGTCGTGGTCATCAGCGCCGTGCCCGTCACCATGACCGGCTTGTGAACGCGGCACGCCTCCACGACTTCTTCCACCGGCACGTCGGCGCCGAGATTGATGACCTCGAAGCCCGCGACCCGCAGCAGCGCATTGACGATCACCTGGCCGATGTCGTGGATGTCGCCTTCTGCGGTGTGGGTGACCACCTTGGCCTTCTTCTCCATCGCCCGGCCCATCTGCTCCTCGCACAGCACGATGCCGGCGAGCATGGCGTCGGAGGACAAGATCGCCTGCGGCAGGAAATACTCGCCCAGATCCCAGAGGCGGCTGACTTCCTTCATGCCGGGAATGAGGCTGCGATTGATGACCTCGCGCGGGTCGCGGTTCTTCAGGGCTTCGGCCACGACCCTTTGGGTTGCCTCCTCGTCACCATCCACCACGCAGTCCGCCACGCGCTGGAGCAGCGCATCCTCGGAAACCCGGCGCACGGGCTGCCGGCGCGCGGCCTCGATGACCAGGTCGTAGCGGGTGAAAACCGGGGCGGCATTCGAGACGTTCTTCATGCGATGTCCTTTCCCGTGGATGTCGGTTTCACCGCACCAACTTCTTCAGCCTCCAGGACTCGGATTCTCTCCTTCAATTCCACCATGCGCAGTTCACGGCCGATAAAGAGCTTGTTCATGCGCGCCAGCTCTTCGTTTTTGAACTCCAGTTCGGCCGTCCGGTCCCTGACCCGCCGGTCGAGCTCCTGGTTGAGCTTGAGCAGCTCCGCCTCGGCTTGCTTGCGCTCTGTAATGTCCATGAACAAACCGAGAGTCCCCGTGAAACGCCCCGCAGCGTCGGACTGAGGAACCGCAGAAACCCACAGGCAGCGGATTTCGCCGTCGGGCCGGACGATCTCCATCTCGTAAGTGCTTCTCTCGCCCGCGCGACGCTTTTCCGTCTGGGCGAGAATTCGGGCATACTGCGCGTCGGTGGTGAACTCGCGCAACGTCCGACCGACCAGGTTGCCGTTCGGCACGCCAAAGATGGCCTCGCCTGCCGGGTTGGCGAAGGTGAACCGTTCCTGAAGATCCACGATTCCAAGGCCTTCGGCCTGGTGCAGAATCAGTTCCCGATAGCGCGCCTCGCTTTCCCGGAGCGCGGCGGCGGCCCGGATACGTTCCAACGCTCCGCCGCAGTGGTCAGCCAGACCTTGCAGCGTTCTTAGATCGTGCTTGGTGAAGGCGTTCGGCGTGTAGCTTTGCACCGACAAGACGCCGATGGGTTGCCCCTTCCGCCGCAGGGGGACGCACATGATGGAAGCGGACGGCCGAGCGGTATCGCCGAACGGTACGGAGTCGGTGGGTCGTTCGATGGGCGGTGCGCGCAAGATCAGTTCCGGGCCTTCGCGCAACGCACGGCGCATGCGCGGCGAGGGCTCACCGGACACCAGGGCCGACAGCACTTCGCGGCGCTGCCCCCCGACCACGTCCACGCGGAGCACCGAATCCGCCCGGTCTTCCTCAGGTGAGTAGAGGTCCAGCGCTCCACTGTCCCAATCCCAAAGCTGGTCAGCCGTGGCGAAGACGGTTCTGGCCGCTTCCACGGGGGTGCGCGCTTCGCTGAGTCCTGCCTCCAATGAAAGCAGGGCTTCCCGCGTGGCTTCGGCCTGCTTCCGCCCGGTGATGTCCATGGTCACTCCGGACATCCGCGAGGGTTGTCCGGCGGCATCACAGAATACTCGCCCCCGTGAAGCCGTCCAGCGCACCAAGCCATCGGGCCAGACCACGCGTTTTTCCACCTCATAGTCAGCTCGGGTGTCCACGGCACGCCGCAGCGCCACAGCGGTGCGCTCGCGGTCGTCCGGATGGACGGCGGCGAGGAAGCGCTCGTAGGTGATCTCCGTGTCGGGCGGCAGGCCGTAAAGGGCCTTGCAGCGCGCGGACCAGGTGACTTCTCCAGTGACGATATTCCAGTGCCAGTCGCCCAGGCGGCCGGCCTCCAGGGCGAGCTGCAGATCGGCCTCGCGCCGCCGCAGGGCTTCCTCGGCCCGCTTGCGCTCCGTGATGTCCACCACCATCGAACGGCTTTCCACGACGTGCCCCAGTTCATCCCGGACGCTGCCGACCGTCAGGCTCACCCACACTGGCCGGCCGGCCGCCGTTTGCATCTGCAGTTCCTCGTCGCGCACCACCTCCCCGGCTTGGAACCGGGCCAGCACCTGGGCGGCTTTCTCCCTCCCCTGCGGCGTGTCGGCGTAGAGCTCCTTCACCGGCCGCCCCACCAGATCCTCCACTGCGTACCCGAGCAGTTCTCCGGCGCGGCGGTTGCACCGGCGAACGATGCCATCCAGAGTGACGCTGAAATACACGTTCGGCGCGTTCTCGTACAGGTCGCGGTAGCGTTCCTCGCTCTCCCGCAGCTCGTCTTCGGCCCGTTGGCGTTCGGTGATATCCAGGAAGGCGCCCACGATACCCGCGATCTGGTTCTCTTCGTCGCGAAAGACGTCCTTCACGTAGATCACCGGGCGCAGCGCTCCATTCTTGTCGCGCACCTTGAATTCGTAGCGCTGCAGTGCGGGATTCGCCATCAGTTCCAGATCCTTCTGGTGGTAGGTGTGCGCGTGTTCGTCGGGCCAGAGTTCGAAGACGGTTTTCCCCTTCAACTCTTCGGAGGTCAGGCCCATCACCTCGGTGAAGGCTCGGTTGCAGCCCAGATACCGGCCCTCCCGGTCCTTGTAGAACACCGGCGTGGGAATGGCCGACAAGAGAGCCTCGTTGAACAGCACGAGCCGCTCCCGCTGCTGATGGGCCTGCCGCAGTTCCTCCTCGACCCGCTTGCGTTCGGTGATGTCGCGGACCACGGCGATCAGGTATTCCTTCTGGTCCAGCACAGTGTAGCGGACGCCAACCTCCACGGGGAAGGTGGTGCCATCCTCGCGGCGGTGCCGGCTCTCCAACGTCAGCGCACCGGCGGTCTGAAGGGCCCGCACATGTTCCGCCCATCGGGTGGAGTCCTGCATCGTGCAGTCGAAGTCGGTGACGGACCGGTGCAGGAGTTCCTCGCGCGCGTAGCCCAGAGCCCGGCAGGCCGTGTCATTTGCGTCCAGCACACGGCCGGTCGGTGGATCCACCACGAAGATGGTGTCGTTCGATTGGTTGGCCAGCTCGCGGAATAGCTGCTGACTCGCTTCGGCGCGGGCGTGAGCAAGCCGAGTGCGCAGTGCCGTGATACCATAGGCTAGGTCACTGGCAAGTTCCGTGAGGATCTCCGTCTCCCGGGCATCAAACGCGTTGGCCTCCCCAGCATAGATGCCCAAAGCGCCGAGTGCTTGGCCTTCGCTGGCCAGCGGCAGAGCGATGATCGACTGGTACCCGCGCCGAATGGCTTCCTCGCGCCACGGAGCAAAGGCGGGGTCTGTCGGGATATTCCGAGCAATACAGAGCTGCCCAGTGCGGATCGCCATGCCGCCAGGGCCTCGACCGCGCTCGGTATCCGCCCAGGTTATGCGCGCCGTTTCGAGGTACCCTGACTCGATCCCCGCGTGGGCCGCAGGGCGGACCGTTTTGGCCTCATCGTGTTCGGCGTAACCGACCCAGGCCATCCGATACCCGCCGACCTCGACCAGGATCCTGCAGATCTCGTTCAGCAAGCCAGCCTCCTCCGTGCTGCGGATCACGGCTTGGTTGGAATCACTGAGGATCCGGAGCGCTCGGTTCACGCGGCGCAGCTCTTCCTCCGCGCGGATGCGCTCCGTGATGTCGCGGGCAATGGTGGAAGCCCCGATGACGTCACCGGCGGCGTTCTTGATGGGCGACACCGTCAGCGACACGTGGATGTCGCGACCATCTTTTCGTCGTCGGATCGTTTCATAGTGGTCAACCGCTTGCCCTCTCTTCAATTGATCGAGGATCCGGGAGGCCTCGTCCTCGCGTTCCGGAGGTGTCAGGAACGTGATCGAACGTCCGACGGCTTCGTGTTCCGCATAGCCGTAGATCTTCTCGGCGCCGCGGTTCCAGCTCGTGATGACGCCCTCCGTGGTCTTCCCGATGATGGCGTCGTCGGAGGACTGGACGATGGCGGCGTAGCGGCGCGCTTCCGTCAGCTGGAGGTGGCTTTCGATCTCATTCTTCAACACCAGAGCCGCGTAGCCGAAGAAGGGCTGGAGCTGGCTGCGGACCTCAGCGGCGGCCATGAGCATGCCCTCCGCCTTGAGGACGCCGACCAGTTGCTCGCCGACCAGCAGGGGCATGGCCCAGGAGGGTGCCTCCGTGGAGGCATAGGTCAACATCTTGGCCTCGTCGAAGCCCGGCGTCTCTTCCACGAATTCCCGCTGCTCGAAAGCCTGGCGGACCAGCGGGTCAGCGACGGTTCCGGACAACTCCCGATCGCCGAGGGCGTCGACACAGTGGAGCTGATCGGCGACGAGGTAGTAGAGCGCGACATGGGCCCCTCCGATGCTCTCCGCGACGAGTCGTGGAATGGCCTCGACGGTATTCTGGAGGCCGGGGACCTCGCTGAGCCGGCACATCAGATCGCTGGAGCGCCGGAAGTGCGACTTCTCCAGGGTGAGCTGGCGCACGCGTTCTTCGAGCTTCTCGAGTTCCTTGCGGGGGATGCTGATCACGTCTGACATGGGAGCTTGTCCTTCTGCGGTTCGCGCTCGCAAGATGCGGGGTGCGAGTTCGGTCGTCCTGGCTTTCTCCTTTCACATGACGGGTGGAGGTCAGGCATCGGCGTTGGTTACTTCTCGTCGATTTCGCACGCTCGAGGGACTCACCGACGTGGGAAGGCACCCAGCGCACAGGAGCCCGAGGCACCTGGACTCTGCCACGACTCTCGCCGTTTGAAGTCGGATCACCCGCCCCAGCAGCCTGGGGGCCAACTCCCGCGGCGACTTGAGCGGACCGGGCATTCCATCAGAAAGATTAGCAGTGCGAAGGAGACCTGTCGAGACACTGTTCCCTCGGGGGAACGTCACGGCATCTGAATCACCAACCGATCACCGTTGGGGACTCTCAGCCGCCAGCGGCTCCCCCTGTCTGCTCTTGTCGCCCATCCGGCTGCCTGCTACCATGTATCCCATGGCCACGACTGACGACGGGCATCCAGAGCGGAGCTCCGCCATAATCGCGGTCCGGGACCCTGCTGGACGATCAGCAGACCCGCCATGAAGACGAAGCTTCCGTCGCGTGGTCTCCCCGTCAGCCTGATGCTGATGGCAGTCGTTGGGTGAGGCAAGCCGAAGCCGGAATCGAGGCCGAGTGCAGGTTTCTTGTCCGCGAGCTTCATCATGCCGCTGAGTCTGCCGGCCGGAGCCGAACCGCTTGAACTGGTGCGTGTTCCCGGCAATGACTCCGTCAAGCCCTTCTTGATGAGCAAGTTCGAGATCACTCAGGGACAGTATGAAGCGGTCATCGGCCGCAAAGGAAAAGCACGCGGAAGGGGATTCCCTTGGAGAATACAGCGACGGCTACCCCGACACTTCGCCGGTAGGCGCCTTCGAGCCCAACGAACTTGGCCTATACGACCTGGGTGGTAACGTGTGGGAGTGAAGAAAGGACATCATGAGCGCAAGCATCCGTCGCGAGGGAACTCGAGTCTGGCTCGAGGGGGTCAAGGGTTGGTCATTCCGCGAGAAACAGAGCTCGGTGCACGCCGCGCAGGAGGCCGCGATGCGGGCTGTCGGGGAGGACGTCACCTACGACTACCTCCTGGGTGTTTCCGGCCTCGCGTTCCGCATGCAGGTTTCCAGGGGTTCGTTCTGTCCCAGTTCGCCACATTCGTTCTGCGGCTACCGGTGCGTCGCCAGATCCCGGGAGGCGTTGCCGTGGGAGGTGCAGGTGTTCGAGACGAAGCCTGACAAGACAGAAGGCCTGTCTGCAGCCCGGCAGGCGGTGGTGCACAGTATCGAGCGGGGTGTGCCGGTCCAGTACGGAAATGAGGAGGATGGGATCATCATCGGCTACCAGCGGATGGGGGAAGAGTGGATTTGCCTCCACCCGCTTCGTGACCGCGGACAGAAACCCTTCGTCACCGGAGAGCGTGCATGGGGGGTGGCCGTGTTCACCCATCGGAAACCAGAGATGCCGCCCCGCCGCGACCTGGCCCTCGGCGCCCTTCAGCAGGCTGTGCGGATGGCCCGCGCCGATGACGCCGATAACTACTACGTGGGATTCAGAGCGTGGGACGATTACATCCGCAGGCTCAAAGCGATGGAGACTGCCGACGACGGGACGAAGAACGAGGCCCTTCTGGGGAACGCTTGGATCTATGAGTGTCTGGCGAGCTATCGGGCTTCGGCCTCCAAGTATCTCCGGGAGATCGCCGAGGATTTTGAAGCCCCTGTCGCCGAGCGCCTGGTGCGCGCTGCGGACTTGTATGAGCGACTGTCCAACGGAGTCCTGCGCGAAGGAAGTCCAGATGCGACCAGCATTACTCCATACCCCAGAGGCCCGGATCAAGGGAAGCCCTGGACGACCGAGATACGACAGGAACAGGTGCGGCGTCTCGAGGCGGCTCTGCTGCTGGAACGGCCGGCTATCGCGGAGATTGAGGCGGCCATTTGTCAGGTCGCCGAGGGGTCGTAGAGATCGCCGCCAAAGCCCGGGTCTGGGTGCGGCCGCTTCACCTGCCCGGGTCTCCCGTCTCAGTCAAGGCCGCTGGTCATTCGAATCCGCATGAATTCAGGGCGGAGCATGAATTGGGGGGTGGGAAAGGCACAAAGAACACCTGGCCCTCTCTTTCTTGCTGAAGCCCGACCCGGACCTGACCGACGGGATTGACGAGGATTATGGCAGTCAACCGATGGGCCTGCTGGAGGGCCGGGACAAGCTCCTCTACCTCACGACGTATCTGGGAGGCAGAATTGGAGGCTCGCCTTGAGCCCGTGAGGCCAGGAGGGACCGCGCGGCCTGGAATGATGGCGATGGAGTCGAGCCGTTTGATCGAATGGCGCGGGTAGACAACGAACGGCAGCGCGTGGGTGAAGTGGAGAGCCAGATTCGAGAACATTCGGCACGAGAAGACCCATTGACCGTTGGGGGAAGAGAAGCGATGAGGCAAGGATGTGCGCAAGGTTGCCCACAGTCGACAGTCACCGCTGCGGCATTGCCGGGCGTGTCCGTTGTCGGGAATTGATCTCATCGCCTCATTGCAGGTTCATGTTCCATCCTGCATTCACGAGGCGCAGATGCGTGTGCCGGATCCGGGCCTTTGCGGTCCGTGGCGGCCTTCTGTTCATACTCCAACCGTATGGTCGCGTCTCGGAGAGGAGAGCTGCGAACAAGTGCAGAGAGCACAGAAGGCGGATAGCTCTCTCCTCTCTCCTCTCTGCTTCCATTGCGCACTATCCCCACACCTGTCGATCCAGCGACCGCAGTTGCACGGCTTCGCTGACGTGATCGGCGGTGATACGCTCGGCGCCGGCCAGGTCGGCAATCGTCCGCGCGACCTTGAGGATCCGGTCGTAGGCACGGGCGCTCAGGCTGTGATCGGCCATCGCCACGCGCAGCAGTTCGAGGATCGAATCATCGAGCGCGCAATGGGCCTTGAGATCCCGATTGGTCATCCGGGCGTTGCAGGTGATCCGCGGCCGGCCGCGAAAGCGCTCAAGTTGGCGCTGACGGGCGGCGGTCACGCGTTCGCGGATGCACTCTGAGGGTTCGCCATGGCCAACCCCGCTGAGGTCCTGGAACTTGACGGCGGGGACTTCGACATGGAGATCGATCCGATCAAGCAACGGGCCGGAGATGCGGTTGAGGTAGTTTTGGATCTCGCGCGGGGAACAGCGGGATTCGCCCGGCATTCGGCCGTCCGGCGTGGGATTCATGGCGGCAACGAGCATGAACTCGGCGGGGAAGGTCACCGTGCCGGCCGCGCGCGAGATCGTGACGCGCCCGTCCTCGAGCGGTTGGCGCAAGGTCTCGAGAACGTTCCGCTTGAACTCGGGCAGTTCGTCCAGAAACAGCACGCCGTGGTGGGCGAGCGAGATTTCGCCCGGGGTGGGGTTGATGTTGCCGCCGAGCAACCCGGCGTCGCTGGCGGTGTGATGGGGAGCGCGAAAAGGGCGTCTCGTCACCAGCGCCTGACCGGGCGCCAGCAGGCCCATAATGCTGTGAATCTTCGTCGCCTCGAGCGCTTCCTCGAGCGTCATCGCCGGCAGAATGGACGGCAGCCGCTTCGCCAACATCGACTTGCCCGTGCCGGGCGGCCCCACCAGAAGGACGTTGTGATTGCCAGCCGCGGCGATCTCGAGCGCGCGCTTCACGGATTCCTGGCCCTTGACTTCGGCGAAGTCCGGTTCGTCCTCGCCGTCCTCCTCGAAGAGCCGATTGAGATCCACGCGCGTCGGGGCACCGTGAAAACTGCCCTCCAGGAAAGCAACGGCCTCGCGGAGGTTGTGCATCGGGTGCACGGCGAGACCGCGCACTACCGCCGCTTCCGGCGCGTTGTCCGCGGGCACCAGCAGCCCGCGGCGCCCGTCGGCCTTCGCGCGCAAGGCGATGGGCAGCACCCCTTTCACCGGCCGCACCGCCCCCGTAAGCGCGAGTTCCCCCACCATCGCGTATTCGTCCAATGCGCCGGAGTCGCATTGATCGCTCGCCGCAAGGATCCCCACCGCAATCGGCAGATCGAAGCTCGGCCCTTCCTTCTTCACGTCCGCCGGCGCGAGGTTGATGGTCGTGCGACCGAGCGGGAACTTGAAGCCGGAGTTGGAAATGGCGGTGCCGACGCGATCCCGGGATTCGCGGACGGCGGCATCCGGCAGGCCGACGATGACGATGACGGTATCGCCCCAGCCGGAATCCACTTCCACATCGACGGGATACGCCTCGATTCCCTGAACCGCGGCGGAACACACCTTGGCGAACATTCCGGAGCGATTTCTACCGCCGCACCCCGATCCGGGCAACCGGAATCTGAACACCCCTCGTCGGTTGACTCTGACGAAGGGCACGGTACAAGAGTGGCCATGACGATTTCCCATGCGTTTCTGGCGGCCGTCGGCTGCCTCTTGGTCTTGCTGCCGGTCGGTTGCCAGCGTCCATCTCCCGCGGGGCGTGCGTCCGTCCCAGCCCAACCTCCCGTCGCCGCCCGGCACCCGCAGGTCAGTGTTCTTCACGGCGAACGACGTCAGGACGACTACCACTGGTTGCGGGAGCGGACGAACGTGGCGGTGCTTGCCTACCTCAAGGCCGAGAACGCGTATACCGAGGCGATGATGCAGCCGGCGCAGACGCTTGCCGATAGCCTCTATCAAGACGCGCTGCGGCACATCCGGGAGACCGACCTGGGCGTCCCCTACCGCAAGGGCGAGTGGCTCTACTACAATCGGACCGAGCAGGGAAAGCAGTACCCCATCTGCTGCCGCAAGCGTGGCAGCCTCGAGGCCCCAGAGGAAGTGACGCTCGACCGGAATACCCTGGCGCGCGGCGAGCGATTCATGGGGCTCGACGCCTATGTGGTGAGCGACGACGGTCATCTGCTGGCCCACACGCTGGATCGAACCGGCTTCCGCCAATACACCCTGCACGTCAAAGACCTGCGCACCGGCCAACTGCTGCCGGACACCGCCACCAACGTCACCTCCGTCGCCTGGGCGGCCGACAACCGGACGCTGCTCTACACCACCGAGGATTCGGCAAAGCGATCCTACCGCGTCTGGCGTCACGCACTGGGCAATTCCCAGCCCACACTCGTCCTCGAGGAGAAAGACGAACGCTTCAACGTCTACGTCTCCCGCTCTCGCAGCCAGACGTTCCTGTGGCTGAACAGCAACAGCCAGCGGCAGTCCGAATGGCGCCTGCTGCCCGCCGACCGGCCCGAAGCCGAGCCGCAGATCATTCTCCCCCGGCAGCCGGACCTCGAATACGAAGCGGATCACCAGGGCGATTCCCTCTATCTGCGCCTCAACGACCGCGGACGGAACTTCCGCGTGATCCGTACTCCCGTCACGGATCTGCGCCCGGAGAAGTGGGTGGAAGTGCTGCCTCATCGCCCCAACGTCCTCCTCGAGGGCCTGCTCTGCCTCGCCCGCCATACCGTCGTGCTCGAACGCGAACAAGCCGTCCCCCACGCCCGCGTTCTGCCGGCCGACGGCTCGGCTTCCTACCGCCTCGAGTTCGCCGAACCCCTCCGCAGCGTCGCCCCCGAGCAGAACGTCGAGTTCCACACCTCACTCTTCCGTTACCGCTACACGTCGTACACCACTTCGCCCTCGGTTTACGACTACGACCTTGAAACCCGACAGCCCAAGCTTCTGAAACAGGTGGAAGTGCCGGGCGGCTACGATCCCGCCCGCTACCAGGTCGAACGACTCGACGCACCGGCACCCGACGGCGCGCGCGTCCCCGTCTCCCTCGTCTACCGCAAGAACCTCCGGAAAGCCGGCCCACAACCCCTGTTGCTCGTCGGCTACGGGGCCTACGGCTACCCGGCCGAAGTGCAGTTCGACGCCACCCGGATTCCCTTGCTCGACCGCGGCGTCATCTTCGCCCAAGCCCACATCCGCGGCGGGGCCGACCTCGGCAAGACCTGGCACGACGACGGGCGCATGCTGAAGAAACGCAACACCTTCACCGATTTCATCGCCGCCGCTGAACACCTGATCGCCCGGAAATACACCCGCCCGAGCCAACTCGCCATCGAGGGCGGCAGCGCCGGCGGACTCCTCATCGGCGCCGTCGTCAACCTGCGGCCCGATCTCTTCGGCGCCGCCCACCTCGCGGTCCCATTCGTTGACGTCATCAACACCATGCTCGACGAATCCCTGCCCCTCACCGTCGCCGAGTTCGAGGAGTGGGGAAACCCGAAGGTGCGGGCCGAGTACGAGTACATGCGCAGCTACAGTCCGTACGACAACCTGCGCCACGGGGAATACCCTGCCCTCCTGGTGACCACCTCCTTCGACGACAGCCAGGTCATGTACTGGGAACCGGCCAAGTACGTCGCCAAACTCCGCACCCTGAAGACCGACCGCCACCCGCTGCTTCTCAAGACCAACCTCGCCGGCGGCCACGGCGGGTCCTCCGGCCGCTACGACCGCCTAAAAGAACACGCCTTCGAACGGGCCTTCCTCCTCCGGCAAATCGGCGTCGGCGAATAGACTCTCGCCCGGACCGGCTCCCCACGTCGCACTATGTCGCCGATCACCCACCTCCTGGCCAGTTGGCTCATCGCCGCCCACGTCGCCAAAGAGCAACGCGACGTCCGCCTCATCACCCTGGCCGGGGTCCTGCCCGATCTCGACGGCTTGGGCGTGGTCGCCGACATCGTCAACTCCTGGCGCGGCCACGACACGCTCTACTATGCCCAGTATCATCACCTCCTGCTGCACGGCTTGTTCGGTGCCGTCCTCCTGACCGGGATCCTGTCGGCGTTTGCCCGGCAGCGATGGCGCACCCTGGGCGCTTCGCTGCTCGTCGTCCATCTCCACCTCGTCTGCGATTTCGTCGGGGCCCGCGGCCCGACGCCTGCGGACATCTGGCCCATCCATTATCTGGGCCCGTTCAGCCAGCAGCCAATGTGGTCCTGGTCCGGACAATGGCGCTTGGACGGCTGGACGAACCGGCTGATCACCGTCGGGCTGTTCCTGCCGGCCCTCTGGATCCCCGTCCGCCTCGGCCACTCCGTCGTCGGCGTCTTCAACCGAAGGGCCGACGCTGCCGTCGTCGCCGTCCTCCGCAAATGGCATGGGCAACTGCGACTTTTCGAACGACCGTAACTGTGCTCTTGCCGTCCGCGGCCGCCGATCTACGCTCCTGATCTCAATGCAAACCCGAGCTTCTCAGGTCGCCTTTGTCCATGAGTCTCGCCCCCTCACCATGAATTCCCCTACCCATGCTGCGATACCACTTCGCATGAAAGGTAGGGCGACCTCTCCGAGGGCGCCGGGAGAGTATGTGCCATCGACTTGTTTCCGGCGCGCCCGGAGGTCGCGCCCTACCAGTTTTCTGGGTAACCGGCGCGTCGGAGATCGGCAAGCCGGCGAGTCGACGTCGCTCCTCTTCTTCTCGTCGCGATGGCCTGGACACGCGGGGCCGCGTGTCCCTGCCTCATGCGGTTGCGCACCTATGGAAGGTAGGGACGCCCGGCCTCGGGCGTCCGTTCCCAGTTATCGGCCAAACACGACAGCTTGGACGCGCGCAGCCGCGAGTCCCGGCCTCGTCCTCGCAGTGCTGCTCCTGGCCCTGAGCCACGCGGCAGTTGCCGCCGCAGATGCGACCAGCCGCGACCCCAGCCCCTACGCCCGCTGGACCCGCGGCCCTTCCCACGATCCCTCGTTCTTCCCGATTGCCGTCTGGCTCCAGTCCCCCTCGCAGGCAGGCCGCTACCGCGCGGCCGGGTTCAACACCTACGTCGGCCTCTGGAAAGGCCCGACCGAAGACCAACTGCGCACGCTCGAGAAGGCGGGCATGCGCGTCATCTGCGACCAAAACGCCGTCGCCCTCCAGCATCTCGACAGCCCCACCATCATCGGCTGGATGCACGGCGACGAACCGGACAATGCGCAGGAGTTGCCCGGCGGCGGTGGTTATGGCCCGCCCATCCCCCCGGAACGCATCGTCGAGTCCTATCGGAAGATCCGCACCGCCGACCCCTCGCGGCCGGTCCTGCTCAACCTAGGGCAGGGCGTTGCCTGGGATCGCTGGCACGGCCGCGGCGTCCGCACCAATCATCCCGAGGACTACCCGGAGTACGTCCAGGGCTGTGACATCGCGTCCTTCGACATCTACCCCGTGGCGCACAGCTCTCCCGAAGTGGCCGGCAACCTTTGGTTCGTGGCCCAGGGCGTCGAACGCCTCCGCCGCTGGGCCGGCCCCGGGCGCATCGTCTGGAACTGCCTCGAATGCACGCGCATCAACACCCCCGACCGCAAAGCCACTCCCGACCAGGTCCGCGCCGAGGCCTGGATGTCGATCGTCCACGGGTCCATGGGCCTGATCTACTTCGTTCACGAGTGGAAACCGCGGTTCCGGGAAGCGGCGTTGCTGGACGATCCGGAGATGCTGACCGCTGTCACCGCGTTGAACCGCCAGATCGCGCAACTCGCCGACGTGCTCAACACGCCGACGCTCGAACCCGGCGGCACTGTGACCTCCGAGTCCGCCGAGGTGCCCGTGGCCGCGTTGTGGAAGCGGGCCCGCGGTGCTCAGTATGTGTTCGCCGTGGCCTTGCGCGGCGCCCCCACCACCGCCGAGTTCCGCCTGCCGGGAACCACGCCGGCGACCGAGGTCGAGGTGATCGACGAAGGCCGCATTCTGCCGCTGCGGGAGGGTCAGTTCCGCGATTCCTTCGGACCCTGGCAGGTCCACCTCTATCGTGTTTTTGGATCCCCGTAAGACGTGGCGCCGCACGAACCGGGCAAATCACTGTGATCTGACCCCAGCTTCGATCCGGCCAAGAGCCAGAAAGAGCCGTTCCAGACTGCGACATCGTCTTCGCGCCGTGCTGATGCCCCATTCCCCCCAGACGAACTTGGCGAGCGTGGCACTGTAGTCTGGGCCTTGGAACAGCCGCCCACTGCGCTCGTCCTTCCACACCATGGCTTCGCGAGTGGTTCTCCGGGGACTGCGAGAAGCGAGTCTAAGCAGTTCCTGTTTAGGATCGGGGAGGTTTTCCGGGTCGAGGAGTTCGATGGGCTTCCGCAGCCCGAGAAACGTCCTCAATCCGACGGGATCTCCGAGCAGCCAACTCTCAACCTCCCGAACGGCGACGCGCAGAAGAAACTGGGGGTGCTTCGGGCATCCCAACCAGTCTTCGATCAGTTGCGGAGGGCAAGGCGACTTGTCCAGGTCCGTCAGGAGCAGGAACGGACACCGTTTCGCAGCATTGTTGAATGCTCGAGCCTTCTGCTTGAGGTAGCCATAGCCCCCCCGATTGAAAACCGCCCCGATGGCATAGCTGAGTGAGCGAGTCGAGAGCGCCCTCCTTGCCACCCATTCGCTTAACTCGTCCTCAACCGCCAGGTATATGGGGATTGGACCGTTCACTCGAAGAGCAGCAGCTGTTCAACGTTTGACGGCGCTGTGAGGGGCAGCACCGCGTCCGCCACCGTCATCCCACCCTCAAGCAGCAATCGGATCTCCTCCTTGTCCGACGCCAGCTCAACCACCGTTCCCTCGCTGCCTCTTGGATGCAGCATCGCCACTTCCAGAGGTTTGATCCCCGGGTCGCTGAACAACTCGGCGCTGTGCGAAGAAATGAAAACCTGTCGTCGCTTCGTTCGCTGGAGACGCCAGATCAGCGACGGGAGCTTGGTAACGATCTTGGAGTGGAGCGAGAGCTCGGGCTCTTCCAGAAGGAGCAACGCGTCTCCTTCGAGCAATGCCCACAGCAGGCCGATGAGGCGTAACGTTCCATCGGAGAACTGGTCTTCTCGTTGCTTCCCACCCTGGGGGCGCCAGTGCTGATAGACAGCCTCCAAATGAGGCGATCCCTTCTCGTCTCGGATATCGGTCAAGTCCTTCAGCTCCGGAACTGCGATTCGCAGCGCTTTCTCAATCTTCCTCAACCGCGCCCTTCTGGTCTTCTCCGGAGCTTCGAGGACCCGTTCCAGGAACTTGATGCCAAAGGGATCGTCGCCTGGCGCCTCGCGGTTGGCCAATTGAGGGAACTTCAGCAGTTGCGGAACCATGTGCAGGTACAGAACCCGCTGGAATGCCTCTGAGATAGGCCGGAATTCCCGATTCGCCGCTATGTGTTCGAGGTCGGTTTCCGTCAGTCTCAGATCGTCCTTCTTGTCGGCGTCGTTGGGGCGATCCAGGAGCAACTCATCGTTTCGCCACACCCGTTCATGTGTCAGCAGCACACGTCGCTGGCCTCGAGGCTCCTGGCGCAGCCCGATCCCATAACGCCAAATCGGGGCCTCTTTCCCCTCCGGATCGGTGAGCTCGACCTCGATCTCCACATCCGGGTAACGACGGGCCGCAAGGCAACGCAGCTTCGAAAGGTCGCCTCGTTCTCGAACCGCCTGCTGAAGCCCGCCGCCTGTCTTTGCCAGATCACGCAGAAACCGAAAGACGTCGAGGAGGTTGGATTTGCCGCTGGCGTTCGGACCGGTCACAAACAGCCGCTCGCCCAGCTTCAGGTCGACGCTCACGAAATTCCGCCAATTCTTCAGTTGGACACGAGTGAAGTGCATAGCGCATTCCCTAGGGCCTCTGCCGCTTGCCGGAACCGGCATCCTGCCACATGCAAACCAACGGCTCGTACTGACCCAACATCACTTCGACGAGGTTATACCCAAGTCTCAAGGAAGCATAAGCGATTTTTCGGGACGCCGCGAACCGCTGCGAACGTGCGTTTCGGAAGCCCGGGCGCCAGGTCGGACTCACCGGCACGCATTGAGAGTCGCGGCAGACGGGGGCACATGGTAATCCCGATCTCCCTGGGAATCGCCGTCGCCTCAGTCGGCCTGGCCATCGCCGGGTTCTCCGTGTCGGGCTACGTTTGTGTTTTGGGCATCGTGTGCTTCGCGATTGGGGAGATGCTCTCGGCGCCGAAGATGAACGAGTATCTCGGGGTGATCGCGCCTGAAGGCCAGAAAGCACTCTACATGGGTTACGCCAACCTGCCCACGGCGCTCGGGTGGGCCTATGGTTCCTTCCTCGGCGGACAGGTCTACGATCGAATGGGGGACAAGGCGAACCTGGCCTTGCGCTATCTGGCCGACCACTGCGGGACAACCTCCGGCGTGGCCCGGACGGACGCCTTCCAGACGTTGCAGGAGACTCTGAAGCTGAGCGCGGAGCAGGCAACCCATCTGCTGTGGACGACCTACCATCCCTATCAGCTCTGGTATCCGTTTGTCCTGACCGGTCTCGGGGCGGCGGTGGGAATCTACCTCTACTCCCTTTGGGTGAAGGACAAGGAGTGAGCTTCCAGGCGACGGGTAAATCGTGCATATGCACGATTTATCCGTCAAAGGGTGTCTCCCGGGCACTTGCCGGTGACTGTGCCCCTGGCCGCCGGCGAGACCCAAATCCCCAATGCAAAATCCCCAATCCTCAAGGTCCTGCGCGCGGTCCGCGAACGCCCGAGCCGGTCGCTCCCACTCGAACGTCGAACGCTGAACATCGAACGTGGGCAGTTCTTCAACGTTCGAAGTTGGACGTTGGACGTTCTTGGTTGCCCATCAGGTAGGGCGACCTCTCCGAGGGCGCCGTAGAAGAGCGTGGAGCAGATCGTGCCCCCGTCAGTCCGCTTCTGCCCGCGAACCACGTCGGGATCTGAAACAGCGCGTGAACCCGACCGACGGATCAGGTCGCCGCCGGATCGATGTTGAACAGAAGACCGCAGAGGACCGAAAAGAGGCATGCGCCGCGAAAAGCAGAAG
>CAYSPU010000031.1:0-31461 GCA_964432995.1 uncultured Verrucomicrobiota bacterium
GACCAAACAGAACAACACCAAGACCAGCAAGTCCTCGGGGCTGGACGCGGCCATCAACAGCTTCCTCTTCAGCCCGGGCGCCAGTGGTTTCCTCACCAAGAAAGGTCAACTGCCCGCGGTCAATCTCGCCGCCAAGACGTCGTTTGACGGCGGCGGCCAGATCAACAACACGGAGAAGATCACCGCCCGCTTTGCCGTCCAGGTGGTGGACCAACTGCCCAACGGCGGGCTGGTAATCGAAGGCGTCCGGCAAACCAAGATTTCCGGCGAGACCACCGACGCCGTCCTCCGCGGCGTCGTCCGGTCGGAGGACATCTCGGCGAACAACTCGATTTTCAGCTACCAGATCGCCAACGCCACCATCCATTACAGTTCCAAGGGTGTGGTGAGCGACGCCCAGCGAAAGGGCTGGTTCATGCGTGTCTGGGACAAGCTCGCCCCGTTCTGAGTCATCCACACCGCGCCGCCATGACGTTCTCCCGACATTCCCTCGCTTTGATTGGCCTGCTGGCCGTGACGCTGGCGCTCCACGGCGGTTCCCGCCTCAAGGACGTGGCGGTGGTTGCCGGCGTGACGGACAACCAGCTCGTTGGCTACGGCATTGTGGTGGGCATCAACGGCGACGGCGACAAGAACCCCGTCTACACGCTGCAGGCGATCGCCAACCTGATGCAGCGCTATGGCATCAACGTCCCCGCCTCGACCCTTTCCTCGAAGAACGTCGCCGCCGTGATCGTCACCGCCGAAATCCCGTCGTTCAAGCGGATTGGCTCCCGCATCGACGTGACCGTGGCGTCGATGGGCGACGCCAAAACCCTCCAGGGCGGTGTTCTGATCCAGACCCCTTTGCTCGGTGCCGATGGCCAGACCTACGCCACCGCCCAGGGGGCGCTGACCATCGGCGGGATTTCCGCCGGAACCGAGGGTCCGGGCGGCGCCAGCGTGCAGAAGAACCACCCCACCGTCGGCCAGATTGTGGGCGGCGCCCAGGTGGTGGCCGAAATCCCCACCGAGATCGTCCGCGACCAACACCTCGATCTGCTGCTGCGCGAGCCCGACTTCACCTCGACGGCCCGGCTGGCGGCCGTCATCAACGAGGTGTTTCCGGACAGCGCCCAGGCCATTGACACCACCACCGTCCGCGTCCGGATTCCCGACGGGGCCGAATCGCTTCCGGCTGATTTCATGGCGCGCCTCGAGGCGATTGAGGTCGAGCCGGATGTCCCGGCGCGCATCGTCATCAACGAGCGCACCGGCACGATCGTCGCCACCTCCCACATTCGCATCTCCAGTTGCGCCGTCGCCCACGGCAGCCTGACGATCACCGTGGCCAACACCCTCACCGCCTCGCAGCCCGCTCCCTTCGCCAACGCCGGCAGCACCGTCGTCACCCCCAGCACCGAGACCAACGTCCGCGAAGAGAAATCCTCCATGGTCGCCCTTCCGGAACTGCCCACGGTCGAACGGGTCGCCGCCGCCCTGAACTCTCTCGGCGTCACGCCGCGCGACGCCATGGCCATCTTCCAGGCCATGAAACAGGCGGGTGCCCTCCACGCCGAACTCGTCATCCGCTAGCATGAACGTCGCCCCTCTCCCTCCTCTGCCCTCGGGACCCATCGATCCCAGCCAGATGCCGCTGGACGAAGTGGCGCGCAATCCCCACGTCTCCGAGAAGGCCAAGATCGGCGAGGCCACGCGCCAATTCGAAGCCTTGCTGCTCCGCCAGATCCTGACGGAGGCGCGCAAGACGGTCATCCATTCCGATCTCGAGGAGTCGTCCTCGGTTTCGGCGATCTACGACGATTTGATCAACCAGACGCTGGCCGACAGCATCAGCCGCAGCGGCATGTTGGGCTTGGCGGACCTGCTGAAGCGGCAGTTCGCCACCCCCGCCGCCGCCGCCGGCTCGACCGGCTGCGCCGCGCCCGGTTCGCCGGCCGGGGCTGCGGTCGGCTTACCGGCGTCGCTGACCACCCGACTGTCACATGACTGATTCTCTCCAGAACCTGATCACCGTCCTGCGCGAGGAGTTGAAGAGCTACGGCGAGTTGCTCGCCTTGCTCGACCGCCAGCAGGACCTTGTGGTGTCCCGCTCGGCCGAGGAACTCTACCAGTCCATCGGCGCCATCCAGACGCAGGCGGCCGTGCTCGAGCAGATGCGCGCGCACCGCGACGATTGCCGCCGCGCCGTCACCGAGAGTATGCAACTGCCGGAGGAAACCCCGTTTGGCATCCTCATTCCCCTCCTGCCCCCCGATTACCAACCGCTCGTCCAAGCCCTCGTCCAGGAGAACAACGAACTGCTCGTCCGCGTCCAGCAGCGCGCGCGGCAGAATCACCTGCTCCTCCGTCGGTCGCTCGAGTTGATGCAGCAGTTCCTGAATGCCCTCCTGCCGGGGCACGACGGCGGTGTGTACACCGGCGCGGGCGCGAGCCGATACCGGCCCCTGCCGGCCAGCGCCCTCTACGAAGCCATCGGCTAAACCACCATGCTCGGCCTCTTCGGCAGTCTCAACCTCGGCGCCCGGTCACTGTCCACACAGCAGCTCGGGATCGAAGTCGCCGGACACAACCTGGCCAATGTCAGCAATGCCGCCTACGCGCGGCAGCGCCTCACGATCCAGACGGCGCAGCCCGTTCCCAGCCAACTCGGACCGCAGGGTGCCGGGGCCGAAGGCGTCGCCATCCTTCAACTCCGCGACGCCCTCCTCGATCGCCAGATTCTCTCCGAGACCAGCGCCGGCGGCTATCTCGAAGCCCAACAGCAGGCCCTGCAATACGCGCAGGCCAACCTCGGACAGCAAATCGACAGCCAGGCGACCAACACCGACGGCACCCAGGCCGCCTCGAGCAGCCAGAATGGCCTCGCCGAAGGCCTCACCAGTCTGTTCAACGCCTTCCAAAGCCTCTCCACCAACCCCACCTCCCTCGCCGAACGCCAGGTCCTCCTCATCCAAGCCGAGAACCTCACCGTCCAGTTCAACCAAGTGTCCGAGCGCCTCGCCGACGTCGAGTCCTCCCTGAACGCCTCGCTCAACGTCAATCTCGAGGACGCGAACCGGATCGTCGCCGACATTGCGAAGCTGAACCAGCAGATCTCGGCCGCGGAGGTCGGTGGCGATACCGCCAACGACCTGCGCGACGTGCGGCAGCAGCGGCTCGAGGAACTGGCCCGCATCGCCAACTTCACCACCACCGAACAGCCCAGCGGCGCCGTGGACATCTACTATGACGGCGTTGCCATGACCGACGGTTCGGCGGTCATCGAGCGCCTCGAGTCCTACGACCCCGGCACCGGCCGTCTCCTGGTCCGGACCCAATCCGGCGGGACGACGGTCAACCTGACGGGCGGCTTGGTCCAGGGCACCATCGACGTCCGCGACGGGGCCATTGCGACCCTGCGCGCGGAGATGGACACTCTGGCTTCCCAGTTGATCAGCGAGGTGAACACGATCCACAGCGCCGGCTACGACCTCAACGGGAACACCGGCCAGGCCTTCTTCACCGGCACCGACGCCGCCACCATCCGCGTCCATTCCGCCCTGACCGCCGACCCCTCCCGGATCCAGGCGGCCGCCGTGAGCAACGCTCCCGGCGACAACCAGGTGGTCGTGGCCCTGGCCCAGCTTGCCGACCGGCCGCTCGCCGCCCTCAGCAACCAGACCTTCAGCCAGCGCTACGGACAGAGCGTCGCCGCCCTCGGCCAGTCCCTCTCCTCCGTCAACGCCCAGATCGGCAACCAGCAGATCGTCGAGAAGATGCTCCTGCGCCAGCGCGACAGTGTCAGCGGCGTTTCCCTCGACGAGGAGATGACCGATCTGATCAAGTTCCAGCGGGCGTTCGAAGCCTCCGCGCGGCTGATCAGCACCCTGGACGAGATGCTCTCCACGGTAGTGACCATGGTGTAGGAATGAACTGAACTGCCGGAGATCCATATGCGCGTCACCGCCAGCACCTTCTCCAATACCCTGGTCGACCAGCTCAACCGCCTGGCCGTCCGGCAATACGGCCTCCAAAACCAGGCCGCCACCGGCCAGAAAGTCTCCCTGCCCGAGGACAACCCCAGCGCCATCCGCCGCATCCTCGACATGCAGGCCGAAGCCAGCACGCTCGCCCAATACCGCAGCAACATCGACCGCCATCAGGAACTCGCCAACGCCACCTACAACACCATCAAGGCCCTCAAGACCCTCTCCGACCGCGCCGGCGAGATCGCCACCAGCGTCGACGACCTCAAATCCCGGGACGAACTCAACGTCCTCGCCACCGAGATCAACGAACTCGTCCGCCAGGGCGTTCAACTGGCGAACTCGAGCAATCGCGGCGACTATCTTTTTGGCGGCACGCGCACCGACCTGGCCCCCTTCGTCATCGCCGAGGATGCCAGCGGCCTGATTACGGGCGTGACCTACCAGGGCAACACCACTTTGGCTGAAAGCGAGATCTCGGAAAACGAAACCTTCACCGCCCAAACCCTCGGCGCCAACACCACCGGCAGCGGCCCCCGCGGCCTCATCACCGATTCCCGCTCCGGAGCTGATTTCTTCAACCACCTCATCGCCCTCCGGGATCACCTCCTCAGCGGTGACACCGACGCGATCGCCACCGACCGCGTCAACCTGGCGACCGATGAAGACAACTTCATCATCCAGATGGGCACCAACGGCGCCATCCAGGCCCGACTGGAAACCGCCAAGGCCGTCGCCACCTCCCGCAGCGAGTCCGTCTCCAATCTCATTTCCAGGGAAGTCGATGCCGACCTCGCCCAGACCATCGTTCGGCTGAACGAGACCCAGACCGCCTACCAGGCCGCCCTCCAAAGCGGCGGCACCATCCTCAACCGTTCCCTCCTGGACTTCCTGCGGTAGGCACGAACGCCGCTGCGACGCAGTCGTTGCGGGTTCGCGGTCCCCCGCCGGGCGGCGCTGCGAGGCGCGGGAGTTGCCGATGCCCGGCATCGGGGCCTGGGACCGTGCACGAGATCCCGAGGGCGTGCCGGCGGGGCGTGGCGGGCAAATAACGTTTTGACACGTTCGCCGGTTGGACTAGCCTGCCGAAAAACCTGTTATGAGATTCGGCATCAATACCTTCCTCTTCACGTGCCCGTTCACCAACGACAGCACCAAGTGGTTCAAGACGTTCAAGAAATGGGGCTTTGACACGGTCGAAATCGCGGTCAACGACCCGGGCGACTTCGACCCCGCCCACGTGAAGGCGGAGCTCGACAAGGTGGGACTGGCGTGCGGATCGGTTTGCGGCTGCTTCGGGCCGGACCGCGACCTGCGCGGGACGCCCGAGGCCCAGCGGAACTCGATCGATTACGTCAAGAAGTGCATCGACCTGATGGTGGTGCTCGACTGCCCGAGTTTCATTGGGCCGACGTATTCCGCCGTGGGTCGCATTGGCGGGGCCGAACCGGCCGAATACAGGAAACAGTGGGCCACCGTGGTGCGGAACCTGAAGACGGTCTGCGCCTACGCGCAGAAGAAGGGGAAGCAGCTCTGCATCGAGCCGCTCAACCGCTTCGAGACGGACTTCATCAACACCGCGGAGCAGGCGCTGAAGATGGTGAAGGACGTCGGCAGTCCGGCCCTCAAGGTTCACTTGGACACCTTCCACATGAACATCGAGGAGAAGTGCCAGGGGGAGGCGATCCGGAAGGTCGGCCAGTTGTTGGGCCATTTCCACGCCTGCGGGAGCGACCGGGGCACGCCGGGCAACGACCACATCAACTGGGACTGCATCGCCAAAGGGCTCAAGGCGGCACGATACAACGGAGACGTGGTCATCGAATCCTTCACCAAGGACGTCAAGATCATCGCGAAGGCCGCGGCCATCTGGCGGCAGATCGAGCCCAGCCGCGAGGAGATCGCCATCAAAGGCCTACGTTTTCTGAAGCGCACGCTCAGGTAACCAACGGCCGGCGCTTGCGCCGGAAGCATCGCCGACCGGACCGACGCCGCGGCGGCAACTGAATGCGGCCGGTCCGGCCAGCGTCTTACCCATCACGAACCGAAACGGCAGTCCGCGGCGACCGGAGACAACCATGAAATCGATACTCAGCAGAGCGCTGGTGGTTCTCACCGCCGGCACGCTGGCGGCGGCGGCCGCCGACGAGGCGGGATTCCAGTCCATCTTCAACGGGAAAGACCTCGCCGGCTGGCGCGGCAACCCCGAGTTGTGGTCCGTCCGCGACGGCGCCATCACCGGGGTGACGAAAGCGGACCCGAAGCTGACGCACAACACCTTCCTGGTCTGGACCAACGGCACGACGGAAGACTTCGAGTTGCGCCTGAGCTACCGGATCGTGAACGGCAATTCGGGCATCCAGTATCGCAGCAAGGTTGCCGAGCAGGGCGCCTTTGGGCCGATCGTGGGCGGCTACCAGGCCGACTTCGAGGCCGGCAAGACCTACAGCGGGATTCTCTACGAGGAACGCGGCCGCGGCATCCTGGCCGAGCGCGGGCAGAAAGTGGTCGTCCGCGCCAACCCGGACAATCCCGGACAGCACAAGGTGGACGTTGTGGGGAGTGTGGGGAAGTCCGACGAAATCCAAGCGAAGATCCGGGTCGAAGACTGGAACGAGTATGTCGTCATCGCCAAGGGCAACCACCTGCAACACTTCATCAACGGGGCCCAGACCGTGGACGTCGTGGACGAGCAGTCGTCGAAGGCGGCCAAGTCCGGAGTCCTGGCGCTGCAGATTCACGTTGGCCCGCCGATGACGGTGCAATTCAAGAACATCCGAATCAAGAAACTGTGACTATGAAGAAGACGTTTTGTGCGGTGGCGTTGCTGGGGGTGTTGGCCCTGACGACGGAGGCGGCGGACAAGAAGATTGTGCTGGTGGCCGGTGGCCCGAGCCATGGTCCCGGGGATCACGAGCATCGGGCCGGCTGCCTGTTACTGGCCAAGTGCCTCAACCAGGTGCCGGGCGTCACGGCCACGGTAGTCTCCAACGGCTGGCCGTCCGATGTGAAGGTGTTCGACGGCGCGGCGGCGGTGGCCATCTACTCGGACGGGGGCGGCGGCCACCCGTTCATCCAGGGGGACCGCATCAAGGTGATCGATGAGCTGGTCAAGAAGGGGGTGGGCTTGGGCTGTCTGCATTACGCGGTGGAGGTGCCCAAGAACCGAGGCGGCGCCGAGTTTCTCCGGTGGATAGGCGGGTATTTCGAGACGGACTGGTCGGTAAACCCGCACTGGTTCGCCGAGTTCAAGACGCTCCCCGAGCACCCGGTCACGCGAGGGGTGAAGCCGTTCTCCATGCAGGACGAGTGGTATTACCACATGCGGTTCGTCGAAGGAATGAAGGGAGTCACTCCCATCCTGAGTGCGCTGCCTCCCAAGGAAACGCTGGACCGGCCGGACGGCCCGCACAGCAACAACCCGCATGTCCGCAAGGCTGTGCTCGAGGACAAACAGCCGCAGCATCTCCTCTGGGTGTATGACCGACCCGACGGCAGCCGGGGCCTCGGCTTCACGGGCGGGCATTTCCACAAGGAGTGGGGCGACGAGAACTTCCGCCGTGTCGTTCTCAACGCCTTGCTGTGGATTGCCAAGGCCGAAGTCCCGCCGAACGGCGCGCAAACCACCGTCACGGCGGAGGAACTCGCGGCCAATCTGGATCCCAAGGGGCGGTAGGGCGGGGATTGCGCTCCCGGTCGACCTGGGCTACAGCTTGGGCGCGATGAATGCGAAGGCGTGTTGGATTGCCGTTCTCCTGGCTGCAGCCGCGCTGCCGGTGACGGGGGCGGAGAAGAAACTGGTCCTGATAGCGGGGAAGCCGAGTCACCCGCCGGGGATGCACGAATTCCGGGCGGGCTGCCTGCTGCTGCAGAAGAGCCTGGCGGCGGTCCAGGGCTTCGAGGTGGCGGTGCACACCGACGGTTGGCCGGCCAGCGATGCGGCATTCGACGGGGCCGACGCGGTGGTCATCTACTCCGATGGCGGAGGCGGCCACCCGGCGATCCAAGGCGAGCGCCTCAGGTTCCTCGACGGTCTGATCCGGAAGGGAATCGGATTTGGGGTGATGCACTACGCGTGCGAGGTGCCCAAGGACAAAGGCGGGCGGGAATTCCAGGAGTGGGTGGGCGGTTACTACGAGGACAAGTATTCCTGCAATCCCATTTGGTCGGCAGAATTCAAGAAATACCCGGCGCACCCGATCACCCGCGGGCTGCGGCCGTTCGCGATCAAGGACGAGTGGTATTTCAACATGCGGTGGCGGCCGGAGACGAAGGGGATTACGCCCATCCTGGTGGCCAAGCCGTCGGATCAGGTGCGCGACGGACCCTACGTCTGGCCCGCCGGGCCGTATCCGCATATCCAGGCCGCGAAGGGGCAGGAGGAGACCCTGATGTGGGTCTACGAGGGGGCAAACGGCGGACGCGGTTTCGGCTTCACCGGCGGCCATTTCCACGAGAATTGGGCGGACGACAACTTCCGGAAGGCGATCCTGAACGCGTTCCTGTGGGTGGCGAAAGCCGAGGTTCCTGAGAACGGTGTCGAGTCGCCTGCGGTCAGTGAGGACGACCTCTACCGGAATCTGGATCCGAAGAACGGGGCCAAGCCAGTGTTCAAAGCGGCCGGCAAGTAGCCCGGTTCACGGTTTCAGGACGATCTTGCCCGTCAGCGCCCCCGTCTTCCGCAAGGTGCTGGCTTCCTGCAGGCGATGCGCCTCGGCGGCTTCCGCCAGCGGCAGAACACGGTCGATACCGACCTTCAGTTGCCCCGCCGCCAACCAACGGTTGATCTCGTCCGCACACGCCCGCTGCTCGTCGGGCGACGCCAGGAACATCACGAAACCCTGCAACGAGCAGCCTTTCACATAAAACGGACCAACGGGAAAGGGTGGTCGGGCCTCGCGCCCCGCCATCAGCACCATCCGCCCGCGGGCAGCGAGCGCGCCGATCGCCCGGTCGAAGTCGGGTTCCCGAGCGGTTTCCCACCAGACCTGAACTCCGCCGGGGGCGATCTTGCGAATGGCCGCTTCGACGTTCTGGGTATTGTAGTTCAGGGCAAAATCGGCTCCCAGGCTGAGGCAACGTTCCTGTTTGGCGTCGCTCCCCGCCGTGGCGATCACCCGGGCTCCGATGAGCTTCGCCATCTGCACGACCATGGAACCCACTCCGCCCGCCCCGCCGTTGACCAGAATCGTCTCGCCCGCATGCAGACGGGCGTCGCGTCGGAGGCCCAGATGGGCGGTGATGCCCACCAGCGCGGTCGCCGCCGCCGTCTCGTCGGTGACCTCGGGAGGCGTCGGGTAGAGCCAGCATTCGTCCACCGCAACGAGTTCGGAGAAGGTGCCCTGGCGGCCGAGGAGGCCCTGGTTGCTTCCCCAGACGCGGTCTCCGGGCTGGAAACGCCTCACCTCCGGTCCGACTTCCTGCACGGTGCCGGCCAGGTCACATCCAACCACAAACGGGAAATGAAGCGGCATCGGAACCGCACCGCTGCGGATGTAGGTGTCAATCGGGTTGACCGAGACGGCGGTCACGCGGACAAGGCACTGGGACGCGGCCGGTTGCGGGTCCGGGAGGTCGTCCACCCGGAGTTGTTCCGGCGGGCCGGTTTGCTGGATGAATGCCGCTTTCATGCGTATCGCCCGGAGACTGGAGGGCAGCCGCCACGATTGGCAACGGAATTCGCCCGAAAAGCAAAGGTCGTTCGGCGCAAAACTATGGTTGACAAACCGGGAGCGGTGAAAAAGTAATTAGAGCAGAAGCGAAAGTGGGTCACTCGGGTCATAATGGAACTGTGGCTATGATCTCAAACGAACGGCCATCGCCCTACGGCCAGCGGTCGGCAGCGTCCTCGAAGCCGAGTGTTGCGGAGGAGACTCACCGGACGGAGAAGATCCAGATCGAACGCAAGACATTCGTTTTCACGCTGAAAGAGAACCCGCGGGGACGATTCCTGCGAATCACCGAGGACGTTGCCGGGCGCCGCGACACGATCATCATCCCCGCGCCGGGCCTCGAGGATTTCCGCAGGCTCGTCGAAGAGATGACGCAGGCGGCATCGGAGATCCCCCCCAAGATCAATCCGTAGCCGCGCCGCCGGCGCGCGACCAGCACGTCCCCAACACCTGTTCGAAAACAGGGAGAGCGGGTTGCTCAAGGGGCGGAGGGACGCCTCGGGGTTCGTGGCGTTCCCGTGGTGGCCGGCGGGGGTCTGCGCCCCCGAACATGCGGCGCGTCGCCCCACAATCCCTCGAGGTCGTACTTCGCACGTTGGGCCCCGCGCATCACGTGGACCATGACGTCGAAGTAATCGAGGACCACCCACCCGGCCTGGAGCGTGCCGTCCACCGCCCGCGGGCGCAGCTCATGGAGCTTGCGCACATTCTCCGTGACTTCATCGACGATGGCGCGGAGGTGGGGTTCGCTCGTGCCCGTGCAGATGACGAAGTAATCGGTGACCGAGGACAGCTTCCGGAGGTCGAGGATGACGATGTTCTCCGCCTTCTTCTTGTCGGCCAGTTCGCGGCACGCGAGAGCCAGCTTCTTGGAATCCATCGCGCGAGAGAATGCCCGATCGGGCTTCAGAGATAAAGACGCTTTTCCCGGATGGCCTCGGCCACGAGCGGGCCCACTAACAGGTCGATCGGCAGGCCCCGCCGCACGCGTTCCCGGATCTGTGACGAGGAAACCGCCAGGGCGAAGCCGGCGAGCTGCCGGACGCGGAAAGCCTCGGGCAGCGCCACCGGCCGGGCCCCGGGACGCGGGATAATCACGAACTCGGCCAACCGGGCCAGCTCGGCCGATTCCCGCCACTGCGGCAGCGTGGCGGCATGATCCGCACCAATCAGGTAGTGGATGGAACAGCCGGGGAACCGCCGCGCGTAGTCCCGAACGGTGTCGATCGTATAGGACACGCCCCCGCGCCGCAGCTCCTGGTCGTCAATCTCACACCCCGTCTGCCCGGCAAGGGCCAGCCGCAACAACTGCAGCCGATCCGCCGCCGCCGCCGGCGCCAGATGCGGCTTCCACGGCGACTGCGCCGCCGGCACATAGTACAGCCGGTCCAGATGCAGTTCTTCGCGCGCCGTCTGGCCCACCAGGAGGTGCCCCAGATGCACCGGATCGAACGAACCTCCAAACAGCCCCAGATGTCGCATCGGAATCGCTCAGCCGGACGCCGCCCTCCGCCAGCCACCCCGGCGCGGCGGCGCCCCGCTGAATGCCGCCGATGCTATTCCGTCGACCGCCTCGTGGGAATTGGAAAAGCGCCGGCTAGTCCTGCGTCTCCAGATGCAGCCCCGTGGCCGAGTCGGATTCCGTGGACGAACCCGCGGGCGGTGGTGGCGGGGCGGGCTGGCCTTTCCGCCGCTGCACCGCCTGCCGCAGGAGATACTCGATCTGCCCGTTGACACTGCGCAGCTCGTCCTTGGCCCAACCCTCGAGGTCCGACCAGAGCGCCTGATCAATACGGAGGAGAAACGCTTTGCGCCGATCCATGCGCCGGAAATCAGGTGTAGAGCGTGCCGGTGTTGACCACGGGGTGGACTTCCGACTCGCCGCAGAGCACGACCATCAAGTTGCTGACCATCGCCGCCCTCCGTTCGTCGTCCAGAAGCACCACGTGTTTCTCCGCCAGCTCCTTGAGGGCCATGTCCACCATGCTGACCGCGCCGTGGACGATCTTCTGGCGCGCGGCGATCACGGCCTCGGCTTGTTGGCGGCGGAGCATCGCCTGCGCGACCTCGGGCGCGTAGGCCAAGTGGGTGAGACGCGCCTCGTCCACCACCACCCCGGCCTTCGACAGACGCTCCTGCAACTCCCGCTGCAGGTCCTGAGACACTTGGTCGACCCCGCCGCGCAGAGTGGTTTCGTCCTCTTCCCCGTGGTCATAGGCGTAACGGCTCGCCAGATGCCGCACCGCGGCTTCGCTCTGGACCCGAACGTAGTTCTCGTAGTCATCGACGTCGAAGACCGCCTGGGCGGTGTCGCGCCCCCGCCATACCACCACGGCCGCGATCTCGATCGGGTTGCCGCGCTTGTCGTTGACCTTGAGCTTGTCGCCGTTCAGGTTCCTCGCGCGCAGGCTGATCTTATTTCTGGCCGAGGACTTCCGGGCGGAGAGGTTGGCTTTCGCCGCGGCGAGGCTTGGGGCTTCAGCGCTCTGGGCCGCTGTGCCAGAGCGCCCGTTCGAATAGAAAGGGTTGCCCCAGTGAAACCCGCTCTGACGCACGGTCCCCTTGTAGGCACCGAAGAGAATGAGGACGCGAGCCTCGTTCGGCTGGAGGGTGAAGAATCCGACGAGGATGAAGATGGAGACGAGGATGATCACCAATCCAAGGGCGAAGAGACCCCACAGGGGATGCCCATCGTTTCTCTCGCCGGCAGCGATGGAGAAGATGAAGACGGTCGGGCCGAGCAGTACAAGCAATATGCTGATAGGCAACATGATCCATCCATTATGGACGGTTACCTCGCGCTCATGGATTGGGGTCAAGGGCAGATCTTTCATATTCATCCTCTCACAGTTTCCTGTCGCATAGCCTTTCAATAGCCATGTGATATCACTATGTTATCCCGAGGTTTCGCTGTGTCAAGTGGGATGTCGTGTCCCTCCTCGGCGCCGGGACGCTATGCAAACAGTGGGGAAGGAGCCCGCGGATCTGGATCCAGCCAAATCCGCGTTCGACCCTTGCCGTCAGGCTGCAGGCAAGAATCGAGGGCAACCGCGCATGGCCCCGCCGCCGCGGAGCGGAAGTGGTCCTGCGGGCGGACATTTCACGCCGGGAGCGTGAAATGTCCGGGTTGAAGCTCCGGGCTGGTCAACCGGCGACGAGGTCTTTAGGATCCAACCGGCGGCAGGGGAAGGTGCGGCTGCAAGGGAGTTCACGACCACGCATGAATGTGCCCAATCAACTGACGATGGCTCGGCTGGTGCTCACGGTTGCGTTTGTGGGGGTCTTCTCGCTCCCGTTGCCCTACCGGGAGACGCTGGCACTGGCGCTGTTTGTCGGGGCGAGCATCACGGATCACTATGACGGGAAGATCGCGCGCGAGCGCGGGTTGATCACCAACTTCGGCATTTTGATGGATCCGCTGGTGGACAAGGTATTGGTGTGTTCGGCGTTCATTGCGTTTGTGGGGGCGGACCTGATGCCGGCGTGGATGGTGATCGTGATTGTGGCGCGGGAGTTGGCGATCACGGGTTTGCGGCTGTTGGCGGCCGCCAAGAACATCGTGCTGGCCGCTGAGGGCTATGGCAAACACAAGACCGTTTCGCAGATGGTGGCGATCATCTGCATTCTGGTGTTGGTCAGCTACGGCGACTGGGGGCAGTTTGGTCGAGTGGTGTTTGACTGCCCGCTGTGGGGACGGCCATGGGTGCAGAGTCTGGCCGAGGTTTCCAAGTGGGTTGCGGTTTTCTTCACGGCGTTTTCGGGGGCGATGTATCTGCACCGGAACCGCCACCTCTATCTGAGCGAACTCTGAGCGTGCGCAAAGCGACTCTCTGGCTGGCACAAGGATTCGGGAGCGGGCGCATCCCGTGGGCCCCGGGGACGTTCGGGTCGCTGGTGGGAATCTTGTGGCTGCTGCTGCTTCTGTTGCCGGGGTGGTTCTGGTTTTACGTGGCCGGCTGTCTTCTGGGACTTGTGGCGGCGATACCGGTTTGCGGGCGCGCCGAGGCGCTTCTGGGGAGGAAAGACCCCGGGTCCGTGGTGTTGGATGAGATTGCGGCGCTGCCGCTCGTATACCTCGGGTGGCTGGGGTGGGAGTTGCACTCGTCGGGCGCGATGTTGGACTGGAGACGGCTGGGCGGCGCGAGGGAACTCGCATTGCTCCTCGCCGGTTTCCTCCTCTTTCGGCTTCTGGATGCGGTCAAGCCGCCTCCTATCCGGGGGCTGCAACGCCTGCCTCGCGGCTGGGGCATTGTGGTTGACGACGTTGCCGCCGGCGTGCTGGCGGGATTGGGCGTTCTGGGCTTACGCGTCTGGCTTGGGTGACGCGGAGTCGCTCTTGGTTTGCTGGTCCCGCAGTTGCCGCTGCCATTCCTCGCGGGCGGCCCGTCGCAGGTATTCCACTCTCCGCTCGATGCGGCGGGACCGGAGCCAGTCGAACACCAGATAAGCGACCACGAGGACGGCGAGCGCGCCGACTCCCAGCAGGAAGGGCATGGCCTCCTCTCTCCAGCGCCGGGATCCGGGTTTCGGGAGCGTGGCTTCTGTTCCGGGAGGTAGGGCCATGCGTTCAGTCCTCGCTGCGGCCGGGGCAGCGATCCTCTGAAAGCAGCACCAGCCTCACGATCATTAGGGCAGTTCTGGCAAGGGCGCAAGGGCAGATCGCTCCCGCGCTCGTCGGCGCCCGGTCTTGCCTGCGCGGCCCGGGGCGGCATGATGGGTGCCGATGTCCGGCTGGAACACACTGCTGCAATGGGCGCGCGAGGTGGTGGACGCCACCTTGGAGGAACTGCCGAAACCGCTGCGGGAAGCGGCCCGGTGCCTTCCGGTGACGTACGAATCGCGGCCCTCCCCGGCACTGCAGGCGGATGGCGTGGAGCCGGACACGCTGGGGCTGTTTGTGGGGGAGTCGCTCTCTCAAACCGGCGCGACGAGCGAACCGTTGCCGGCGCAGATCATCCTGTTTCTCGAGAACCTGTGGGAGTTCGCCGAAGAGGACGCCGAGGCGTTTCAGGAGGAAGTACACGTCACGTTCCTCCACGAGCTGGGTCATTACCTGGACTTGGACGAGGACGATCTCTACGACCGGGGGCTGGACTGACCGCAACCGCCGGGGCGCGTTGCCAACTCTTCAACCGACGGGCCCGCGGGTCACCCCGAGCTGGTTGAGCAGTTGGAGTTCGCGCCACAATTGCGCTCCGGGGAGCAGCCCGCGGAGCAGTTCGCGATAGCGGACGATCGTTCGCCGCACAAGATCCGGAGGTTCGTCCAGGAACTCGAGGCGGAAGTGACGCGCGCCCAGGGAGAGGAAGGTGGCCACGTGTTCGGCCCCGGTTTGGGGGCGCGCGTTGAAGACGGTGTTGCGGCAGGCCGCATCGGCGACGACCGGGTGGGCGATGCCGACGCGATCGCGGAGGCGCACCTGGTGTCGGTCGCAGGGCCGGCCGCAGTCCCGGTAGTCTCTGCCCTCGGAGAGAAAGGCGCAGAAGACGCAATGCTCCATGTGGAACATGGGCATATGCTGGTGCACGGTGATCTCGATCGCCGCGGGCGAGACGGATTCCAGCAGGGCGGCCAGCTCGGCGTGGTTCAGGTCGTAGGAGGCGGTGACGCGTTCGAGCCCGTAGCGGTCGAGGAAATGCTCGGCGGCCAGGACGTTCGCCACGTTCAGCGAGAAGTCCCCGATGCAACGTCGGCCCGCGAAACGAGCGAGATCATCCGGGTTCCGCGCGAGGAAACCGTCCGCCCCGCTCGCCAGCACCTGATCGAGAATCCACTCTTCGCCCGTCTTGTGGATGCGGGGTGGGGCAACGAAAAGCGCGGCGGCGTCCGTCGGGGAATTCGGGCGGCGACGGGTGCGGAAGCGTTCCACCGCGGTTCGGTATTGCCGCGGGTCGGCCCAGTCGCAGTAGACGGTGGCCACCTGACACTCGAGGGCCGCGTCGAGTTGGGCGAGGTCGCGGACGAGCACGATGAGGTTGGGCGCCGCGGGTGGTTCCCGCTGGGGTGGGGACGCCGCCGTCGGGATCCTGTGGCCGGCCCCCGGGGGGGTGCCTGGCTGCGTGAGGGTCCAGCGGGCGGGCTGGGCCCGCAGGTGGCCGAGCTGCGCAACCGCCTCGCGTCGCAGGCGGTTCAGCTCGCTTACGGGGAGCAGCACCTTTCCTTCAAGGCGGTTCGAGAGCGTTCCCAGCCGGAGGGCCGTTCCGCCCAGCCGCCCCAACTGGTCGCGCAGCCGATCCCGCGTCAGCGGCTGCTTCCCGGCCTCGACCAGCGGCATGGCGGACTCGAGTTCGACGGTGTGCCCCATGGTGTCGCACGCCCGGAGGCGGAGGGGTTCGCCGACGCGGCCGGAGACCTCGAACTCCACCGGGCGCTGAAATTGCGGCGTGTTGCCCGCGTAACTCTGGCGCCACTTCCTCTCGAGTTCCGGGTCGCTCGTCTTCCAGAGCCTGTTCCCAACGCGGACCTTGGCGGAATCCACATCGCCTCTTCCGAAGCGCAGAACAACCTCGGTGGCGGCGGGAGGCGAACGAAGAGGATCGCGGCTGTCGGCGGGGCGCGGGTTGGCGGGCGCGATCTCGTAGACGCGCCCGCCTTCCTCCTCGAGGTCGGGGCGACCGGCGTCGAACACCACGCCATCACCCGGTTTCAGCGGGGCGACGAGGCGCGCCTGGATTTCGTGGAGCCGCACTCGGGTGACTTCGCCGAGGAACACCCCGCGCTTTTTGCCGAAGCGTCCGTGGACGAGTTGGCGGTTGTCGATGCCGCGCAGCCAGCCGGTGTGCAGGCCGCGGGAGAAGGCCATCTCGAGTTCGTAGCGGCGGGCGGCGAGCAACTCGCGGGCGACGCGTTCCGGATCCCCGTCGGGCATCTGTTGTTCGGCGGAGATCCGATCCAGAGCCTCGCGATAGACTCGCGTGACGTTGGCCACGTATTCCGGGCTCTTGAGGCGGCCCTCGATTTTGAGCGCCGCGACCCCGGCGCGCAGCAGCGCCGGCAGCACCTCGAGTCCGACCAGGTCTTGCGGGCTGAGCAGATACCGGCGGTCTCCCAGGTCCACGGGCTTTCCGTCGGCCAGCAGCTCGAAGGGCATGCGGCACGCCTGGGCGCAGATGCCCCGATTGGCGGAGCGCCCGCCCAGGGCTTCGCTCGTCAGACACTGCCCCGAATACGCCACGCAGAGGGCGCCGTGAACGAAGACTTCGAGCAGAACCCCGCCCGATCCGTCGGCGGCCGGCGCCACCGCTTCGGCGGCGCGGATCTTCTCGATCTCGGCGATGGGGACTTCGCGGGCCAGGATCACGCGTTGGCAGCCGAGCTCGCGGGCGAACGCCACGCCCGCGGCACTGGTGATCGTCATCTGCGTGGAGGCGTGAATCGGAAAATCGGGCGAGATCAGCCGGATCAGCCGGCAGATGCCGACGTCCTGGACGATGACGGCGTCCACGCCGGCGACAATGACCGCCCGGAGGAGGCGTTCGGCTTCCTCGAGTTCGTCCGGGAAGACCAACGTGTTGAAGCCCAGATAGCCGCGCGCGCCCCGGGTGTGGAGAAACTCGACGAGCCGGGGCAGGTCCGCCTCGGTGAAGTTGTTGGCCCGCATCCGCGCGTTGAACTTCTCCAGGCCGAAGTAGATGGCGTCGGCGCCGTTCTCGATCGCCGCGCGCGCGCACTCCCAGTCGCCCGCGGGGGCGAGCAGCTCGGGCGGGCGGGCGGCGGTCGGCCTCACCGAGTCGGCGTTCACCACGTCCTGCGCGGGGACCTTCGTCATTCGTGAGCTGGATGGTAGCAGTGAGGCGGCCGGAAGACAAAGCCGGCGATCGCACCATCTGTGTTTTTGTCGTTGACGTCCGGGGCGGCGGCTTCTTTCGTACGCGGCCATGCGGATCACATCGAGTTGCGGCGGGATGGTTTCTGGTTTGCGGCTGCTTTTGGTGCTGGCGTTGGGCGCGGGCCGGGGAGTGGCGGGTGCCGGCGCGGAGGCGCCGCTGGCGCTGGATCCCCAGATCCGCCAGGGGCGGCTCGAGAACGGCCTGACTTACTACATCCGGCAGAACCGGAAGCCGGAGAACCGGGCGGCGCTGCGCCTGGCGGTGAACGCGGGATCGGTGCTCGAGGAGGACGACCAGCAGGGACTGGCGCATTTCATCGAGCACATGGCGTTCAACGGGACGCGGCATTTTGAGAAGCAGGAACTGGTGGACTTTCTCGAGAGCATCGGGATGCGATTCGGTCCGGAGCTGAACGCGTTCACGAGTTTTGACGAGACGGTGTATCTGTTGGAGATCCCGCTGGACGATCCGGCGGTGGTGGAGAAGGCGTTTGTGGTGCTGGAGGACTGGGCGTCGGGTATGCTGCTGGACGCGGAGGAGATCGAGAAGGAGCGCGGGGTGATCAAGGAGGAATGGCGGTTGGGGCGGGGGGCGGAGCAACGGGTATCGGACAAGCAGATACCGGTGCTGCTGCATCAGTCGCGCTACGCCGAGCGGTTGCCGATCGGGAAGCTGGAGGTCATCGAGAAGGCGCCGCGGGAGGCGTTCACGCGATTCTACCAGCGGTGGTATCGGCCCAACCTGATGGCGGTGGTGGCGGTGGGGGACTTCGACGCCGACCGCATCGAGGGGATGATCCGGGCGCATTTCAGCGGGTTGCGGAATCCGGAAGGGGCGCCGGCGCGGCCGGTGGTGCCGGTGCCGGATCACGAGGCGACGCTGTTTGGGATTGCGACGGATCCGGAGCTGGCGTCGAGCGCGGTGCAGATCGTGTACAAGCGGAAGGCGCGGGAGGAGCGGACGGAGGCGGACTACCGGAGGTCCCTGGTGGAGCAGTTGGGGGCGGCGCTTTTCAACGTGCGCCTGACCGAGAAGTTGCAGCAGGCCGATCCGCCGTATATGGGGGCGGCGGTGGGCCAGATGGCGGTGGCGCGGACGAAGGATTTGCTGGTGCAGATGGCGGTGGTGCGGGAAGGGGCGTTGCAGCGGGGGCTGAGCGAGCTGCTGTTCGAAGCGCGGCGGGTGAACCGGGACGGTTTTACGCCGGCCGAACTGGGTCGGGTCAAGGCGCAGACGCTGCGCGGTTACGAGCAGGCGTACAACGAAAGGGAGAAGACGGAGTCGGCGACGCATGCCGACGAGTGTGTGCGGCATTTCCTGGAGGCGGAGCCGGCGCCGGGGATTGCGAAGGAACTGGAGATGGCGCGACGGTTTTTGGGAGAGATCGGCGTGGAAGAGGTGAACCGGGAGGTGCGGCAGTGGGTGACGGCGACGAACCGGGTGGTGTTGTACAGCGCGCCGGAGAAGGCCGGGCTGGCGGTGCCGACCCGGGAAGAGATCCTGGCGATGGTGAGCGCGGCCGAGAAGGCGGAGGTGGCGGCGTATGACGACGGGGTGAGCGACGCGCCGTTGATGGCGCGCGTGCCGGAACCGGGACGGGTGGTGGCGGAGAAGTCGATCGAGCGCATCGGGGTGACCGAGTGGATGCTGGCGAACGGAGTGCGGGTGTTGCTGAAGCCGACGGATTTCAAGAACGACCAGGTGCTGCTGCGGGGGTTCAGTCCCGGCGGGCACAGCCTGGTGCCGGACGAGGCGTTTGTTCCGGCGAGCACTGCGAACATGGTCGTCGAGCAGAGTGGCGCGGGGGAATTCAACCTGGTTCAACTGCAGAAGAAGCTGTCGGGCAAGATCGCCCGGGTGTCCACGCACCTGGACGAGCAGTTCGAGGGCGTGAGTGGGTTCGCGTCGCCGACGGATCTGGAGACGATGTTCCAGTTGCTCCATTTGCGGTTCACCGCGCCGCGGGCCGACGAGGAGATGTTTCGTTCGCTGCAGGCGCGGCTGCGCGAGTCCATCCGCAACCGGGAGAACGACCCGGAGGCGGTCTTTGCGGATGCGGTGACGAAGATGTTCTACCGGGATCACCCGCGGCATCAGCCGCTGAAGCTCGACCTTGTGGAGCGGATGCGGCGGGAGGAGTCGCTGCGGATCTATGGGGAGCGATTCGGGGACGCCGGGGATTTCACGGTGGTGCTGGTGGGCAACTTCAAGCCCGACGAGCTTCGTCCGTTGGTCGAGCGCTATGTGGGGTCGCTGCCGGCGGCGGGGCGGCGGGAGCGGGGGCGGTTCTGCGACGACGACCCGCTGCGGGGGCGGCAGGAGCTGACGGTGCGCAAAGGGATCGAGCCGAAGGGCGCGGTGCGGATCTGGTTCACGGGGGATGCGGAATGGCGGGATGAGGATCGCTACCGGCTGCGAGCGGCGGTGGATGTGCTCCAGATCCGGCTGCGGGAGGAGTTGCGGGAAGATCTGGGCGGAGTGTACGGGGTGGGGATTTCGGGGGGAATCGAGCGCTGGCCGAAGGGGGCGTATCAATGCGGCATTCAGTTTGGCTGCGATCCCGCCCGCGCGGAGGATTTGATCCAGGTCGCGCTGAAGGAAGTGCGGTCCCTGCAGGAGGACGGTCCCTCGGAGGTCAATCTGGCCAAGGTGAAGGAACAGCACCTGCGGCAGTTCGAGGTGGACGTGAAGGAGAACGCGTTTTGGCTGAACAACCTGGTTTTCCGGGCGCAACACGAGCTGCCCCTCGCGGAGTTGCTCGACTTTCCGGAGAAGCCGAAACGGCTGACGGCGGACGCGGTGCGCCAGGCGGCGCGGGTGTATTTCGCCTCGGACAATGTGTTCATCGCGCGTCTGCTGCCGGAGCCCAAGCCGGCGGCACCGAAGTGAGAACCTGCCGGACTCCACGACCGCGATGCCCCAGGCTCACGAGAACTTCGATGTGGAGGCGGCCCGCAGGTATCTGGGGAGCTTCCATCCGAAGGCCCAGGAGAAGGGGGAAGCCTACTACCGGGCTGGCAACGTGCTCCGGCTGAACCCGCTGCGTGCGGCGAGCCACTGGACCGCGGAAGTTGCGGGCGACTTCACGAACACCGTCGAGCTCGAGTATCTGCCCGCGCAAGGCTGGCAGGTCGTGTGCAGTTGCCCGATGACGTTCGGCTGCAAACATGCCTACGCCGCGATGCGCGCAGTGATGGACCAGGTCGGCACCTGGTCCGCCGCGGGGGCCGGTGGTGCCAGGGCCACTTCGGTCAAGAAACCGCCGGCGTTGGCAAATCTGCCGCCGCCCAGTTCGCTGGCCGAGCGACTGGCGGCCGTTCTGGGCCGGCGGTGCGATCGGCACGAAGCCGCGTTCCTGCGTCAACTGCGCGAGCTGTGGTTACGCTTCTCCCGCTTCGACTACCTTACCGTTGGCGACCTTCACAAACTGGGATTGCCCTTGCGGGGTTCGCACTGGGATCCATTTCGGCCTTGGCCGAATCCTCCGGCGGACGAGGATGAGTTCTGGCAGTACATTGCGTTTGCGGCGCGGGAGCAGGGAGTGGAGGTCCCGGCGTTTCTCGAGGGGGTCACGGACACCGCGCGCGTGGCGGAGAAGATGCGGCGGGCGCGTTGGCATCAGGAAATCCAGCGGTGGAACCAGACGTTGGACAACTGGGTGCGCTGGGAGGAACCGCGCGAGCTGGAGGCGGGGCGGGCGGAAGGCCCGACGGGGGACCACGACCTGCGGTTGCGGCTGGGCCACCAGGAGGCGGTTCTCGAATGGAAAGCGCCAGGCCAGGGAGGTTTTTCCCGACTCAAGCCCACCCAGGCGCGGCGGTTGGCCGAGTCGCACGAGCGGGGATCGGCCCGGCTCCCGTTGGAGGCGGAGTCGCTGTGGATGCCGTTTCGCAGCCGACTGGAGATGGGCGAGGGGATCGAGTTGGACTACGAGCTGGACGACGATGTCGCGGTGCTGGGGAGGCTGCTGCGCCAGCCGGGGCTGGCTTCCCGGGTGGTGACGGAGAGCGGGGAACCCTTGAAGCGCGAGGCTCCGGCCTTGGTGTGGCGGCTGGAACCGCCCGATGGCCAAGCCGACGGCTACTATCAACTTCAGCTCGTGCAGTCGGACGGCCAGCCCGTCCCGGAGATCCGGTGCGTCATGCCCGGTCGCCCGGTGCTGTATCTGGCGCGCGAGACCCTGCACGAGGGGCCGCCTCGGGGCTTGAGCGACTTCCGGGTGGCGGCCTCGACGCCGATTCCGGCGCCGGCGCTGGAGACGCCGGCCGGGGTCGAGTTTCTGCAGCGCCTCGGGGTGGACTTGCCGGAGCGACTCCGGGGCAAGATCCGCACGATGCCCGTGGCGGTGGTGATTCAATGCCGGTTGCATCTCCCCCCGTATCGGCAGGGCGAGGAGTGTCTCTTCGAGATCCGGGCTGCATCCGCGGATGGTGCGATTGCGGAGGTATGGAACGGCGGTCAGTGGCTTTCACAAAGCCCCGTTCGCCGTGGCGGCGCCGCCCGCAAGGACGGGTTGATCCCGATGTATGATCGTTCGGCGCAGCGGCTGATTCCGGGGTTGATGGCCCCGTTGGGCGCCCGGCGCCACTACTCGACGGGCGGCGTGTCGGTGCGGGTCACGCGGAAGTTCCCGGAACTGTTCCACCAATGGCTGAGGAGCCTGCCGCCGGAAATCGAGGTGCGCCTCCAGGGCGAGCTGGCAGGCTTCACCGCCGAAGCGGTCGCGGCCAGCGTGCGGCTCGAGGTCACCGAGGCGGCGGTCGACTGGTTTGACCTGCGGGTCGGGCTGGACGTGCAGGACGCGACGTTGACCCCCGAGGAACTGAAGCTGTTGCTCGACGCGCGCGGCGGCTTCGTGCGTCTCCAGGAAAAGGGCTGGCGCCGTCTGGCCTTCAACCTGACGGAGGAGGAAGACGAACGTCTGGCGCGTCTGGGGTTGAATCCGCACGCGCTGACTTCCGAACCGCAACGGCTGCACGCGCTGCAGTTGGCCGACGAATCGGCGCGGAAACTCCTGCCGCCGGCGCAGGCGGAAGCGATTCAGAGGCGGGCGGCCGAACTCAAGGCGCGCGTCACCCCGCCGATCCCGGCCGGGATCACGGCCGAGCTGCGCCCGTATCAGGTCGAGGGCTACCACTTCCTCGCCTATTTGGCGGCGAACCGGTTCGGCGGGATTCTCGCCGACGACATGGGGCTGGGGAAGACGCTGCAGACATTGACGTGGCTGACCGAGCTGCGCGCCGCGCCGGCGGCGACCGCGGCCGAAGGGAGCCGCGCGCCGTCCGCCCGCCCGGCGCTGGTCGTTTGCCCGAAGTCGGTGATGGACAACTGGCATGCGGAGGCGGCGCGGTTTGCGCCGGGGCTGCGGGTGAAGGTATGGACGGCGGCGGGGCTGCGGGAGGGGTTTGGGGAAGTGGAGGCGGCCGATCTGCACGTCGTGAACTACAGCCAGCTCCGGTTGGTGGCGACGGAGTTGGCGGCGGTGGGCTGGTTTGCCGTGGTGCTGGACGAGGGCCAGTACATCAAGAACCCGGACTCGCAGACGGCGCAGGCGGCGCGGGCGTTGGCGGCGGAGCACCGGTTGGTATTGTCGGGCACGCCGATCGAGAACCGGTTGTTGGATCTCTGGAGTCTGCTGGCGTTCGCGATGCCGGGGGTGCTGGGAAGCCGCGCGCAGTTTCAGCGGGTTTACGATGCCAAGGGCGATCCGTTTGCGCGCCGGCGTCTGTCGGCGCGCGTGCGCCCCTTCCTCCTGCGGCGCACCAAGGGGCAAGTGGCGAAGGACCTCCCCGAGCGGGTCGAGGAGGATCTGTTCTGCGAACTCGAGGGGGAGCAGAAGACACGGTACCAGGCGGAGCTGAAGCGGGCCCGGCAGCTCCTGCTGGGCGTGAAAACCCAGAAGGAACTGGCCGAGGCACGGTTCCACTTCCTCACGTCGTTGCTTCGTCTGCGGCAGATCTGCTGTCATCCGGCGCTCGGCGGGGGCTCGTCGAAGGCGGCTGGCGCCAAGATGGAAGCGCTGCTCGAACTGCTCGATCCCCTCATGGAGGAGGGACACAAAGTCCTGGTGTTCTCGCAGTTCGTCGAGTTGATCGACCTGCTCACGCCGGAGTTGAAGCGCCGCGGGTGGCCGCTGTTCCGACTGACGGGCGAGACCGAGAACCGCGGGGAATTGGTCGAGGGCTTTCAGGCGCACGAGGGTGGAGCGGTGTTTCTGCTGTCGCTGAAGGCCGGTGGCTTCGGCTTGAACCTGACGGCGGCAAGCTACGTGGTGTTGTTCGATCCGTGGTGGAATCCCGCCGTGGAACGGCAGGCGATCGACCGCACCCACCGCATCGGCCAGACGCAAAAGGTCATCGCCTATCGATTGCTCATCAAGGGGAGCATCGAGGAGAAGATCCGGCAGTTGCAGAAACAGAAAGCCGCCCTGGCCGAGGACATCCTCGGGGAGGAGCGCTTCGCCGCGGCGCTGACCGTCGAGGACCTCGAGTTCCTGTTCGGGGACGAGTAGCTGATGGGCAAGGTCCTGGTGGCTGTTGAGAGGGCGCCCATCCTTCCGGCGGCCGGCGGCCGGGGTCAGTCCTTCAGATTGTCAACTCGGGGAACCACGACCACCTTGAGGGCCCCGGGTTGAGGATGGGCGGCGAGATCGACCGCGGCGGCGGTTTCCTCGAGCGCGAACCGATGCGTCACCAGGGGACGCACATCCAGTCGCCGACCGAAGACCAGCTTCGCCACCGACGCCTGCAACGTCACGTCGGACGAGTAGCTGCCCAGGAGATCCTTCTCGTCGACGCAGACGGAGGAGAGGTCGATCGCCGACCGGTCTCCTCGCCGGGTGTGGGCGAAGAGGAGGATCTGGCCGGCGCCGCGCACGAGCGCCAGCGCCTGCTGCACCGCGGCCTCGATGGGCACAGCCACGATGGCGGCGTCCAGGCCGCGTCCCCGGGTCAATCGGCCGACGCGTTCGGGGAGCGCGGGGTCGTCCCCGCGCCAGGCGTGTCGGGCGCCGAACTGTCGAGCCAGGCGCAGGCGGGAGGGCATCAGGTCGGTTGCTGCCACCACGACGCCGCGCAGTTCGAGCAGGCGGGTGAACATCAGGCCGATGGGGCCCTGGCCGATGACGAGCACCGCGTCGCCGCGCCGCAGCCGGAGTCGGTCCACGGCCTTGAGGACGGTGTTGACGGGTTCGAGCATGGCGCCTTCGAGGAAGCCATTGCGCGCGGGGATGGGCACGACCCCGGGGAGGACGAAGGGCATGACGCGGACGTATTCGGCGTAGCCGCCGCCGGCGGGTTCGAAGCCGGCGGTGATGCCGGTGCGTTTGTATTGGGCGCACTGGGCAAAGGCGCCGTGGCGGCAGAAGTGGCACTGACGGCAGGGCACGTGATGGTGCAGCGCCACGCGGTCGCCGACGCGGAAGCCGCGCACGGCGGCGCCCATCGTCACGATGGTGCCGGCGGTTTCGTGGCCGAAGATCCGCGGCGGGTGGACGGTGCCGTATTGGATCTTCTTGATGTCCGTCGGGCAGACCCCGCAGGCGGCGACGCGGACGAGGAGTTCGCCGGGCCGGATGGCGGGGACGGGGACGGTTTCGAGGCGGAGGTCGCCGGCGCCGTGATAGACCACGGCGCGCATTGTCTTGGGCAGGGAGCCACGCACGGCGGAAGGCATAGGCGAAAGTGGCGGACAAACCAAGCCTGGAACCGAAGTCCTTGTGTTTGCGGGCTCCGGGCGTATGATCGCGCGCCGTGAAAGAGAAGCGCAGCGTCTGGCTGCCCGTCGTGTTTCTGGTGGTTCTTGCGCTCACCCGGATTCCGGGGTTGCTGCCGGAGAATTTCAGTGCGGTGTATGCCCTCGCGTTTTGTGCGGGCTTGTATCTCCCCGGCCGGATGGCCTGGTGGGCGCCGATGGGCGTGCTGGTGGTCACCGACCTGGCCCTGAACTGCTACTACCAGTTCTACCGCGGGATCGACGCCTTTCAGGTCTTCCAACTGGTGAACTACGCGGCGTTTGCGGCGCTCATTCTGCTGGGCCGGAGATTCCGGAGTCGGGACTCGTGGCTCTGGCTCCTGGGGGGCGGAGTGCTGGGCGCGCTGTTGTTCTACGTGATCACGAACACCGCAGCGTGGTTCTTCAATCCTTTCGGCAATCCGGAGTATACCAAGGACTTGCCCGGCTGGCTGATCGCCCTGACGAAGGGCACCGGCGGTTACCCGGAGACCTGGACCTTCCTGCGCAACACCCTCCTCAGCGGCGGCCTCTTCACCGGCCTCTTCGTGGGCGCCATGAAAATGAGCGAAGCCAAGGAACCCGAAGAGGAAGAGGAAGCCGAGCCGGCCGCGGAGGAAGGCGAAGAACCGCAGCCGGAAGAGACCAAGGCTTGAACCCCGCCGTTTCGGGGGCGCCCGGCAGTCGGGACCAACCTCGGAACCCGGTATGAAGATCGGCGTCCTGTCGGACACCCACAACCACTTCGACCCGCGGATACCGGAGTTGTTTGCGGGGGTGGACCGCATCCTGCACGGCGGGGACGTCGGCTTGCCGTGGGTGATTCTCGAGCTCGAACAGATTGCGCCCGTGACGGCGGTGTTGGGCAACAACGACGCCGGGCTCCCCTTTCGCGAAACGGAGGTCCTCGAACACGGCGGACGCAAGTTCCTGGTCCATCACATCGTCGATCCCCGGCGTTTGGCGCCGACCCTGGAACGGCGCGTCATTCGCGAGAACCCGGACGTCGTGGTCTTCGGCCACACGCATCGGCGTTTCTGCGAGATGATCGGGCCAATCCTGTATTTCAATCCCGGTTACGCCGGGAAGGCGCGGTTCGGGACGCCTCGCAGCGTGGCGGTGCTGACCTGCGATGCGCAGGGGATCACGGCCGAGTTCTACGAACTGTGAGGTAGGGACGCCCGGCCTCGGGCGTCCACCTTTGCGTGCAACGGGCTGACGCGCGCGGCCGCGCGTCCCTGCCTCAGACCGGGTAGCGCCGGCTTTCCAGCCGGCAGGAGGCCGACAGGAATGTCGGCGCTACGGTTCGTAGAGATGCCCGCAGGCGCGGGCTATGCCCCGGCCGTCAGAGCGGCGCGGCGTTCGAGGAGGTAATCGCACCAGGCATCGAGTCCCGCCCCGGCGCGGGCGGACACTTCGAGGACGGCCGCACCCGGGTTCACCCGGCGGAGGTTCGCCCGCAGAACCTCGGGGCGGAACTCGACGGCAGGAGCCAGGTCGGTTTTCGTGATGAGGATCGCGTGGGCCGAATGGAAGAGAGGCGGATACTTGAGCGGCTTGTCTTCGCCCTCGGTGACGGACCAGAGTACGACGCGGAGAGCCTCCCCGAGGTCGAAGGAAGCGGGGCAAACCAGGTTGCCGACGTTTTCAATGGCGAGGATGTCGAGGGTCTTGGGCTTCACGCCCGGCAGGGCGCGGGCGACCATGTCGGCGTCGAGGTGACAGAGGGTGCCCGTGGTGATCTGCACCACGGGTGCGCCGGTGGTGCGCAAGCGCTGGGCGTCCGCGTCGGTTTCGAGATCCCCGACGATGACCCCCATCCGGGCGCGGCCGGCCAGGCGTTCGATGGTTTTCTGCAGCAGGGTGGTCTTGCCCGAGCCGGGTGAGGAAACGACGTTGAGCACGAGCAGGCCGAGGGCCTGAAAGTAGCCCCGATTGCGTTCCGCCATCCGCTCGTTGGCGGCCAGGATGTGCTGGTGCACTTCGACGGTTCGGGAGGCGTGCGCACCCGGCGAGAGAACCGGGGCTTCGAGCGCCGGGTGGTCGGCCGTAGCCGGATGCACATGATCCGCGCCGGACGGGTGCGTGCCGTCGTCGGCGTGCGTGTGCACATGTTCGTGCGGGTGGCTGTGGCGCAGGCCCGGGGTTTCCCCCTCGTGGGTATGGTCGTGCGGGTGGGTGTGCTCGTGGGTGTGCCGGTGGAGATGCGGAGCCGCCGCGCTCACCAGCGGAGAGGAGATTTCGTCGGCCGGACGCCCGTCGATGCGGGTCGGTCCCGGCAATCCGCAGCCACATTCCTGACACATGTTATTCGACCTCCAGCGAAGCGAGTTCCAATTCGCGGCCGCGGCGCAGTTCGTTGCTCGCGGCGCCGCACTGCGGACACTGCCACCAGAGTTCCGGCGATGCAAACTCCCGCTGACAGACCGCACACCAGCAGGTGGGGGGGATCTCCTCGATCTCGAGCCGGGCCGCCGCGGCGAGCGTCGGCGGCCGCAGGATCTCGAACGCACACTGCAGCGAATCGGGGACCACGCCCGCCAGTTGACCGATCCGCACGCGCACCTGGTGAATGCGGACGGCGCCCGCGGCGCGCGCCTGTTGCTCGGCGACCGCGAGAATGGACTGCATGATTCCGACTTCGTGCATGAGCTGCGTCGGGCCCGGCCGCGCCGTTGCGCGCCCGCCCAGGGCACTAGACACCAAGGAACCGCCAACGGCAAGCGAAGCGGCGGCGGCGAGGGGTGCAGGGGCGCTGTTTGACACTGCCCCCTATCCCCCTGCTCCGCCCTGTGGGGCGCGGGTCTTCTGACCAGCAGCGCCAATCCGGCGTGCGGTCGCGGTCCCGCTGCGGCTCAGAAGAGCCGCGGTCCGGGGGCAGTGTCGCGAGATTCGCGTCCCGACAAGAGGAGGCTGCCCGCCCCGGGGACGGGGGGCGCACTGAGGTCAGCGGGCCGTCTCCCCGAGACACTGGCGGACCGCGGCGGCGAGGTCCTCCGGAGAGCACGGCTTGGGGACGAAGGTGACGCCGTGGGCGGCTTCAAGATCCGGCTGCGTCAATTGGGAACTATATCCGCTGGAGAGGATGGCCTTCAAGCCCGGCCGGCTGGCCCGCAATCGTCCCACCAGATCAAGCCCGGTCAGACCTCCCGGCATGACGGCGTCCGTGAAGAGCAGGTCGATCGAATCACCGTGCTCCTGCCAGACCCGCAGCGCTTCCTGGCCGTCGCCCGCCTCGAGAACGCGGTATCCCCAGCGGCGGAAAAGGACGGCGATCACCTTGCGGACCGCGCGGTCGTCCTCGACGAGCAGGATGGTCTCGTGCCCGCTGGGAACCGACCGAGCGGGTGCGGCCTTCTGCTCCGCGGCGGCGGGTGCGACGGCGGCGGGCAGGTAGACGCGGAAAGTGGTGCCTTGGCCGACGGCGCTTTCGACCTCCATCCAGCCTTCGTGTTGCTGGACGATGCCGTGGACGGTGGCGAGGCCGAGGCCGGTGCCTTGGCCAACTCCTTTGGTCGTGAAGAACGGCTCACACAAATGTCCAAGCGTCTCGGCAGTCATGCCGCAGCCCGTGTCGATCACGGAGAGAGAGGCGAACCGGCCGACACGGGCACCCGCCCGCGCCCGGGCGTGGGCCGCATCCACTGCCGCGGTGGCGGTGCGCACAAGGAGACGTCCGCCCTTGGGCATGGCGTCGCGGGCGTTGACGCACAAGTTCACCACCACCTGTTGCATCATGCCCGGATCCGCATTGACGGACGGCAGCGCCGGCTCGAGCACGGTCTCGAAGGTGATGTGTTCTCCCAGGAGACGAGGCAGCATCCTTTGCAGGTCGGCCAGCAGGTCATTCAGGTTCACGAGCTTGACCTGCATGGCGGAGCGCCGGCTGAAGAGCAGCAACTGGCGCGTCAGATCGGCGGCGCGTCGGGCCCCTTTCACCACTTCCCGGAGAACGTCGTGCGCATCGGCACCGAGCCGCGGGTCTTCCTGGAGGACGCTCAACTGCAGAAGCATTGCGGTGAGGATGTTGTTGAAGTCGTGGGCCACGCCGCCGGCCAATTGTCCCACGGCCTCCATCTTCTGGGCTTGCCGCAGACGTTCCTCCAGGTGCCGGCGCTCCGTGATGTCCTGCACCACCCCGACCATGCGGACCGGCTGGCCCGCGGCGTCGCACTCGACCTGCGCCGTCTCATGCACCCACCGCACGGCGCCGTCCGGCCGGACGACGCGGTGTTCGAGGCTGTAGGCTCGTTCGCCGTGAATTGCGGCGGCAGTGTCGCCTTGCACCGCGTCGAGGTCTTCGGGATGCACCAGTTTCAGGAAGGTCTCCCGCCGGCCGTCAAACTCCCCCTCCGGCACCCCGAAGATGCGGCAGGTTTCCGGCGACCACGAGAGCCGCGCGGTTCCATCCAGGACGGAGATCCAACTGCCCACGTGTCCCACCGCCTGGGCGCGTTCGAGGTCGGCCCGGCTCTGGCGGAGCCGCTCCTCGGTCCGCTTCCGTTCGATAGCCATGGCCACCTGGGTGGAGACAAACACGAGCATCTCCCGGTCGCGGGCGCCCAGGCGCACGGCCTCCGTGTAGGTCTGAACGACCATGGCACCAATCGTCTCCCCATGCGGCGTCTTGAGCGGCACCCCCAACCAGTCCAAGGGGGGGGCGCCCACCGGCTGCACCTCGCCGGAGTCGACCAGTTGCTGGTAGCGCTCGCGGTTGGCCAGCAAGGGCTCGCCGGTGCGCAGGACATAGCCGGTCAGACCCTGCCCGGGGCTCAGGGCGGACGCATCCTCTTCGATCTCGTCCGCGACATACGGAAAGTGAATGGGGCTGGTCGGGGAATCCTGCAGCGCGATGAAGAAGTTCCGGGCCGGCATCATCTCCCCAATCGCCACGTGAATCGAACGGAACAGCTCGTCCAGGTTCTGCGTGGTCAAGGTGGCGCTGGCAATCCGGGACACCGCGCGCTCCAGCCGCTCGGCCTGCCGGCGCTCGGTAATGTCCACCCCCACTCCATACATGCCCACAGGCTGCCCGGCGGCATCCCGAATCAGCGAAGTCCGGCACTCGACGATGAACTCGCGCCCGTCGGCATCCCGGTTGACCACCTCGCCCTGCCAGGCGCCCAGCCGCCGGGTCCGCTCGATCATTTCGCGCTGGGTGGCGCCACTCCCGGGAGCGCTGCCGTAGATGTCCACCGGGGCGCCCAGCAATTCCGCGCGTGATCGCTTGAGGACGCGGCACGCCGCCTCGTTGACGAAGGTGATCCGGCCGTCGAGATCGGTCACCGTGACGGTGTCGCTGATCTGATCCAGCAGCAGAGCCTGCAAGCGGAGCTGTTCGGCGGCGGGGTTGGCGGCGAGAGCCTCGCCGCCGGCCACCGTTTCCTTCTCGGCCATGGGGCGACGCTAGGTGGACCGCAGGCGCCGTTTCAAGGCAATTCGGGGTGCGGACTTTCTCCTTGAGTTCACGCGGCGGCGGAGCATAGTGCGCCTCGCCAAGGGGGTCGGGAATTCCATTCGGGTTCTGCGGCCCGTGTGAACTGTTCGTTTAACCCAAATCAAGGAGGTTCGTATGATCGCACGGGGACTTCTTCCCCTCACCATCGCCGGTCTGTGCACCTGGGCCGTCCAGGGGCAGGTTCTCTTCACCGGCAACTACACCGAAACATTCGAAGCGCTCGGACCGTCGGGCACGACGTGGCTCGAAGGCTGGGGCGGGTTCCGCTACGCCGGCAGCGGCACGATCGGAGCCGACCTCAACCTGGGCGTTTCCACGGGGTCGGCTACCGGCGGCGGCCTCTACAACCTCGGCCTGTCCGGCGAGACCGACCGCGCCGTCGGCAGCCTCGCGTCGTCGAGCACCATCCCCGGATTCGGCCTGCGCCTGCGCAACGGGACGGGGGGACCGCTCGACGACCTGATGTTCAGCGGGGCGATGGAGCAATGGCGGAGTGGTTCGTCAGCCACCGTCGACGAGTCGATGGTCTGTGAATACAGCCTGAACGCCGCGGGCTTGTTTGACGACTCGGCCACCTGGCTCCGCCTGAGTGGTCTCGACCTGCTGGAGCGGCAGACGGGAACCACCTCCGCCGGGGCGCTGGATGGGAACCTGGCGGAGAACCGGCTGCAGATGTCGGCCGCACTGCACAACCTCGGTTGGGCGGACCAGGGAACCCTCACACTACGGTGGCTGGACGCCGACAACACGGGGAGCGACGGCATTTACGCGCTCGACGACTTCGGCGTGACGGCCATCGCCTC
>CAYSPU010000032.1:0-10536 GCA_964432995.1 uncultured Verrucomicrobiota bacterium
CGAGGTTGTCATGGTCGACCACCCCGACCATGCGATCCCATCCCCGCCGGCGCATGGCTTCGTCGGTCGTGGAAAGGACTTGCGCCGGGTTCATGGCGTCCTCGCCGCGGTGGAGGGTGTAGACGCCGACTTCGGCGGCGTGGAATGCCCCCAGACCCGCGCGGGCCTCCGGGGGCATGTCCACTTCTGCCAGCGCCAACCCGCCGCGAACCAAGCCCAGCGTCAAGCCTCCCACACTGAATTCGAACTTGGGGTCGAGATCGGTCGACAGCGCCTGGGCGACGCTCCGGCGCAGGGTGCCGGCGTCCTTGCCCACGCGGAAGCAGCCGGCGCCTCCCACGGCGAGCGCCGCCAGCAGCAGTCCCAGCGCGCCCCGCCGGGCCCAGCCCGACCCTCGGCGTCCCCATTGGAGATTGGTTCTCACGGTTCCTCCCGATGGCAGTGGCTTCATCGCGTCAGCCCTGGTGCCACGTTACGACTTGGGCACCGCTTCGCCGGCTTTCTTCAGTGGTTCGATGTTCAGGCGCTCCCCCAGTTGGGCAATCCGTTCCGGTTTGATGTTTCCCATCACGTTCACCAGCACGGCCTCCTTGTCGCCCGACAACACCGTTACCACCACGCCCTCGAGCACTTCGTCGCTCTTGGTCTTGACGTAGATCCCGACGTCCTCGGCGTCTTTCTGGGCGGTAACGATCCGTTCCCAGCCGCCCCTGGCCAGTTTTTCGCGGATGGCTTTGACCCGCTGCTGCACCTCGGCTCGGTTGTCGTCGTCCAGGCCAATGACGTTCACGCGGATTCCCTCCAGACCGCGCACCACGTCCGCCGCCTCGGCCTCGCTCTTGGGGATGAGGCGTGCGAAGAGCGAAATCAGCTCCTTCTTGATGTGGATTTCGACAAACTCGCCGCCCGTCCTGGAGGGGGTGAACTCCCCGAAATCGGCCTCGCCGGGCAGCAAATCCGCCGCCATCACACAGTGCGGCCAGGTGGTACTGATCAGAGCCGCTCCCAACAGCCCGCAAATCAATCGTTTCATAGTCGTCAGTCTTTCGCGTTCGCCTTCGGTTTCTTTGGGGACTTTGTCCCCTTCCAGAGGAAACACCCGGGAGGGGAGGATGAAGTTGCAGGAATCGCCGGTGGGTTGGCACGTCGGCACGTCGGAGATCGGCGCGTCGGCGGGTTGGCTGGCGGATGTGCCAACGCGCCTTGGGGACCAAGAGGTTGCGACGGCGATGCGGGCAGCGTGGCAAGCAGGAGCGCCACGCCAAACCCGACTGGCAGCACGCCGACCGGATCCTGTGCTCGCGGATTCGAGTCAGAGCAGCCGCATGACCGACTCCGTCACGTGGCTTGCTCACGCGGGGCTGCCTCTGGTAGAAGACTCCTTGATTCATGTCAAAGCGGCGGCAGCGGACTGCCGCTACTTTGTGCCGCACGTGACCAGCGGGTGAGGCATGCTCCCCGAAGCGACCGACCGAACTGAAAGGCAATCTATGTTTTGCTACCAGTGTGAACAGACCTTCCGGACCACCGCCTGCACCACCAGCGGCGTTTGCGGCAAGACCCCCGAGACGGCGGCTCTCCAGGACCTCCTGCTTCACGCCGCCAAAGGCATTGCCCAATACGCGCACCGCGCGCGGGCTCTGGGCGCCCACGACCGGGCCATAGACCGCTTCATTGTCCAGGCCCTGTTCACCACGGTCACCAACGTGAACTTCGATCCCGAACGCCTGGGCCAGCAGGTGCGGCAGGCGGCGGCTCTCCGGGATCGCGCCCGCCAACTGTATGCAGACGCTTGCGCGAAGGCCGGCCGCACTCCCGAGACCTTGACCGGCCCGGCCACGTGGCAGCCGGCGGATTCCCTGCCCGGCCTCATTCAGCAAGGCGAGGCGGTCTCGATTCTCGGCCGCAAACAGTCGCTCGGCGACGATCTCACCGGTCTCCAGGAACTCCTCACCTATGGCGCCAAGGGCGCCGCCGCTTACGCCGAACACGCCCGCATCCTCGGCGTTGAAACCGACGAAGCCTACGCGTTTTTCGCCGAAGCGCTGGACGCCCTGACCGTCGCCCAGCCGACGGTCGACCAACTGCTTCCGCTGAACCTCCGCTGCGGCGCGGCCAACCTGAAGGTCATGGAGATGCTCGACACCGCCCACACCGGCACCTACGGGCACCCCGTCCCCACGCCCGTGCGCGTGGAACCGATCCCGGGCAAGGCCATCGTCGTCTCCGGCCACGATCTTCGCGACCTCGAGTTGCTGCTCCAGCAGACGGCCGGCAAGGGCATCAACGTCTATACGCATGGCGAGATGCTCCCGGCGCACGGGTATCCCAAGCTCAAGGCCTATCCGCACCTGGTCGGCAATTACGGCGGCGCCTGGCAGGATCAGGCCGACGAGTTTGACAAGTTCCCCGGCGCCATCCTGATGACCACGAACTGCATCCAGAAGCCCCGGGACGGCTATTTCAAACGGATCTTCACCTCCGGGCTCGTGGCCTGGCCCGGCGTCCGCCACATTGCCAACCACGATTTCACCCCGGTGATCGAAGCCGCCCTTGCCGCCCCCGGATTCACCCAAGCCGGCCCGGATAAGACCATCCTCGTCGGCTTCGGCCACAACGCCGTCCTCGGCGTCGCCGACCAAGTCGTCAGCGCGGTCAAGTCCGGTGCCATTCGCCACTTCTTCCTGGTGGGCGGTTGCGACGGGGCCAAGCCGGGGCGGGATTACTACACAGACTTTGCCGAGGCGGTGCCCAAGGACTGCGTGATCCTGACGTTGGCCTGCGGGAAGTATCGCTTCAACAAGCTGGACTTTGGGACGATTGGCGGCATCCCACGCCTACTGGACGTGGGCCAGTGCAACGACGCCTATTCGGCCATTCAGATTGCCGTGGCGTTGTCCAAGGCGTTCCAGTGCGGGGTGAACGACCTGCCGCTCTCCCTGGTTCTCTCGTGGTACGAGCAGAAGGCGGTGGCGATCCTGCTGACGCTGCTGCACTTGGGCATCCGCAACATCCGGCTGGGGCCATCCCTGCCGGCGTTTGTCAGCCCGAACGTCCTCAAGGTGCTGGTCGAGAAGTTCAATCTCACGCCCATCACCACTGCGGAGAAGGACCTCCAGGCGATCCTGAAGGCGGCCTGAGGCCTCCGCGATCGACCGCGACCTGGCACTCAGTCCTTCCGCCGCAGTTGGTAGTAGCCCTGTGGGCTGGAGGGTGGCAGGAGCACCGTGTTTCGACCGTCCATGACGGCGGGGGTGTTGGTCACGGGCATCCATTCACCGGCGTCCACCTCCTGGCGCCATTCCAACTGGTAGGCGTTGGCCGACACCGGCCAGGAGACGGTCAGGTTCAGGCCGATCGCCAGCTCGGGCGCCGGTTCGCGCGGCAGAACCTGCTGCACAAACAGCTCGTACCCGTTTGTCCCTTGGTTGCCTGAGCCCGATTCCTGGGTGAAGATGCCGACGGCGTCAAAGATGCCGGTCGGCGCGGCGCCCAGGCTGTAGCGCGGGTGGCGCAGCGTGAAGAAGCGGCCAGCTCCGTCGGTCACCGTGCAGAGGCGGTCGCTCCAGGCGTTGGTGGCGTTCCATCCCTGGGTCGAGAGCAGCGTGAGGTCGTTGATGCGGACGCGCATTCCCTGGTAATGCTCCCCGCCGGTAGCCCGGGTCGGATCGAAGAGGGGCAGCCAACTCGACCGATCTTCCGCCGTGCCGCCCGGTTGCATCACCTCCGCCAAGGTAATGACCTCCGGCGCCGGCAACCCATACTCCGCCGTCACCAGGCGGAGCTCGAAGTTGTAGTCCGGGTTCAGGTCGTGGCCTTCGTTGATATTGCGCTTGCCCCCGTAGAACAACGACTGGCGCGCGGTGACCTCGATCAGATCGCCGGCGCGGAAAGGACGCAGGGTCACCGGGTCATGGTTCAGCCGCAGCACTTCCGCCGCCCACGCCTCGTCCGAGTAACTCAGTTCGTCGCCGACCCAGGCGAGGCTGCCGTAGTTCTGGCCCATCCAACAGGTGGTGCCGCCGCGATCCCCGGCTTCGCCTGCCTGGAAGGTGATCTGCCATTCACCGCCCATGCTTGTGGGGTTGGCGGCGAAGTTGGGTGCGGCATTCAACATCTCATCCGGGTTGCAGAGCAGCACGCCGCGGATGGCAAAGGGGAACTCGGGGCTCCAGGCGCTGGTGCCGGTCGCGGTGACCGCCTGGAGGTTGGAGTGCGTCTCCGCCGCCAGCATCGTGGCGGTCAGCACCCACACTCCGGAGATGAACGCCAGGAACCGCCCTCCCCCGACCGCGTGGGGACGCAGCCCCCGATCGCTTTCTGAGGCGTTGAACCGCGGCCCCGCCGACCCGCAGGGCGAGTCCGGCCTGGGCGGCCCATCGGGCTGTGGCGCGGACAGGTTGCGATCCGTTGGCGGTGAGCAGAAACGACCTTGGCTCCCGGGGAGGCGGGACGCGGCTTGACGGGCGGGCTCCTGGGATGTTACGTTCATAGCCGTCAGTGTTACGTCAGCATTCGTGTTACGCAATTCAAATCACGTGTGAACACAACCCGCCCGCCCTCCCCATCGCCCCCGGACCCCCGCATCGCCTTCTTCGATCAGCACGCGCCCACGTGGGATACGCAGGGCCCCGATCCGGCGGCCACGCTGCGTCGTCTGCGCGAGCTCGACGGCCGGCTGGGTCTGCGGCCGGGCCAGGACGTGCTGGAGGTGGGGTGCGGCACCGGTCAGATTACCGGGTGGCTGGTCGACCTGGTGAAGCCGGGGAGAGTGGTGGCGGCGGATTTTTCACCGGCCATGCTGGAGCAGGCGCGGGCGCGCGGTTGGGCGGCCGAGTTCCGGCACTGGGACATCTGCGTCGAGCAGCCGGTCGCGGAGCGGTTTGATGTGGTGTTGTGTTTCCATTCCTTCCCGCATTTTCGCGACCCGGCGGGGGCGTTGCGGCAGATGGCGCGGTTGTTGAAGCCCGGGGGAGAGCTGGTGGTGATGCATCTGGCGGGGCAGCTCCCTGTTCGGCTTTCCCCGGGGGGGGGGGGGGGGGGGGGGGGGGGGGTTCGTTTGCCGCCGGCGGCGGAGTGGCCGGCCCTGTTGCAGCCGGCCGGGCTCTGCCTGATTTCGGCGGACGACCGGGACGATTTGTTTCTGGTGAAGGCGCGGCTCGCCGGGTGAGCGGAGCGGACCGGGGCAGGGGGCGGGGGTTTGCCGGGCTGTGCGCGCGGACTTCTCAGGCTGGCTGGAGCACGCGCCGGATGGCCTGCGACAGGTCTTCCATGGCGAGAGGTTTGAGCACGACGTCGCGGATGCCGAGGGCGCGGGCGGTTTCGACGGTCCAGGTGGTGCTGAAGCCGGTGGCCAGGAGCACGGGGAGGCGGGGTCGGCGTTGCAGCACGCGCGTGGCGAGGTCGATGCCGGTCATCCCCGGCATCGTCATGTCGGTGATCACCAACTGGAAATCGTCGGGGTGCGACTCGAACAGTTCGAGGGCGCCGTGCGGGTCGAGGATGGCGGTGACGCGATAGCCCATTCGCTCGAGCATGCGCTTGGCGGCGAGGACGAGGGCCGGTTCGTCGTCGACGAACAGCACGTGTTCTCCCTGTCCGCGGAGCAGGAGGTTGGTGGCGGGTTCCCGGGCGGGGCCGGTGCCAGCGTAGACGGGGAGGTAGATCCGGAAGGTGGTGCCTTGGCCGAGTTGGCTTTCGACGCGGATGGCGCCTTCGTGCTCCTTGATGATGCCGTGGACGACGGCGAGGCCGAGGCCGGTGCCTTCTCCGGGGCCTTTGGTGGTGAAGAAGGGGTCGAAGATCCGTTTGAGGGTCGCGGCGTCCATTCCGTGGCCGGCATCCCTGACTTCGAGGCGGACGTACGGGCCGGGGCGGAGGTCCGGGTTGGTTTCGGCCGTACGCGCGTCGACCTGGACGGGATGGAGCGCGATGGCCAACCGGCCGACGCCCCCGCGCATGGCATGGGCCGCATTGGTGCAGAGGTTGAGCAGCACCTGGTGGATCTGGGTAGGATCGGCCAGCACAACCGGGGAGTCGGACGGGCATTCGGCGAGGATTTCGATGGTGGCAGGCAATGCCGAGCGCAGGAGCTTGAGGGATTCCGTGACGACGGGCCCCAGGGAGAGCGGACGCCGCTCGTGCTGTGCCCGCCGGCCAAACGCCAGGATCTGCCGCACGAGTTCCTCGGCGCGCTTTGCCGACTTCAGCAGATTGGCGAGGGACTCCTGGACTTCGGCGTTTTCCCCGGCATCCATGCGGGCGAGTTCGGCGAAGGCAACGATGGCGGCGAGGATGTTGTTGAAATCGTGGGCGATGCCGCCGGCCAGGGTGCCGATGGCCTCCATCTTCTGCGCCTGGCGGAGTTGGGACTCGAGTTGTTCGCGGGCCTCTTCCGCCAGCCGGCGTTCGGTGATGTCCACCACCACTCCCTGGAACAGGACGCTGCCATCGGCCTCCATCGTCGGCTCCGCATAAGCGCGAAGCCATCGGTGTTCGCCCCGAGCTGTCACCACGGGAATCTCGTATTCCGACCGGGTGAACCGGTCCAGCGGTCTTTGCAGTTGCTGATCGAGACCTTCTCGCGCCGCGGCGGTCATGTGTTGGAAGAAGGCGTCCGGATCCCGCATGATCGCCTCCGCGGACACCCCCACGAGGCCGTCGACCCGTTCGCTGACGAAGGGGAACGACCGATGGCCATCCGGATGGAGGCGGAACTGGAAGACCACACCGGGCACGGTGGAAACGAGGGATCGGAACCGCTCCTCGCTGCGACGCAGCGCTTCCTCCGACTGCTGCCGGGTTGTGATGTCTTCCACCAGCGAGGTCACTCCGATGACCTCACCACGTTCATCCACGAGCGGGGTGTTGTACCATTCGCATTCGATGATCCGCCCATCCCGCGTGACGTTCCGGTTGCGATTTCGATACCCTCCTTCTCCCTTGAGCAGTGCCTGCCAAACGGGCTGCAACTGCGTCCACGTTGATTCCGGCACGATCATCGAGACTGGTTTTCCCCGCGCCTCCGCGGGCGCGTAGCCGAAGATCCGCTCCGCGGACGGGTTCCACGCCACCACCCGGCCGTTGGCATCCCACTCGATGACCCCGAGAGGGGTTTGGGCAAAATGGAGGCGCTGGCGTTGTTCGCTCTGGCGAAGGGCGGCCTCGGCCCGGCGTCGTTCCCGTCGTTCCTTGGCCTCCCGCAGTTCCCGGTCGACCGCCGGCAGGAGCCGGCCGAGGTTCTGTTTGAGGACGAAGTCGTGGGCTCCGGATTTCATGCCTTCCACGGCCATTTCCTCGCTGATGGCCCCGGAGACCAGAATGAAGGGGAGATCGAGTCCGGACTCCTGCACCTGACGCAGTGCTTCCCGGCCTCCGAACCCGGGGAGGGAGTAGTCCGACAGCACGAGGTCCCACTCCGCGCTCTGGAGCGCCCGGCGCAATTCGGCCTCCGTAGCGACGCGTTGCGACTGCGGATTGTAGCCCCCCTTGCGCAGTTCCCGAAGCAGAAGCAGCGCGTCCTCCTGGCAGTCCTCAACCAACAACACTCGCAAGAGCCGCGTCATACTCCGTGCCCGACACCGACTCAAGGCGGCGGCTCGTTGAGAAGCAGCCAGTAGAGCCCCAAGTGGCCGGCCACCTTGACGAATTCCTCGAAGTCCACCGGCTTGCGGATGTAACTGGTCGCCCCCAACTCGTAGCAGCTCGCCACGTCCTGTTCCTCCTTCGACGAGGTCAGCACCACCACCCGAACCAGCCGGGTTCGCGCGTCGGCCCGCAGCCGCCGCAGGACTTCCAGGCCGTCCATCTTGGGCAGCTTTAGGTCCAACAGGATCAGCCCCGGCTCGATCGCCGTGTCCCGACCCGCATGGACGCCCGCCCCGAAGAGGTAATCCGGAGCTTCCACCCCGTCCCGGGCGACGATGACCTCGTTCAGGATGTGGTTCTTGCGGAAGGCGCGCAGCGTCAGAGACACGTCATCCGGGTTGTCTTCGACCAGCAGAATCGGTTGTGGGCTCATTCCGGTTGCGACGGCGCGCATAGTAGGCCGCCGGCTTGGGAGTGTGAAGAAAAAACACCGCGCATTCATGGGACAGCGGCGCATCCCCAGGTTGTCGGTGGGCGGCCAGCACCGTCTGGCCGCTCCCAGAACCGGTTTCCCCATCGCTGAGCGGGCAACGGTGTTGCCCGCCCACCGACGGGGACTGGTGACCGACAACCTCCGGATGCACTGCATCGACAGTCTCCGGTGAGTTTCCGGTTGACGCCCGGCGTCGAACCGGTGGATAGAAGCGTCGCATGCCGACACATTCCATGAAAAGGATCGTTCTGCTGGCGTCTGCCATCTTCATGGTCCTCGGGGTGACCAGGGCCCTTGCCGCGGACGCGAAGGAGAATTGGACGAAGCACTGTGCCCGGTGCCACGGCGAAGATGGCAAAGGCCAGACCGCCAGGGGCAGGAGGACCAGGCTCAAGGATTACACTTCCGCCGCCGACCAGAAGAAATTCACGGACGAGGAAGCCATCCGGATCACCGAGGAGGGCAAGAAGGAAGGTGGCAAGACCGTGATGAAGGGCTACTCCGCGATTCTCAGCGACGCCGAGATCAAGGCCCTCGTGAAGCACGTCCGGGAATTCAAGAAGTAGCCCTGCGTCGATTCGATTGCCGATCGGCACGGTTGTTCATGAGAGGATCATCTCGCTCCCGGCGGCAATGGCTGCTCCGCGCGTTGGGCGCATCGCTGTTCGCCGTCGCCGCCCTGGGGGGGGAACCCGCCCCCGCGGCCGCTCCCGCAGAGGTCGTCCCCAACAGCGACTGTCTCGAATGCCATGTAGATCCGGATCTGACCACCACCAATGCCGACGGGCGGGTTCGGTCCCTCTTCGTTGACGCCCGACTGCTGGCCGCCTCCTGCCACGCCCGCAACACCTGCGTCAGTTGTCATACCACCGTCACCGCCCAACACCCGGACGACGGCACAGGCCCCGGCCCCGTTGATTGCGGCGGGTGCCACGCGGAGGCATCCGAGAGCCACGCCCGAAGCGCCCACGGCCGCGTCTGGCGGGGCGGAGACGCCGCCGCCGCGCGGTGCGCCGATTGTCACGGCGTCCACGGGATCCTCCCCTCCTCCGACCCGGCTTCGTCGATTCACCCCGACAACCTGGTGGGCACCTGCCGCCAGTGTCACGCCGGGGCTACGCCGAAGTTCGCGCTCGGCCGCATCCACCTCGATGCGGCCGCGTCGGGCGACCTTGGCACCGCGGTCAACCGATGGGTTCGTCGGTTCTACCTTTTCCTTATTGTGCTTACCGGGACTCTCCTGCTGGTGCACAACAGCCTCTTCTGGCTGCGCTGCGCCCAGACCGCCCGCCGTGATCGCGGCCCGTCGGTCCTGCGCATGAACCTCAACCACCGGCTCCAGCACGCCGCCCTCGCTCTCAGCTTCATGGTTCTCGCCGCCAGCGGTTTTGCCCTCAAGTTCCCGGATTCCTGGATCGCCTGGTGCTTCGGTGCCGACGAGTTGATATGCCGCTGGAGCCACCGTTTCGCCGCCTTCGTCCTGGTCGGCGTCTGCGGCTACCACCTCCTGCACGTGGCCTTTGCTCGGGAAGGCCGCCAGCTTCTTCGCGATCTCAGGCCGCGGAGACGCGACCTCGCTGACCTCCGTCACAACATTCGCTACGCCCTCGGACGCGAGCCCCGGCGTGCGCGGTTCCCGCGATTCGGTTACATCGAGAAATTCGAATACTGGGCGGTCGTCTGGGGGACGATCATCATGGGCGTGACGGGCTTGATGATCTGGTTTCCGGTCGAGGTTACCCGCTTGCTCCCGCGCTGGGCCATCGACGTCGCCGCCACCATCCATTACTACGAAGCCATCCTCGCCTGCCTAGCCATCCTTCTCTGGCACTTCTACCACGTGATTCTCGATCCCGAGGTCTACCCGCTGAACCGGGCGTTCCTCGACGGCCGCGTCCCCCTCGAGTATCATGAGAGTCACCATGACGAGTCAGATGAAGGTGGACCCCGCGTCGGATGAACCGTCCTCGGGACGCCGTGGATGCGCGCGAATGCGGGTCAGCCCGGGGCCGCACCACGACCTCAAGGGTGCTCGCAGGCCCGATAGAAACGTCTCTCCAGCAGGCTGGCTTCGGAGTCTGTGAGTGTCAAAAGACCGTCCGCGCCCGCCGCGTTCGTCGCGACCGCACTCCATTGCGCCAGATCGGGCGACGCCTCGATGATGTAGGTCCGCAGCGGTTCACCTCGGAGGATCAACACAAACTCTCCCCCCTCGAACTCGGCGGCGGCGAGCGACAACGTGACCTCCTCGATGGCCAACTCGACAGTTCTCGAGATCGTCTCGGCGCTGCTGTTCACGAAGGTGATCGTGTCGCTGTAGCTCCCGGCCGGCATGCCTTCGGCCTCGGCGTTGATCGACACGCTCACCGTCGTCGCAGCCCCCGCCGCCAACTCGCCGCTCGTCGCGCTCAAGCTCACCCAACTCTGCGCCGCCGCCGCCGTCCAGTTGAGCGCCG
>CAYSPU010000032.1:10636-20330 GCA_964432995.1 uncultured Verrucomicrobiota bacterium
CGCCCACCGGACCCGAGGCGCTCAAACCCTCGACCGGCCCGACCTCCAACACGCCGGCGCCTGTCACCGTCAGGGACACCGCCCGGGTGGTGTTGCCAGTGCCCGTCGTCGTGTTCACGAAGCTGACGGTGTCGCCGTAGCTCCCGGCCGGCATGCCTTCGGCCTCGGCGTTGATTGACACGCTCACCGTCGTCGCAGCCCCCGCCGCCAACTCGCCGCTGGTCGCGCTCAAGCTCACCCAACTCTGCGCCGCCGCCGCCGTCCAGTTGAGCGCCGCAGTGCCGGAGTTGCTCAGCGTGTAAGTGATCGAAGCCGGCGCGAACGGACCGCCCACCGGACCCGAGGCGCTCAAACCCTCGACCGGCCCGACCTCCAACACGCCCGGGGTCGCTGTCGTGATGGCGACGCTGAACCCACCGAGGGCGGTCGCGGGAACGGCGTTGTCCAGAGTGTCCTGCACCTCGTTCTCCACGAGGGCAATGTCATAGGCGCCGCTGTCGGCTTCATCCCACATCCCGCCGGGGGCGGGGATAGCGTAGATGGCGGTGACGGGTGAGCCATCGGCGGGCAGATCCGCGCTGATGAACTCCACTGCATTCGAGTAGCCGTTGGGGCCAGTGACGATCAGGTCGGAGGAATTGAGGCTCGAGAGGCGGACCGCGGTTTCATCCGTGTAGGTCACGCTGCAGACGTGGTTCGAGGCTCCTTCCACCGTGAGGTTGGCGACGCTGAGGGTCGCGGTGGGTGGTGTGGTATCGGGCGTGCCGTCGCCGAGCAACTCCACATCGTCGAGGTTCCAACCGATGTCGTTTTGGACAGGGTTCGAGGCCAGGCCCCAGCGGAGTTGAACGGAAGAGCTGCCGACCACACTGGTGGGCAGGGGGTATTGCACCTCCTGCCAACCGCTGTCCGCTACCGCGCTGGTCGTCGACCAGATGTCGATCCAGGAGGTTCCGTTCGTGGAGACCTGGATGGATGCGGTGTCGTTGTTTCTGGTGCGGAGCCAGCGTTGGAAGCGCAGGGTAAGCGCGGTGCTGCCGGCGCAATCGATGGCTGGGGTGGTGGCGTAGGTTGCCGACAAGTTGTTCCCGTAGTTCCCGCTCAGGTTGTAGGCGAGGATATGGGTGCCGGTGAACCCGCTGGTCGGCCCCGATCCGCTGTAGGACGGGGCGCCGTATTGCCATTGGGGTTCCAGGGTCCATCCGGGATCCGCGTCCATGTTGGCGGCGTAGACAACGGATGGCACAGCGACGTGGAACTCGCCCAGTGCTCCCGCGGCCGTCCAGGTGCCCTCGACATCGCCGACCTGGTTGGTCTGAATCCAGACAGTGTAGGTTCCGTTGTGGGCCGGCATCCAGAGGTCGCCGGCTGGCGGTTCCGCAACATAGGTGGCGACGCGGGGAGTGCCGTTGCCCGACAGGTCCACGGACATGAACTGGGCCGCCTGGTCGTAGCCGTTGGGGCCGCTGATCCGGAGGTCGCTCGAGTCGAGCGTCGACACATCGACGGCCACGTCGTCGGAGTAAGTGACCGTGAACTCGTGAACGCTCTGGCCGGCGTGAGTGAGATCCGCGATGTGCAGTTCGGCGACCGGGGGCGCGATGAAGGTGGTGGTGGCCACCACCGAACCGCTCAGGAAGTACTGCCCCAGACTCGCATAGGCCGTGTATCCGGTGGGCGTCGAGCTCATGGGATCGCCGGCGCCGGTGTTCCGGACGTGGAGATAGTAGCGGCCTTCGGTCAGGTTCGTATCGATCGTGGCAACGGTCTGGGTTTCGGGATTGCTGGTCAGCAGCAAGGTGCCAGCCTCGTTGTAGAGGTCCAGGCGCACATCCAGGTTGCCGCCACGCGTCACCCCGGACGGTGTGATCCAGGGGTTGACCGCGAGCTGGACCCGACCGGATCCGGTCACGAACGAGAAGACGTCCACGTCTGTAGTGCGCTCGAGCATCCCCTTATTCGCGGTGTTGGCGTTGGCCGGATCGTTTTCGGGAGTGGTGGAGACGATGTTGGTGCCGCCGGAGAGCACGACCGGGGTGGCGGTGCCGGAGGTATTGCCGTGGTCATCGGAGCGATAGGAAACCTTGCCCGCAATGGTGGCCAGATCGTCCTGGGTGTTGCTCGCCAGGTAATACTCCCCTTTGCACCATTGGCTGACGTTGCGGTTGTAGCCGGTTCCCATGATCGGTCCCCAGGAGATGTCGCCGCTCCCATGGCCACCGTAATACTCGGTCCCGTCGGTCTTCCCGTCGTGGCTGAGGCCCAGGTTGTGGCCGATCTCGTGTGCCGCGGCCTCGCCGATGTAGTATTCGGCGTTGGCGAGGTTGTTATGGTAGATCCAGGCGGGCCGGTATTTCGCGTAGCTGGTGGTGCCAAAGACGTTCACATACGCCACGCCCCCCGCCTCCGACGCCGGGTTGGGCTGGCCGTTGGCGTCCGTGTTCCGCGTGATGAGCGCGTGCGCGGTGCGCGTGTTGAAGCTCGCGGGTCGTTCCGTGGTGACGTCGATGTTGAACGGCGCGTAGTCTTCCGCCACCCGCTGCCAGATCCGCTTGATGATCAACTGCTCCGCATCGCTGTAGGTCGTCAGATCCGTGTCGGTACTGAAGGCAACGGCGGGTATCTCCGCCCGCCCCACCTCCGTATTCCACTCGGTGTTGATGACCGTCTCGCCGGCAAAGTTGAGATACAGGACATTCGGCGCGCCGGGCCGGCTGTGGAACGCCAGGCCCGACGGGAACGGGCTTACGGGCACCGCCGCCGCCGCTATTGGCGGGTTCGTGGTATCATCCTCCGGTTGTGCCGCGTCGCCCATCGCCGCTCCCGCACAGACGAAGTAGATGCCTCCGTTTGCATCCGCATGCAGCGCCGGCAGGTCTTTCTCGGTGAAATGGAAGCTCTGCAGCCAACGGAAGGCGCGCTTCTGCGCGGCGTCCGGCAACTGCTCGATCCGGCCGCGGATCCGGCTCTCGGGCAACTGATCGAGCCGGTGCAGATTCCCCACTGCAAACTCGCGGGGTGGCGGCGAGGGTTGGGCGAGGGCGGCGCATGTCAGGCCGAGGAGAACGAGGCCGCCTATCACGAGCGAACCACAGCTCCTGGAACGACGAGGGGTGAGCTGTACAGTTTCCATTGCGTTCTTGTCCCAATTGGGTACGGGCACCCGAGACCGGGTCGGCAATCACTTGATTCTCGGTTCGGAGCTTGCCGGCCGGCTCGATGCCCGCTCAAGAGCACCCCCCATGCCGGGACCCCGCCCCCAAACAGTGCCCCGGGAAGCTCTCCAGACCTGAACGTTGAAGACCCGATCCGGAACGCCGCCGGAACGCAGTCGGACTATGCCTGCGCAGGACCCGCGGAGGCGGCAACCGGGGGGCGGGTGAAGAGCAGGCGCAGGCTGTTCAAGACCACGATGACCGTGCTCCCTTCATGCCCCAGCACGCCAAACGTCAGGGGAATCGTTCCCACCAGCGCCATGGCCGCGAGCACGACCACGGTTCCCAACGACAGGGTGAGGTTCTGACGGATGATCCTCCGGGCGCGCCGACTCAACTGGTAGGCCGCGAGGACGTTCTCGATCCGGTCGTGCATGAGGACCACTTCCGCTTGCTCCAGAGCCGCATCGGCGCCGCGGGCGCCCATGGCAACGCCCACATGCGCGGCCGCCAGGCTGGGGGCGTCGTTGACCCCATCGCCGATCATGGCCACCCGGTGGCCTTCGCGGGTCAGATCCCGGATGATCTCGACCTTCTCTTCGGGTTTCAGTTCCGGGCGGATCTCCTGCACTCCGGCTTCGGCGCGGAGTTGCTCGGCGGCGGCGCGTCGGTCCCCGGTGAGAACCAGGATGCGCAATCCGAGTTCGCGCAGTGCGGCGATCACCCCGCGGGCGGCTGGGCGCAAGTCATCCCGCAGCAGGACGCGTCCGACGAGGCCGTCACCCGTCAACCAGATCTCCGAATGCGCGGTATCGACGGGTCCAACCTGGGCGCAGACACCGGCATCGATGGCGCCGCCCAGCCACTCGCGTCGGCCCAGTCGGACGTCCTGTCCTCGCCAGCGGGCCTGGACGCCGAGACCGGGCAGCGACTGGAAGTCTTCAAGTTGGCAGACGCGGAGGCCGTGTTGTTTGCCGTGGCGGACCAGGGCGCGCGCCAGGGGGTGCGTGGACATTCGTTCCAGCGAGTAGGCCAGCTCGGCCACGGCCGACTCGCGGCCTGGGGGGAAGCTCTCGATTCGCTCGACCTGCAGTTCCCCGGTGGTCAGGGTGCCGGTCTTGTCCATCGCCACCACATCCACCTCGGCCAGTTTCTCGACCGCGGCGCCGCCGCGGAAGAGCACGCCGCGCCGCGCCCCCCAGGCGATGGCGGCCAGCACGGCGGAGGGGATGGACAACACCAGGGCGCACGGCGAAGTCACGACCAGGAGCGTCATTGTCCGGTAGAAGGCGCTCGCTTGACCGGGTGCCGACACGAAAGGGGGGCACCCGATCGCCAGCCACCAAACGAAGAACATGCCCACGCACAGACCGAGAACCGCGACCGTGTAGCGCGTCCCGAAACGGTCGGTGAACTGCTGGGACGGCGCCTTGAACCGCTGCGCCTCCTGAATCAGACGGATCACCTGCTGCAAGGCGCTTTCGCTGGCCGGGCGTTTCACGTCGACTTCCACCCCGCCCCAGAGGTTCAGGGTTCCGGCCAGCACGAGGTCGCCTACCCGTTTCTCGACCGGAACCGCTTCTCCCGTCAGCGTCGACTCGTCACTGGCGGTCTGGCCGCGGCGGATCTCCGCGTCCACCGGAAACAGTTCTCCCGGCCGGATCAGCAGGCGCATGCCCGGTCGGAGCTGATCCACCGCGGTGGGGACCTCGCGGCCGAATTCGTCCACGCGTGTGGCCGTCTTGGGCGCCGCGCGGAACAGGGACCGAATCTCCCGTTGCGTCCGACCAAGCGCGTAGTGTTCGAGTGCGCCGGAGAACGAAAAGAGAAAGAGCAGGATGGCGCCTTCGGCCCACGCCCCGATGCTGGCGCTGCCGGCGGCGACGGCGAGCATCAGGAAGTGGATATCCAGAACGCCATCGCGGAGGCGCTCGCGCACCTCACCGACGGTGAACCAGGCGCCGGCCACGTAAGCCAGCGGGTAGAGCCAGAACGCCACCTCCGCCCGCGGCACGATCCACGCCGCCAAGGCAAACAACCCACACAACACCGCCGCCACCAACTGCTGCCGCCACTCGCGGTCATAATCCTCCTCGCCGGAGAAGACGACTTCGCGCGAGACAATCCGCGGCAGCGGCACCTCCCGCCAACGCCAGAACCGCTGCGCCGTGGGACACGTCACGCGAGCGATGAGGGTTGTCGGGCCTTCTTGCCGGATCTGGAGTGGGCGTGTGGGGACGGCCGACTGCGGATTCTCCGCGCACTGGGAGCAGCTCTGCGCGCCGCGCAACAGCTCGCAGGAGGCATGGCCACCGGCCGCCTCCAACTGCTGGATCTCCCCGCTGACGGCCTCCGCCAGATTCTCGTGCCGCGGCTTCCCCAGGGTCGCAACCGACACAGACTGCCGATCGCGGTCGATCCGAACGGCCTCGAGAGTGGGGTCCGCGGCCATTGCTTCCCGGACCGCGCGCACCAGACAGGGCGAATCGGGACTGGCAGGGGGGCTGTGTTTCTGGTTTTCGGCCATTCTCAACTGCAAGCTTGCGTCACCTGCCGCTCCAGCGCAACCGCCATCGTGGGCCCGGATCCTCGCGTATGTGGCGCTGGCGGTTCGGTCGTCCCCGGTCGACGCACGGTTTTCGCTCCTGCGGACGCGCTCGCCGAGTCTCGAGAGGCGTCGGAGGACCTCCCTCTCCCGTCGGACGGGAGAGGGGCGGGGTGAGGGCGGGCGGTTACCCAGAAAACAGCCCGCGGAAAGGGTCAGGCAAAGGGAAAGCGCTGCGCCGGCAGCGCTCTCCAAGACGCAGGCGCGGTCCGGCGGCGCGCCTCGGGCTGGCCTCCCGGCCAGGCGCATATTTCACACGCTCGCCGCGTGTGCAATATGCGGGCTGGCGGGAACGACCAGCGCCCGGAATCCAGGCCGCCCGCGCGACAGCATCTCGACGCCGGGTGTCCCCAGGACCAGGAGCGCGGTCGACAGCGCGTCCGCCTCGGTGGCGGAGTCGCAGACCACGGCCGCCATGAGATTCGCGGAGACCGGGCGGCCGGTGCGGGGATCCAGCACGTGCCCGAAGCTCTCGCCGCCGACACGGAACGCGCGCCCCCAGACAGCGGAAACCGAGAGCGCTTCGTCGTGAAGCTCGATGGTCGTCAAGAGAGCTGCGGCGTTCGGGTTTTCGGCGCCTGGGGCGGCGGCCTCTGCCAACGCCTTCGCCGTGAGCCCCCGGCGGGCGGCGTCCGGCCGGGGAACGCCGATGCGCCACGAGCCGCCGCCGGGAGGCTTGCCCCAAGCGCAGGCGGTGCTGGTCCCGGCGTGAAGCAGTCCGCTCTCGATCCCAAGATCTCTGAGGATCTCGACTGCGCGATCGACGGCGTACCCTTTTCCGATGGCGCCGAGATCCAGTCCGACCCCTGGTTGCGCGAGTCGGACCGTGCCCGTGGCTGGGTCCAGGACGATCTGGTCGGGACCGAGCCGGCGCGCGACGTCCCGCAGTTCGTCGTCGGAAGGGATGCGCGGTTGTCCGCTGGTGAATCCCCAGCAATCCAGGAGTGGGGCCACCGTGGGATCGAAGGCGCCATCGGTGTGGCGGCAGAGTTCCTGCGCGGTCCGCAGCAGGCGGAAGAGGCGCGGGTCCAGACGCACCGGCCCGGTGGCGCCGCGGGCGTTCAGGTGGGAAAGCTCGCTGGTGGGCCGATGGCGGCTCAGTTGGTTTTCGAGGCGTGCGATTTCGTCGAGGGCTTCCTCGGCCGCGGCGCGCAGATGGAGGGGATCGCCCGCGGGCAGCAGGATTTCGAAGCGGGTGGCCATGGCGTCACGCGCGGCGAGGACTGGGTATGGTATCCCTTGAGACTTCTGAGTCATGTGCTGCCAGAGACCAGGGGTCGGCTCCGTTTCTTCTTCTCACACCGAAACCAGTCGCGCGTTCGACCCCCGAACAGGCAGGTAGGGACGCGCGGCCCCGCGACTTCAGGACACTGCGTTTCGTGCAGGGGCACCGCCGGACGCCCGAGGCCGGGCGTCCCTACCTCCGAGTGGAGGTTCATAGGGAGGGGGGACGAGCTCGCTGCGCCCTTGAACGATGGACCTCGTGTTAATCCAGCGGCTGGATCCGCGCGTTGCGGATCTGGACGTGGGCACCGTCGCGGCTGAGTTCCTGGAAGCCGACGTGTCCCCGTCGCGGCCGGTCCTTCAAGGGCGGGGCATCGGTGCCGTCGTGGCGTTTCACGGTGGCGGTTTGGTTGTCGAGATCGACATCCAGGATCAGGGTGCCGTTGAGTTCGACGCGGACGCGGGCGCCGCGGCACTCGATGCGGCAGTGGTTCCATTCGGTGGGGCGGTAGATCTGCTGTCGGGGCGCGACGGCGCGATAGAGGCCGCCGGTGAGCTCGGAGTCCTTGGCCTCGGGGTTGTAGCGGTAATCGGCCATCTGCAGTTCGAGGCCGTCGAAGGCCGGATCACCCGCCAAGGGTGCGCGGAGGGCGCAGCCGCTGTTGCCGCGTTCCCCGAGCTTGAACTCGAATTCGAGCAGGAAGTCGCCGTAGTCCTTCTCGCTGAGGAGCCAACTGCCGCGGGGTTCGCCGCCATGGAGGATTCCGTGTTCGACGTTCCAGACAGGGTTGCCGTCGGCGGGGTTGCGGACGTCGTTCCAGGCGCGGACGACCCATCCCGCCGGGGCGCCGTCCTTGGGAAAGAGAGGCGTGGATTTGGCCGGATCCAAGGGCGGGATCTGGGCGGCGAAGAGGGGGGCGACCGCCGCGAGGAAGGCGGCGGCTGCGGGGAGGGACGTCGACAGCCGGGCCACGGGTCGAGGGCTGGGAAGGTGATTGATCATGGCGGACGCATACTGGAATTGGCTGCCGATCTCAAACCCGAAATCACCGCGGAATGGTGCGGGCCGCCGCGAACAAGCGCGAAGGACGCACAAAGGGGATCAGCGCGAACTCGTGACTGCGCGCGTTGCCCTCCCGGCCCGGGGGTTATTGGGGCGGGCCGGTTCTGTGCCTTTTGGCGGCCGCAGAAAAGGATGACGGTCAGCGAGGTCCTGCAGAGGGGGGGACAGCCGCAAAAAAGCGCAAAAGGATGATCCCGGCGCGCCGGACTCCCTGACGCGTGGCCAGTGCGCGCGGGCAACGGTGCACGGTGTGCGGAGAGGGCTAGCGGTGACAGTATTCGCCCAGGGCCTCGAGGAGGACCGCTTGGGGAACCAGGGCGCCGTCGCGGTTTGCCGCGGCCGCCGGGGTGGCCGTCAGGGGGACGACCTCGATGTCGGGCGCGACCTTACCCTGGAGCACCTCGCAGAATTCCTCCAGATCGAACTCCTCCGGCAGACTGTCTCCGCCGCACATCTTCAGGTCCACATAGAAAAGCTTGCGCATGGGACGAGCTGGTTCGACGGCACCATTCAACGCCTGCCCGGGGGTGCTTGGCAAGCGTGGGATTCGGCGATGCGCTCAGGCGGCAGGCACAGGTTCGGGCGGTGCCACCACGCCCTTGAGGACCGTCTCGAGGGCGCCGAGCGAGTAGGGTTTTTGCAGAAAGCCGCCGAGGCCTTCCCCGACGAACCGTTCGACTGCCTCCTGCTCGCTGTAGCCGCTGCAGAGGATGACCTTGATGGCGGGGTCGATCCGGCGGATTTCGTGAAAGGTTTGCTCGCCGTCCAGTTGGGGCATGGTGAGGTCGAGCAGCACACAGACAATGCGCTCCGCGTGGAGGCGGAAGAGGTCGAGGGCTTCCTGACCGTCGGCGGCGGCCAGGACTTCGAATCCCAGGCGGGTGAGCATCTTGGCCGCCACCGTGCGGATGGTGGCTTCGTCGTCGGCGATGAGGACGGTGCCTTTGCCGCGCCACTTATGAATCTGGGCGGTGTCACCGGTGCGGCGCGGAGCAGCGGTGGCGGGCGCCATTTGGGCGGGGAAGAAAACCCGGAATCTGGTTCCCCGGCCAGGCTGGCTGTCGATGGTGATGGCGCCCCGATGACCGCGCACGATGCCGAGCACGGCGGCGAGGCCGAGGCCGCGTCCGGTGAACTTGGTGGTGAAGAAGGGATCGAAGATGCGTTTCTGGGTGGCGGCGTCCATGCCGCAGCCGGTGTCCTGGACCTCGAGGTAGACGTAGGGACCTTCGGGGAGCGGTTGCTCGCGTCCGAGGCGGAGGGCCTCAATGGTCTGGTCGAGTGTCGCGCGGTCGCAGTTTTGGACGCCCGTGGAGAGGAGAATGCTGCCGTCCTGGTCGCCGAGAGCGTCAGAGGCATTGGTGATCAAATTCATGATCACTTGGCGGATCTGGGTGACATCGCCCTCGAAACAAGGGAGGTGGTCGGCCAGGCGGCACTCGAGGCGCGCTCGTTTCGACACGGAGACCTCGAGCAGATGTGCCATCTCCCGGGCCAGAACCGCGAGGTTGACCTGGTCGAGGCGATGGAGCTCGGCCGACTGCCGAGCGCCTTTGCCGCGATCTCCGGCACCGCAATTCCGGTGATCGCGGCGGTCAGCGGCTACGCGCTCGGCGGCGGGCTCGAGCTCGCGCTCGCCTGCGACCT
>CAYSPU010000032.1:20340-22386 GCA_964432995.1 uncultured Verrucomicrobiota bacterium
GGCGAGCATCTGGCGGGCGAGCTCGGAGGCGCGGCGGGCGGCTTTGATGACCTCGAGGATGCTGCCGCGGGCGGGGGATGAGGGCGTCACGTCCTGGAGGGCAAGGTCCGCGTTGCCGAGGATGGCCATGAGCAGGTTGTTGAAGTCGTGCGCGATGCCGCCGGCGAGGACGCCGAGGCTTTCGAGTTTCTGCACGTGCAGCACATGGCGTTCGAGGTTATGCCGCTCCTCCTCGGCGCGCTTGCGATCGGCCGCCTCCCAACACCGGGTCACGAGATCGGCCACGCCCACGGCGAAATCCCGTTCTTCAGGGGTCCAGTCCCGGTCCGTTCCGACCTGTTCGAAGCAGACGACGCCGGCGACCTGGCCTTCGCGCCAGACGGGAGCATCGAGCATCGAGGAGATGTCAAAGGGCTTCAGGTAGGCCTCGGTGAAGCCTTCGGTGCGGGGATCGGTGGCGGCATGCGGAGCGGCGATGGCGCGGCCGGCGTTGAGGGCGGTGAAGTAGTGGGGAAACCGGCCGACATCCAACTGCAGTCCGTGCTGATGTTCCTGCCGGCTCCGCAGGAACAGGTCTTCACACTGCAGCACCTTCCGGTCCTCGGCATAGTGCCAGACCGCCGCCCGCTCGATCTCCAGCGTCAGGCAGACGGTCTCCGTGATGCGGTGGATGGCTTCCGCCGAGTCCGCCTTTCCGCCCTTGATTAGTTGGAGCAAGACCGCCTCGAACCGCGCCTTCTCCTGCAGCGCGCGCTCCGCCCGCTTCCGCTCCGTCAAGTCGTGGCCGGCCGCCAGGATTCCGACCACGTTACCGGCGTCGTCGCGAATCGAGGTGTTGGTCCAGCTCACCCAGACGCGGCTGCCGTCCTTGCGAAGGTTCTCCCGCTCCCGGGCGGCTGGCCGCTCCCCTTCCTGCGCGAGTTCCGCCGTTAGCTGCCGGAAGTCCCAACCGCTGTGCTCCCCGGGGGCGACAATCGTGCCGACGAGGTTGCGTCCCAGGATCTCGTCGCGGCTGAAGCCGAAGAAGCGCTGGGCGAATTCATTGATGAAAGTGACCTGCCCCTGGCAATCCAGGCTCAGGATGATGCTGTTCGCGTTCTCGACGAGTTCGCGGTATTGCTCCTCGCTCTTGCGGAGGGCGTCTTCGGCCCGCCGCTTCTCCCGGCGCCGATCGGCCTCGCGCAGCTCTCGTTCCACGGCGGGCGTCAGCCGGGCGAGGGCGTCCTTCATGACGTAGTCGTGGGCCCCCGCCTTCATGGTGGCCACGGCCAGTTCCTCGCCCATCGTTCCCGAGATCATGATCACCGGCACCTCGGCGTCATGCTTCCGCACCAATTCCAGAGCGCGCATCCCGTCAAAGCCCGGCAGGCGATAGTCGGACAGCACCAACTGCCAGGAACGAGCCTGGAGCGCGTCAATCAGCTCGGGTTCGGACTCGACCCGCAGCGCCTCGGGTGTGAAGCCTCCCTTCCGCAGTTCCCGCAGGACCAACTGGGCTTCATCTTCCGAGTCTTCGACCAGTAGGATCTGTAGTGGCCGACTCATCGTTGAGCTGTGCGCAAACAGGGCAAACGGTTGGGGCTCTGCTACTTGCCTTCAGTCATGCCAAACTGCCGGCCCGACTGTGGAACCGGGGCCCCGCCCTTCTATCGGCGCTGTAAGCGAAAACTTGAAGTTTTCCGTGCTTCCCTCGACTCGGGGGGGCCGGTTAAATCGCCCGATGCTGGAAGCCGAACTGTTACCGGCCGAGGACCGCTCCTCGCGGCGATTGATCGTGGTCCTTCATGGGTTGGGCGACAGCACCGAGGGTTACACCTGGATGCCCTCCGTGCTGGGGTTGCCCTGGCTCAACTACCTCCTGGTGAACGCACCCGACGACTACTTCACCGGCTACTCGTGGTACGACCTTGACGGGGACGCGGACCCCGGCGTTCGACGGAGCCGGAAACTGCTGGTCGAGCTTCTGGACGAGCAGCGGCGGCGGGGCTTCCCCACCGAGCAGACCGTGCTGTTCGGTTTTTCGCAGGGCGGCCTGATGACCGTGGA
>CAYSPU010000032.1:22396-31108 GCA_964432995.1 uncultured Verrucomicrobiota bacterium
CCGGGCTCGTCGCCGTCAGCGGCTACGTCCATGAACCGGAACAGTTGCTCGCCGAACGGTCGCCCCACGCCGAACAACTGCCCCTCCTCGCCACCCACGGCACTCTGGACCCGCTCATCCCCATGGGCCTGCCCAAGAGCCAATACCAGTTCCTCCGCGACCGCGGCCTCCCCATCGAATGGCATGAGTTCGTCAAGGTCCACACGATCGACGATCGCGACGAGATCCCCTTGATCCGCCAATTCCTTGCGCGCCGCCTGCAGTTGGAGGCCGCGCTCTCCGGCCCGAAAACCGTTCCGCCCTGTTCATGAATCCCTCGGCTCATCTTATGGCGCCACTGCGCATGACTCTCGCGCTTGCGGGCCTGGCTGCCTGGCTGGTCCAGTCGCTCCAAGCCGCACCCGCGGTCAGCAACTTCACCCCCACCCGCGGCGTCGCCGGCACGCAGATCACCGTCAACGGCTCGGGATTCACCGGCGCCCTCCGAGTTCTGTTCCATGATGCCGTGGCCGATTTCCGGTTGGTCTCCGCCAGCCAACTCGTCGCCGTGGTCCCGTTCGACGCCATCACGGGTCCGATCCGCGTCGAGGATGCCTCCTCCGTGGGGAGCAGCGCCGCGTCGTTCATGGCCGCGCCCCGGATCACGGATTTCAACCCCGCCCGCAGCGGCACCAACGGGACCGTGAGCATCGAGGGGCTCAACTTCAGCGACGTGACCAACGTGCTGTTTGGGGCCACGCCGGCGACGTTCTCGGCGACCACGCCCAAGCAGATCCACGCGCGGGTGCCGCAGGGGGCGACGAACACGCCCGTGGCGCCGATCACCATCGAGAGTCCGGCCGGGCGTTTCGTCTCCAGCAACGCGTTCACCGTGATCGGCCCGGCGCCGGTCGTCGACGGTTTCTGGCCGATCGCCGGCGCGCCGGGCGCCCCGGTTGCGATTGCCGGCGTGAACTTCACCAACATCACCGCGGTCCAGTTTGGCAACGTCGCCTCGACGCGCGTGGTGCAGGTGACCGAGACGCAGATCCACGCGGACGTTCCGGCCAGCGCGGTGTTGGGCAACGCCAAGATCACGGTGACGACCGCGAAGGGGACGGCGGTGAGCGCGAGTGACTTCCTGGTGACGCGGGCGCCGGTGATCACGAATTTCACGCCCGCCTACGGCAAGGCGGGCTACACCCAGGTCACGATCGAAGGCCTGAACTTCACGAACCTGACGGGCGTCGGGTTCAACAACCGGAGCATCACCACCCAGCCGCCGAAGCCACCTACGCCCTACAGCTTCCATGTGCAGGTGCCGGCCGGCGCCACCACGGGGCTCATCTCCGTCACCAACAACTATGGGAGCGGACGCTCCGCCGCCAACTTCGTCGTGGGCGCACCGGTGATCGAGGAGTTCCAGCCGCTGGAAGGCAAGGTGGGTGACAACGTCAGCTTGTGGGGGGCGAACCTCACCAACAGCACGATCCGCTTCAACGGTGTCGCCGCCACCTTCACGGTTACGGGTCAGACGCCCGAACTCCTGCAAGTCAAGGTGCCGTCGGGCGCCACCACCGGCCCCATCAGCGCCTCCAACAGCGCCGGCGTCTTCGTTTCCTCCAGAGACTTCACCGTCTACGGCGGCGGACCCCTTCTCACCGCCTTCAGCCCCGCCGCCGGCGCCCGGCACACCCAGGTGATCCTGGAAGGCCGCAACTTCTTCCCACCGGTCACCGTCCGCTTCAACGGCGTGGTCGATCCCTACGCCTACGCCGCCGCCTCCTCCCAAATCACCGCCTACGTCCCCGCCGGTGCCCAAACGGGTCCCATCAGCGTCACCACCCCCAACGGGAGCACCACCAACTCCCAGGCCTTCTACGTGCCCCCACAACTGACCGGCTTCTCCCCCGCCGCCGCGCCTGCCGGCGACTCCATCGTTCTCTCCGGCACCAATTTCATCGGCACCACCGAAGTCGCCTTCAACGGCGTCCCCGCCGACTTCACCGTTGCCGCCTCGAACCGTATTGACGCGATCGTCCCGGCGGGCGCCACTGCCGGCCCGATCCGCATCCTCGCCCCCGCCGGTGCCTTCATCACTGCCACCACCTTCAAGATCCTCCCGCGGATCACCTCGTTCGAGCCCACCCTCGGCCCCGCCGGCACCAAGGTCACCGTCCGCGGCACCGGATTCCTCCCGGTCACGCAACTCCGCTTCCACAACTCCCTCGCCAGCTTCACCATCGTGTCCGCCTCCGAGATCCAGGCGACCGTGCCCGGTAACGGCGCCACCGGCCCGATCCGCCTCACCACCCCCGACGGCGCCGTCGCCAGCACAAGTGACTTCACCGTGACGACCGGCAGCGACCTGACAGCGCGGCACCTGACAGCCCCAACCTGGGCGGAGCCCAACCTCGAACAGACCTGGATTCTGGAAGTCACCAACCGCGGACCGTCCATCGTGACCGGCGTTCAACTCACCGACTACCTCCCCCCCGGCGTCACCCTGGTCTCCGCCACACCCTCACAAGGGACCTGCAACACCAACCTCGCCAGCCCCGTCGTCTGCGACCTCGGCATCCTCAACGCCCGGGCCACCGCCACCCTCACCATCGTGGGCCTGCCCACCACTGAAGGCTACCTCCTCACCAACCGCGCCACCGTCACCATGGCCGAAGAGGAGTACAACGTCGGCGACAACACCTCCGTCGCCGTCTCCACCTTCCTGCGCGAGTCCTCCCGGACGCTCAACATCCCCCAACTGACGGGCACCACCCAATTGGTCGTCTCCTGGCCCACCTCAGCCGCTCCCTGGCAACTGCAGTGGACCCCGACGCTGGGCGCCACAAACACCTGGACCATCGCCACACCCGCCCCTGTTGCCGTCGGCGGCTTCTACATGGTGACCAACTCAATCCAGTCGACCAGCGACCGGTTCTATCGTCTCTACCTGCCCTGACCCCGGAGCCAGGGGCGCAGGCCCTAGCCCGCATATTTCACACGCGGCGAGCGTGTGAAATATGCGCCTGGCCGGGAGGCCAGGCCGAGGCGCGCCGCCGCGTGTTCCTCGTCGCGAGATTGGATCCTTTCGGGTAGGCAGACTGTTCCAGGCGGCGCGCATCGGGGCAGCCCCGCACGGCCCCGCGGCGCGGGGCCGAGGCGGCCCTGCGGGCGCTCGCAGGAGCGCACGCAGCTCCTCTCTGCAGCCGGACGGACACGCGCGGCCGCGTGTCCCCACCTCATGCTGGCGCGCATCCGGTGCGGGAGAAGAGTGCGCGGACTGACGTCCACGGCTACCCCAGGATTTGGACCCACGCAGCCGCGGACCCCGACTCGCCGGATTAATCGTGCATATGCACGATTAATCCGGCGAGTCGGTCGCACCTGGTGGGCACGCTTTCAGACGACTCCAGTGCTCCCGCAACTTTCCGCGCGGATCGGGTTACAACCCGTTGTGCACACGGGAGAACCGCGACGGCCTCGACCGACTCTTGCTCGCTGGCTGGCCCTCGTTTTCCTGCTGATCGCCAACCCCCTCCCCGCGGCCGACTCGGTGACCATCTCCGACTGCACCGAGTCGAATCTGGTGGCTGCGGTTCAGGCAGGTGGCCTCTACGTTTACGGCTGCGCGGGGACGGTCTACCTCACCAACCAGATCGTGGTGAGCAACACCGTCACCATCCGGGCCGAGGCAGGCGCCGTCACGATCACTTCCAGCGGAACCAACCGCCTGTTCCAGGTGATGCCCGGCGGATCGCTCACGCTGCAAAGCTTCACCCTCACCGGCGGTTCGGCCGCGGGCGCCTCCGGTTCGGCGGGCGCCGAAGGCCACTCCGGAGGGCACGGCGTCGACGCCTGCGGGGGAGCGGTGTGGGTCCGGACCAACGGCGCGTTCCGGGGGATCGACCTGACCATCGTCACCAATGCCGCAGTCGGCGGAAGCGGCGGCGACGGCGGCGATGGCGTGTATGCGGATGATGGGCCGGGCGACGGCGGCAACGGTGGCTCGGCGCGCGGCGGTGCGATCTACAACGAAGGCGTGGTCGAGTTGACCGACTGCGCGCTGCAGGGCAACTCCGCCGTGGCCGGCGTCGGGGGCGGCGGCGGGGACGGTGCGGTGAGCCAGGACGGAGCGGACGCCGGGGACGGCGGCGGCGCGGAAGGCGGTGCCATTTTCAACGGGCCGGGCGCCGAGTTGACGCTCGCGAACTGCGTCCTGAGCGGCAACCACGTGACGTCGGCGGCCGGGGGCACCAACGGCCTGGCCGGCACCGGCGTCTTCACTTGGCCGGGGACCATCGGATCGACCGCTTCCGCCAGCGGCGGCGCGATCCAAACCGCCGACGGCGCCGTGACCCTGATCGAATGCCTCATCAACGCCAATGCGGTCGGGGCGGCAGACGGCGGGCCCGGAGTCCAGGGAGCCACCGATCGCGAATCGGCCGGTGGCGGCGCCGGGGGCACCGCGACCGGCGGGGCCGTGGCCGTTCGCGGAGGCAGCCTTCGAGCCGAGTTCTGCGTCTTCCTCCAGAACACCGTCGAGGGTGGCATCGGCGGCGATGGCGGCCTGAGTGCCGCTCTGGAAGATGGTGGAGACGGCGGAGACGGCGGGGCCGGCCTTGGCGGCGCGGTGGCGATTCTGGATTCCGCGAGCGGTTGGTTTATCGGTTGTTCGTTTGGCACGAACAGCGTGCAGGGCGGCCTGGGTGGCTTCAGTGCGGCGGGAACGGGCATTTTGAGTCAGGACGGCCGCGACGGCAAGGCGGGGGCCGGGGCCGGCGGCGCTCTCTGGCTGGACACAGGCGCCATCGGCATCGAGCGCTGCATGCTGGAAAGCAACGTCGCCAAGGGCGCCGGCGGCGCCGAGGGTCTGGCGGGAGCCGAGAACCGGACTGGCGCGACCGGAAGCTCCGGGGGCGCTGCTTCCGGCGCCGGCATCGAGAACCGCCGCGGCACCCTCGCCGTCACCAACTCCACGTTCTACGCCAACTCCGCCGCCGGCGGAGATGGCGGCGACGGTGGCACCGGCGGGACCAGCGCCGACGGCGGTGACGGCGGTGACGGCGGACGCGCCGCGGGGGGCGCCCTGCACAACGAGTCCGGAACAACCACGCTGATTCACTGCACGTTCGCCGCCAACGCCGTCGAGGGGGGCGGGGGCGGGGCGGGAGGCGAACCGGGAGGCGACTTCGCTGATGACGGAGGACAGGGTGCGCCGGGAGCGCGCCTGGGTTCGGCGCTCGCCAACACCGCTGGCGCGTTGCGTCTGCGCGGCAACTTGTTCCAGGCTGCAACCAACACGATTCCGAACGCTTCCGGAACCGTCGAGGACCAGGGTTACAACCTGAGTTCGGACAGTTCGCCGACGTTCACCGCGACTTCGAGCGAAGGGTCTCTGGGGGATCTGGGTCTGCTGTCGGTGACGAACAACGGCGGCTTCACCCGGACGCTCGGGCTTACCCCCACCAGCCCGGCGTTGAGCCGAGTCCCGGAAGAGGCCGGCCCCCCGGCCGTCGACCAGCGCGGATACGTGCGCCGCGCGCCCATGGACGTCGGCGCCTATGAACAGGATGCCGGCCAGCCCAACCCACCCGATCTGGCCGTGGCGTGGACCTTGTCGGCGATCGAAGTGTCCTGGCCCGCGGACGGCGAGTCCTACACCCTGCAGAATGCCGGAGTCCTGCCGGCAATCACCTGGACCAACCTCACCGACACGCCTGTGCTCCTCACCAATCGTTGGGTGCTGTCGATCCCCGCCTCTTCCGCCAGCCAGGGCTTCTATCGCCTCGCGCGCTGAGCCGATTGCTCCGCCGTCGGCTCACCCGTGGCTGCCGGCCAGCAGATCGGTCGCCTTCAGCCCAAGGTCATACGGCTCCAGCGGCATCGGGCGGTCGTGAGCCAGATAACGCTCACAGAGATCGAACAGCTCCACCTCGGTCCGGACGCGGCGCATCGCCTGGAGAAACCCGCCGGTCGGCTCGACGCCCAGCCCGAGGTAGTTCAGGTACTTCTTCATCTTCCGGACCTGCGCGCTCTCGCGCAGACCGGGCGGACGGGTGCGGTCGTAGAGCTCGCGGACGTAGCCAAGGACGTCCCGTCCTCGCGGCCGCGAGATCGGTTGGCCCTGCAGTGCCTGTCGGATCTGGGCGAACAACCAGGGGTTGCGGATGGCGCCCCGCCCGATCATCACGCCTCGCGCGCCGGTCTGTCGCAGAACCTCCACGGCCTTGGCGGGAGAACTGACGTTGCCGTTCGCCAACACCGGGCAAGGGAGCGCCGCCACCGCTTGCGCGATCAAATCGTAGCGCACTTCCCCGCCATAGAGCTGCTGCACGGTTCGCCCGTGAACCGCCACCCAGTCCAACGAATGCCGGCCCAGCACCGCCAACAACTCCTCGAAGCCATCCGCCGAGGCAAAGCCAATCCGGGTCTTCACCGTGAGCGGAATGCGCACCGCTTCCCGGAGCGCGCCCAGAATCGCGTCCACCCGCGGCAGGTCGCGCAACAAGCCGCCGCCGGCGCATTTGCGGTACACCACCGGAGCCGGGCACCCCAGATTGAAGTCGATCGCCACTACCGGGTGCTGTTGCAGGCCCCACGCCGTGCGCACCAGGTCGGGAATGCTGTTGCCGATCAACTGCGCGACCACGGGGCGTTTGCCCGCACTCCGCGTGATCGACGCCAGGATCGTGCGATCGATGTGCGACCCGGCGTAGACCCGGAAGTACTCCGTGTAATAGAGATCGGCAACGCCATGGCGATCGAGCACCTCCCAAAAACCCAGGTCCGTGACGTCCTGCATCGGCGCGAGCGCCAGCCACGGCAACTCTCCGCCCGTGCCTTTGTCGCTGCCTTTGGGTAGGGACGCGCGGCTCGCGCGCCCGGGCGGCAGGGGGTCGCCAATGTGCAACGACGGGCTCCCGAGGTCAGGCGTGCCTGTCTGCGGCTTTTGATTCATGGGCAGCATGGACATCCCCCAGGGCGCATGCATTGGAGCCATGCACCTTTTGAAGGTAGGGCGCGACTCCGAGTAGAACTCGCGAGCAGGCCTCCGGGCGCGCCGGGAACCTGTGGACCGTGGGCATGCTCTTCCGGCGCCCTCGGAGAGGTCGCCCTACCTGACAGTTCATCGGAAGCATGGACATCCGCCGGCCCGACCTCACGATCGCCGCAGGATCTCGACGGTTTGCCGGAAGTCGTCGGGCCACGGGGCTTCCACGGTGATCCGCCGGTTGTTCCGCGGATGTTGGAACGTCAACCGAACCGCGTGCAACATCTGCCGCCCGGGACGACAGCCGGTCGCCACCACAAACCGCTGGTTCTGTCGACGCCCATATACCGCGTCGCCCACCAGCGGGCAACCCAGGTGCAGGAAGTGCACGCGCACCTGGTGCGTCCGTCCCGTGTGCAGCTCCGCTTCCACCAGCGTCGAGCCCCACAGCCGCTCCCGCATACGGTAACTCGTCCATGCCTCGCGACCGCCCCGGCTCACCACCGCCATCCGCTTGCGCTCCGTCGGGTGCCGCCCCAGCGCCGTTCGGATCTCGCCCCGGTCGGCCGGCAACTCCCCGCACACCAACGCGTGGTACACCTTCTCGACCGTGCGCCCGGCGAATTGCGCTGAGAGCGCCAGGTGCGCGCTGTCGTCTTTGGCCACCACCAGGCAGCCGCTGGTTTCCTTGTCGAGTCGATGCACGATGCCGGGGCGGGCGACGCCGCCCACCCCGCTGAGGCGGCCCGCGCAGTGATGCAGCAGGGCGTTCACCAACGTGCCGTCCGGGTGCCCCGCCGCCGGGTGCACCACCAAACCCGGCGGCTTGTTCAGCACCAGCAGCGAGTCGTCCTCGTAGAGAACCTCGAACGGGATGGCTTGCGCCCGCGCCACCGCCGGCTCCGGAACAGGCCAGCGCACCAGCAGACGCTCTCCGGCCCGAGGACGATGCGTTGCCTTCACCGCGCGTCCGTCCACCAGGATGTCGCCTCGGGCCAAGAGCCGTTGAATGGCGCCCCGGGAAACCGTTGGGAACCGCTCGCGCAGATACACGTCCAGTCGCTCCCCGGGCCGCGAGCACTCCACCAGCCAGCTCGATTCTCCGGTCGGAGGGTCGGCATCGCCGGAAGACGGCATCACGCCCGAACCTGTCCCTGGGAAATGGCCTGGGGTCATGTCAGGCGCGGCGGTCCTTGGTCGCGCGTCGGCGTCCGGTTTGAGGATCGGACGCGCTCGAGGTCGGTGCCGCGGTCGGCCTCTGCCGGGTCCCGAGGTACCAGAGCAGACCCGCGCCCGCGGCCAGCAGCCCCAGGCAGAACAACTGCGCCGACGTCGCCCAGCCGCCCAGGTGCCGGACATGGTAGTCGCCCCGCAGAAACTCGATGCCGAACCGCACCGCCGAGTTCCCCACCAGGTACCAGCCAAAGACCTGCCCGTCGAACCGGCGTCGCGGCAACCACCAGACCAACAGCGCGAACAGTAGGAGACCGGACGCCGACTCGTAGAGTTGGGTCGGGTGAACGGGCAGTGTGGCATCGAGCGGCCCGATCAGGCCGTCTTGGTACTGGTGGTTCCAGGCCAGGGACTGGTTCGGGAAGCACACCGCCCACGGAAGGTGCGAGACTGTTCCAAAGCAACAGCCGGTCATGAAACACCCGAGGCGCCCAAAGAAGTAACCCAGCGCAATGCTCGGCGCCAGGAGATCCGCCACCCGCAACCAGCGCAGTTTCCGGCGCCAGATG
>CAYSPU010000033.1:0-26753 GCA_964432995.1 uncultured Verrucomicrobiota bacterium
CTTCACAACGCAAGAGGCTCTGAGTATCACCACGTCGTTGAACCTCCTTGAGTCTATGGTGGCTTTCGAGTCGAAACGGCCCTGGTACCACCCCCCTGATTCCCTGCCGTGCCCGTCGATGTCGAGGCAACTCGCGCGCGGGCAGCGGTGTTTGTTCTCCACCCTCACGCCCTGGCGGCGCTCCTCTCTATGAATCCTGAACCGCCCTCGCAATCCCTCGGGCCGCACGCGCCGCAGACGACCCGGCGTGCGCGCCGTCTGGGGATGCCCGCCCTGCTGCCGGTCCTGCCGCTGACGGTCGTTGTCATTGGCGCCACCTGCTGCAAGCGGTCCCCGGGCGCGGCTCCGCTTCCCGCACCGACCGTGCACGTGGCGGTGGCCACGGCCACGAACGTTCCTCTGACGATCGAGTTCATCGGGCAGTTGGATTCACCGCAGAACGTCGAGGTGCGGGCCCGCGTGGAGGGGTTTCTGGACGAGACGCTCTTTGCCGAGGGCCGCGGCGTTCAGAAAGGCGACCTGCTGTTTGTCCTGGACCGGAAGCCATTCCAGGAGAGGCTCGCCGCGGCCAACGGTTCCCTCGCAGAGGCCCGCGCGGCCCTGAACAAGTATGAGAAGGACGTCGCGCGGCTGCGGCCTCTCGCCGAGAAACGCGCCATCCCGCAGCAGGACCTGGACAACGCCCTCGCCTCGGTGGAAATGGGAAAGGCCAACGTGCTGTCGGCGGAATCGCGGGTGGCGTCGGCCACCCTCGATCTCAGCTACTGCGAGGTGCGCGCTCCGGTGTCCGGGCTCATCGGCGCCCGGCAAGTGGCAGTCGGCAGCCTCGTGGGCCGCGGGCAGCCGACCTTGCTCGCCACCATCTCGACGCTCGACCCGATGTGGTTCTACTGCACCGTGAGCGAGGTCGAGTATCTGGGCTCCGAACGCCATGCGCGGGAAAGGGGTCGGCGGCTGGACGATCTGCCGGTGACTCTAATCCTGAGCGACGGTTCGGAGTTCGCCGAGCGGGGCAAATGGGTCTTTCTCGATCGGGCGGTGGACGTGGGCACGGGCACGCTCCGGTTGCGGGCGGAGTTCCCCAACCCGGGCTACCTGCTGCGACCCGGCATGTTCGCCCGGGCCCGCATGAGCATCCACAGCGACCAGGACCGGATTGTGATCCCCCAACGCGCGGTCCAGGAGTTGCAGGGCCGGAGTTACGTCTGGGTAGTGACACCAGACAACAAGGCCATGCAGCAGTGGCTCAAGGTCGGGCCGCGCATCGGCAGCGGGTGGGTCATCGAGGAGGGACTCAAGCCCGGCGACCGCCTCATCATCGAGGGAGTGCAGAAGGCCCGTCACGGAGCGCCGGTGCAACCGGATCCCCTGGCCCCGACGGCGCGGGCAGCGGACACGACCCCGACATCGGCGAAGGAGTAGTCCATGGCTGAGTTCTTCATCCGCCGTCCCATCGTGGCGATGGTCATTTCCATCCTCACGGTCATCGTGGGCCTGATTTCGCTCTCGCGCCTCCCGATCGCGGAGTACCCCCCGGTCAGTCCCACGCTCATCCAGGTCACCGCGAACTACCGGGGTGCGGCGGCCGAGGCGGTCATGGACTCCGTGGCCACGCCCATCGAATCGCAGGTCAATGGGGTGGAGAACATGATCTACCTGCAGTCCGTCAACGCCAACGACGGCAAGATGACCCTCAACGTCACGTTCGAGGTGGGCACGGATGTGGACCTGATGCAGGTGAACACGCAGAACCGCGTGTCGCTGGCCACCGCCCAACTGCCGGACGCCGTCAAACGCGAGGGCGTGACCGTCAAGCGCTCCAGCCCGGACATCCTCATGGTCATTGGCCTGGTCTCACCCCGCGGCACCTGGGACGGGGTGTTCCTCGGCAATTACGCCAACATCAACCTGGTGGATGCCATCAAGCGGGTGCCCGGAGTGGGCGACGTGAACAACTTCACGGCGCAGGATTACGCCATGCGCGTCTGGCTGCAGCCCGACAAACTCGCGGCGCTGGGGTTGACGCCCGACGACGTCAGCGCGGCCATCCGCGAGCAGAACGCGCAGTCGCCGGCGGGAGTCGTCGGCGCCGAACCCGCCCCGCCCGGTCAGGAGTATCAATACAACGTCCGCGCCCTGGGCCTGCTGCGGGAGGCGTCCCAGTTCGAGGAGATCATCGTCCGCTCCAACCCCGACGGTTCGCAGGTGAAGATCAAGGACATCGCCCGGGTGGAACTCGGCGCGCAAACGTATGCCATCCGGGCCCGTTTGAATCGGGCGGAGTGCGCCGCCCTCGGTGTCTACCTGGCCCCGGGCGCCAACGCGCTGGCGACGGCGGACGCGATCCAAAAACTGCTTCGGGAACGGAAGGCGCAGTTCCCGGAGGACATGGACTACGAGATCACCCTGGACTCGACGCTGCCGATCAAGGCGTCGATGAACGAGATTGTGCACACGTTGTTCGAGGCGGTGGTGCTGGTGCTGCTGGTGGTGTTCCTCTTCCTCCAGAGCTTCCGGGCGACGCTCATTCCCATGCTGACGGTGCCGGTGTCGCTGCTCGGCGTGTTCATCGTCTTTCCCCTGCTCGGCTTCAGCGTCAACACGCTCACCCTCTTCGGTCTGGTGCTGGCAATCGGCATTGTCGTGGACGACGCCATTGTGGTGGTGGAAGCGGTGCAGCACCACCTCGAGCACGGCATGACGCCGGTGGACGCCACCAAACAGGCAATGCGGGAGGTCTCCGGGCCCGTGGTCGCCATCGCGCTGATTCTCTGCGCGGTGTTCGTGCCCGTGGCGTTCCTTGGCGGCGTGACCGGCCGCCTCTACCAGCAGTTTGCCATCACCATCGCGGTGTCGGTCGTGTTCTCGGCCATCAATGCCTTGACCCTCAGCCCGGCCCTGAGCGCCATGGTGCTGCGCAAACCGGAACCGGGTCGGGGGCTGTTGGGCCCCTTCTTCCAGTGGTTCAACCGGACGTTCGACCGCCTCACGCAGGGCTACAGCGGGATCGTGGCCTTCCTCGTGCGCAAAGCTGCGCGCTCGATGCTGCTGCTGCTGGTCGCCGTCGGCGGCATCCTGATCTTGTCGAGATTCGTCCCGGGCGGCTTCATCCCGGACGAGGACAAAGGTTACCTCTTTCTCGCGGTGGAGTTGCCGGAGGGATCTTCGCTGCAGCGCTCGGACCAGGTGTTGCAGCAAGTCGAAGCAGTGGTCTCCACCACGCCGGGCGTGCGGTCGGCGGTGGCCATCTCCGGTTTCAATCTGTTGAACAGCCTCAGCACGCCCAACGCCGCCTTGATGTTCATCGGCCTCGAGGACTGGGAGGAGCGGCAGAAACCCGAGCTGACGGCGACCGCCATCGCGCGGCGATGGAATCGCCTGTTCTTCACCTTCCCGCAGGCGCGGATCTTCGCCTTCGGCCCGCCCCCGCTTCCCGGCTATGGCAACGTCTCGGGGTTCACCCTCCAGTTCCAGGACCGATCGGGCGGGTCCAGCGACCAACTGGCCGCCGGCGTGCAGAAGTTCATCGCCGATGCCACGCAGCGCCGCGAGATCGGCCGGTTGACCACGACGTTCCAACCCGTGACGCCGCAGGTCCGGGTCGAACTCGACCGCGAGAAAGCGCGCACCCTGGGCGTCAAGGTGGACAACGTGTTCGCCACCCTGCAAGCGTATCTCAGCGGTCTGTACGTGAATGATTTCGTGCGGTTCGGCCGCGTCTTCAAAGTGTTCCTCGCGGCGGAGCCCAGGTTCGCCAGCCGACCGGACCAGATTGGCGATTTCTATGTGCGCAATGCCAACGGCCAGATGGTGCCGTTGGACACCTTGGTGAGGATTGAGCCGATGTCCGGCCCGAACTTTGCCGCCCGATTCAACCTCTACCCCGCCGCGGAGGTGATGGGGGCGCCGGCACCGGGCTACAGCTCCGCCCAGGCACTCCAGGCGCTCGCGGAAGTCGCCCGCCAACTACCGCGCGAATACGGCATCGAATGGTCCGGACTCACTTTGCAGCAGAAGAAGTCCGAGGGCCAGGCGGGGCTCATCTTTGGCATGGCCGTCGTGTTCGTGTTCCTCCTGCTCGCGGCGCAGTACGAGAGCTGGGCCTTGCCCTTCGCCGTGTTGCTGAGCACGCCCCTGGTGGTCCTCGGCACCTTCACCGGCCTGCTGGTCCGCAGCTTCGATCTGAACGTCTACGCGCAGATCGGCCTGATCATGCTCATCGGGCTCGCCGCCAAAAACGCCATCCTCATCGTCGAGTTCGCCAAGATGCGGCGCGAGGAGGGCAAAGCGGTTCTCGATGCCGCCGTCGAAGGCTCCAAGCTGCGCCTGCGGCCCATCCTGATGACGAGCTTCGCCTTTATCCTGGGCTGCGTCCCGCTCATGCTCGCGAGCGGTTCCGGTGGAGCCGCCCGCAGCAGCATGGGAACAGGAGTCGTCTTCGGCATGACGATCGCCACCGCCTGCGGCATCTTCATCATTCCCGTCTGCTATGGATTTGTGCAGGGGTTGGCCGAGAAGGTGAACCGCACCGCCGCACCAAGAGCGGTTGGCGCCGCCAGCCCGGCACCAGAGAAAGGAGGGCACGGATGAAGTCAGAAGTCGGCGGTCCGCAGTCCGGAATCCGTGCCCCCCAGGCGACCGGGCTCCTGCTGATTCTCTGCCTGGGGATGGCATGGCTCGGGGGCTGCGCCGTCGGTCCGGACTATCAGCGTCCCGCGATCGACACCCCCACCACCTTCCGCACCGCCGCGTCCGACGCGCGCGACCTTTCGGACCCGGCTTCGCTGGCGGATCTTCATTGGGCGCAGGTGATTCAGGATCCCCAATTGCAGGCCTACATCCACGAGGCGCTGACCAACAACTGGGATGTCCAGATCGCCGTTGCCCGCGTGCTGCAAGCCGAGGCCGCCGCGCGCGTCACCCGCTCGCAGTTCGTCCCCACCGTCGTGGCGGGAGGTGATCTGACCACGACCCGCGCCTCGGAGCGGGGGCCGACCACGATTCCGGCCGGGATCGACCCGCAGAAAGAATATGGCGACGTCTACGTCTCCATGCCGGCTTACGAACTGGACCTCTGGGGCCGCCTCCGCCGCGCCCATGAGGCCGCCCGCGCCCAGTTGCTGGCCGCGCAGGTTGCCCAGCAGACGGTCCGGCAGACGCTGGTCGCCCAGGTGGCCACCGCCTATCTCAACCTCCTGGAACTGGACTACGAACTGGAGATCACCCTGCAGACCTACAGCGGCCGCACCAATTCCCTGGCGCTCACCACGGCCCGCGAAGAAGGCGGCGTCACCTCGCTCCAGGACGTGGAGCAGGCACGGATCCTGGTCGCCGCGGCGGAGGCTTCCCTCGTGGATACCCGCGGCCGCATCGAGCAGCAGGAGAACGAACTCTGCATTCTTTTGGGGCGCAACCCGGGACCACTCGAGCGCGGCGAGGGCTTCTCCCGGCAGAACCTGGAGACCACGGTGCCGCCCGGCTTGCCCTCGTCCCTGCTCGAACGCCGGCCGGATATCCGCTACGCAGAGCAGCAACTCGTCGCCGCGAACGCCGACATCGGTCAGGCCAAGGCCGCCTTCTTTCCCGCGCTGACGCTCACCGGCATGTACGGTTACCAGACCGTGGCGCTGTCCGATTTGTTCACCGCTCCGGCGCGCACCTGGCAGTTCGGACCGTCCATCTCGGTTCCGATCTTCACCGGCGGCGCGTTGCGCGGGAACCTGAACCTGGCGCGCGCGCGGTTCGAGGAAGCCGTCGCCCGCTACCGGCAAACCGTGCAGGGCGCGTTCCGAGAAGTGTCGGACAGCCTGATCGCCTACCAGCGCACGCGCGAGTACCGCGCGCGCATGGAGCAACTCGTGGGCGCCTATCGCCGCTCCGCCGACCTGGCGAACACGCGTTACGAGGGAGGCGTAACCAGCTACCTGGAGGTGCTCTACAACGAGCAGGAACTCTTCGATGCCGAAATCGCCCTCGCGCGCTCGCAGCGAAGCCAACTGCTCAGCGTCATCGGCCTCTATCGCTCGTTAGGCGGCGGCTGGGCGGAAAACCAACCGCTCGCGTCAGAGTAGTCCACCCACGTTCTGTTTCGCCGGGTTCGGGAGGAACGATGCGCCCCTGGGCCCGACGCCCGCCGCCGCGGGCCAGTGGGTGCATCGGCGCGAGATCCTCGGCCTCTTGGATTTTCAGGCGCTGGCGGCCGCGAGTTTCCAGAGCCGAAATGGGTTTGAGATCATCCGCCGGTGGAGTTGGGGGCGACGATCGCCCATTGGCCGCGAATGGCGGTCCGGACTTCCAGCGTCAGCGGAGGCAGCCGCGAGGGGTTCAGGAAGTTGAGATCGAAGCTCCAATTGCGCGTCGGGGGGTTGTAGATCCCGATCGTCCTGCCGGTCCCCTTCCACGTGCCGGTCGCGTAGTGGCTCGGGAACATGACGATCATGGAGCCGTTGTAGGTCAGGCTTTCAGGGTCAGGCGTTAAGACCGCTCCCGATGGACTTAATTCTTAATGCCTGACCCTGCAGGGATTCCAGGCTGGAATCAGTCGGCAGATGGGTGCACCCTCCTTTGTCAAGCCACCGCCTATGAAGAACCGCTCCTCACCCCCTGCTGTTGGTTTCAGCGAATGCCGAACCCACTTCGTTCTCCTGACCACCGCTGTCGCCCTGACGGCAGCCCACGCCGCGCTTCCGGCACAGATGACGTTCACCGGCACGCAATCCGCACACACCTGGCCCCTCGCGGAACTCAACGCTGATCTGCGGGCCGACTGGACCGGGAGCGAGTTCCTCGTGCTGGAATTCAAGGCTTCCTCTTCCCAACGGTTCGATCTCGGCCTCGAGACGTCCCAGGGCCGAATCGCGCGGCGCATCGGGCCGTTCGCCGGTGTCTGGGTGCGCGCCGCCATCCCGCTCCGGTTCTACCGCCAACCAGCCGGCGACGGTATCGACATGGCGGCCACCTACAACCAACCGCGCAACGCTTATTGGATCAACATCCACTCGAGCGTCTTCGGCCCGCTCACCAATGTCACCGGGATTACGGCCACGATGGACCACCCCGTGGGCCGGCCCACGCTGGAGATCCGCTCGGTCGCCCTGGCTCCAACCGATCCCGGCGATGCCGTCCTCGAAGGCAAACCCTTGATCGACGAGTTCGGCCAATACACACGCCTCGAGTGGCCCGGCAAGGCGCACTCGCTCGACGAACTGAAAGCCGCCTGGACCGCCGAGGAAGCCGAGCTCAAAACCGCGACCCCCGGCCGTTGTCCCTATGGCGGCTTCCTGAACACCGAGGCCAAAGCCACCGGATTCTTCCGCGTCGAACAACGGGAGGGCCGCTGGTGGTTTGTGTGTCCCGACGGCCATCTCTTCTACTCCACCGGCCTGAACGGCGTGGGCCCCTGGACCGGCACGCGAATCCAGGGGCGCGAAGATCTGTTCGCCAGGCTCCCGGCGGCAAGTCCCGCGCCCGCGGGCCGCGGCGGCCGGGCCTTCGGCGGAGCCTTCTACACCCACAACCTCGAGCGCCGCTTCGGCCAGGACTGGCGTTTGCCGTGGGCGGATTTCACCACGCAACGTCTCGCGGCCTGGGGCTTCAACACCGTCCACAACTGGGGCGCCCCCAGTCGAAACCAGCCGGAGCCGCGCGTGCCCTATGCGCTGATGATGCGCGGCTGGCAAACCGGCCGCTCGATCATGGGCCTCCCCGATGTCTACGCCCAAGACTTCGCCCAACGCGTGGACGATGCGGCCGCCAGCCAGCTCGCCCCTTTCCGGGACGACCCCTTCATGATCGGCTTCTTCATCGGCAACGAACCGCCCTGGCCGGGTCGCGAAAGCCAACTGTGCGACGCGATCCTCGGCGGAGCGACCAGCGAAATCCAGAAACGGCTCCAAGCACATCTCGCCGGAGGCGACACCCCCGCGCGACGAAAGGAGTTCGTTCTCGCGGCCTTTCAACACTACCTGGACACCATCAACGCCGCCGTCCGCGGGCACGACCGCAACCATCTGAACCTCGGCATTCGCTTCGGCGGAAACCCGCATGACGACGTGGTGAAGGCGGCGCGCGGCTTCGACGTGTTCAGCGTCAACATCTATCGCTATGCGCCGGACCGGGCGACGCTGGACCGCATCTACGGGTTGGTGCCGCGGCCCATTCTCATCGGGGAGTTCCACATCGGGGCGCCCGATCGCGGCCTGGCACCCGGCCTGGTGCAGGCGATGAACCAGTCGGAGCGTGCCGTCGCTTATCGATACTACGTCGAGCAATGCGCCGCCCATCCGGCCCTGGTGGGCACGCACTGGTTCCAGTGGCTCGATCAGCCCGCCACCGGTCGCAGTGACGGCGAGAACTACAACATCGGGTTCATCGACGTCACCGACCAACCCTATGCCGAAATGGTTGCCGCCGCGAAGTTGACCCACAGCCGCCTGTTGGAGGTTCACTCCGGCAAGACGCCACCCTTCAGCCAGAAACCGCGCGCCTCCGAAGCGGACGACGCTGGCAGGGTCAGGCGTTAAGGGATTAAGTTCGCGCGGAAACAACTTCATCCTTAATCCTTAATGCCTGACCCTAAGGAGCGAACTCCGTAACACCGGTGCAGCCTCCTGTGTCTGAATGAGTGGCCGAACAACAACCGGACCGTTCATGGTCAGTCATCAGTCTCCCCTCCTCGCCGCCTGGATACCGGCCGCCCTCGGCGCCGCGTGGCTCGCCCTGTCACCCGGCTTGTCGGCCGCACCCCGACTCGACCCTTGGCCCGACGCATCCGCGGACGTCGGCGAGGAGGTTGTGCTCCATGGGGCGGGCTTCGGCACGGCACCCGGGACAGTGGTCCTGACGGGGCGACGCATCGCGCCGCGCTTGTGGTCGGATGCGTACGTGGCCTTCTCCATTCCCGATGACGGGGCTTCGGGCTGGCTGCTGGTGCGGCACGCGGACGGGGCGTCTTCGGAGACCATGCCGTTCACCGTGAGCCGCGATTTGCCCGCCGGACAGATCGCTCCTTACGGACTACAGATGAAAGACACAGGACTGCCGGGCGCCGCCTTTCTGGTGGAGACCGACGGTTCCCATCTCTACGGCGTTTCCGGGTTCGAGACGCTCTCCACGTACAGGATCGAGGAAAGCCGTCCGCACCGTTTCTGCAGCCGGATCTTCCTCAACCAACGGATCGCCGATCTGCGGGTAAGAGACGGGTATCTGTTCTGCGTGGGCGACCACGGCTTGATCATCTACCGCACCGCGGACCTGCAGAAAGGCACCCCCACGGTGGCGGCGGCCATCGCCGGCGCTTCCTTCATGGCGGTGGATGTTCGACCAGATCCCGCCGGCGAGTTCGGCGGCCTGTTGCTCGTCGCCAGCGAACACATGCCGCGCTGGGGCCAGAACATCCTGCGCGTGCCGTTCTACCAATTCTCCGAGGGCGAACTGATTCCCTTGAGTGCCTTCAGCCGGGTGGTGGACGCTGATGAGCGGCAATTCGGTGTCGCGCTCGATCCGCTCCACCGCAAAGCGTATGTGTCGGGCTGGATCACCCTGACCGGCACCAACAAGTACCTCCTCGAACTCAGCACCACGAATCTGGCCAGCCCGACGCTCCAACACCGCGAGGAAACGGGGGCAATAATGGCCGGCGACCTGGACGCCATCGGGGACGTCTTGTGGGCCGGGCTCGTTTCGACCGTTCTCGGGAACCAACTGTTCCATGTCTTCACACTGAACGCCGGCACCGAACACCTCAGCCTCCACCGCGTCATCACCGGCCGACCCGCCGCCGGTCGCGTCGCCCGAGTCAAGATCGTGGATTCGCGCGTGACCGTCGGTTGCTCCTGGTATGGGAACCGACCCGACATCTTCCTGCTGGACACCCTCGGGACCAACACCACCCCTGCGGCCACGCACAATTCGCTCGACTGGGCGTTCGACGTTACCGGTTATGCTCATGTTTCCGGCACGAACGCCGGGAAACTCATCGTCGCCGACGAATGGGGCGGGTTCATCACGCTCGACCATCAAGTGACGCCGAAGCTCAGCCTGAGCCATCGACCCGATTACCAGTGGGTCGTGGCGGCGGCCATGACCGAGGGACTGCATCTCGCCGGCGATCGGGTCTACATTGCGGGGCGTGGCGCCGGTCCCTGGAGCGCCAACCGCGCGGACCTGGCCGACGAATCCCAGTGGCGTCATGTCGACTTCGACTGGACCCAGGCCGAACCCCAGCCGCACCCGGTCAGCGCGGTCTGCGCCCGGAACGACCCCGAGTCAGGCCTTCTCCTTGCGGCCCTCGGCCACGACAAGGCCATGAACTGGGGAACCGAGATCATCGGCCTGCTCTACCGTGAGACGGCGACCAACATCCAGTTGCTGGCCCAGGCGGATGCCTTTGTGCCGCCCGGCGGCATCCTCGGCGGCACGGGTGTGGGCGCCGTCTGGCCCGAGCCGGACCTGGTTTTCATGGCAACGGGCAGCGACGGTCTGCGCGCCTACGTGGTCCAACCCGGCGTTCCCGCCATCACCCTGCATCGCCAGTGCCGCGCAAGCGGTTTCGCCACCAATCTCTTCAGCACCGCCATGAAGGCGCGCTGCCTCAGACACTATGCGGACGGCGGCGGCCGCAAGTTGGTCGTCGGCAGCACGCCCGGTCTTCTGGTAGGCGATCCAACCCTCCTCGTCTTCGCCGTCAGCTACCCGAGCGGCGTTCCCGATCGCGGTCATCCCGACCGTCCGATCAGCGTGGTCCACGAAGCGGCCCTGCAATGCCTGAAGTGGAAACCCGTCTCCGGACTGGATGTCCGCCCGTCCGGGCTGGCCGCCGTGGCCACCAGCGCGGGCTTGGGGCTCTTCCACCTGTCCTGGGTGCCCGAGTTGAACCAGACGAACGACCTCGCCGCATGGAATCGCATTCATGTGTCCGTCGAGGCGTTCGCCCCCTGGTGGCCGTCCAACTGGACCGCCGACATCGCCGATGTGAGCTTCGCCGACGACAACGCGTTGTACGTTGTGAAAACCACCGAGGGTCTCTGGCGAATGTCCTTCGAACTCGATCCGAAAAACCGCGCCTATCGCTGCATGGCCACGGCCTACTATCCGGGCGTCGGCTGCGGGATGGACTACACCCGGCAACTGCACGGTTGGGCAAACCCCGACATCGTCACGCTCCACCATCCGTACGCCGTCGTGGCGGACGGCGACGCGGCCTACGTGACCGGCTGGAGTGGCAAGGTGCAGCGACTCGTTCCGGCCCCGGATGCAGGGGTGCGGTTGCAGCAGATCTCCCGCGAGGCCGGCCAAGTCGCTCTCGAGTTCATCTCCCCCTTCCTCAACCGCCGGCATCAGGTCGAAGCGGCCGACAACCTTCGACAGCCTATCTGGCTACCGCGCCCCGACGCCATCGTCCGCCAAACGGCCGATCACCACTACCACGCTAGTTGCGCGTTGTCCGATGCGCCCGCGCAGTTCTACCGGGTCCGCGTCCGGCCCTGAGAACCATCGGAGCAGATGATGGCTCATGGCCGCGGCGAGGTGGCGGCCAGTTGGTCGCAGCCGTCCGCAGCCCTCCCCTGAGGGTTCAAGGGGGCACGGCACACGCGCGCCTCGGGTCATTCTCCCCATGCCAACTCTGTGTTGCATATGCAACATGAAGTTGGCAACCCCTACGGAACCCGGAACGTGCGCAACTGTCGCCCCGCCTTCCGCAGCACCTCAGCCCGCCGTTGCCAGGCCTGCCGCCCCATGTAGTCCTCCGGCAGAATCCGCTCAGGCAACAACGGGTCGTTGCTCACTGCGTCCAGCCACGCTTCCCGTTCGGCCTTCGCCCAGCGCAACAACCCCATCTCTGCCGACTCGCTCCGCGGTGCACCGTTTGGCCGCTCGTCCAGCACGCGCAAATGCCCGGCGTAGCGGCGGTTGACGTGCTCGAAATCCCATGCCCCAGCGACAATTTCCGCGTCCGACTCGCCGGCACAAGGCCGCGCCTCCATCAGGAGCAGCAATTCCACGTTGATCTTTCCCCCACCGAGAATCTGTCGCTCCTCGGTTTTCGGGTTCATGCTGGGCAACACTCCTTACGGAGGCCAGGATAGGCCAAGCCATGTTGGAGTTGCAATTGCAACGTGAGGTTGGTACTGGCGGCGAATTGCGGGCGGTGGGAGTCCCTCGGACAACAGCGAAACCATCTGGCGCAGATCAGTCTGGTGCGGACCGCTCACGATCACTACCGTGGACGAAGCCGGCTCGGTGAGTAGCATCCGGACAGGCCCCGATGGCTCTGGTGCGCTGGTGCCGGCCACGATCGGATCGGGCAGGACGGGCGGTGAAGCTGTTGTAGCTGTCACGAGATACACGGAAGCGCGACTTCGAAGCAGCAGAGGCCGGAGCGGTCGTCACGAGTACAGAGAAACGACCATGAGACGATCCCCCTTCACGAAACGAGACCCAACCCGGCATGGCCCGGGGGGCGGCATCAGGCGGCTGCTCTCGATGGCACTTGCCGCCGCGGGGACCGTTTCTACCATCACCGCCGGCGCTGCGGCCGCGGACCCACCGGTTCACGCCCGCACCCGGGTGTCGATCCGCGACGCCCGTTGGCACCTGAACGGCGAAACGACGTATGCCGGCAGCGAGGCGGCCGGGTTGCTGCTGAACGTGCGCACGGTCAATGCCGTGTTCGAGGACCGGCACCGTCCCGACTTCGACCCGGAGGCCAACACCGCCGAGTTCATCGCGCGCCTCCCGGACTACGTCGGGCACGGAGTTCGCGCGTTCACGATTGGGCTGCAAGGGGGCATGCCAGGATACGAGGGGGCCGTGAACTCCGCATTCGACCCGGACGGCTCTTTGCGAAGGCAGTACCTGCAACGCGTGCGGCGGGTAATCGAGGCTTGCGACCGCCACGGCGCAGTCGTGATCGTCGGCTGCTACTATCAGCGTCAGGATCAGGTGCTCCGGGATGAAACAGCAGTGCGCGCCGGGGTGGTGAACGTGGCCACGTGGATTCGGGAGAGCGGCTTCGACAACGTCGTGGTCGAGATTGCGAACGAGTTCGGGCACGGCGGCTTCGATCACCATCTGCTGAGGACCGCCGAGGGCATTGCGGAACTGATCGACTTGGCCAAGCGGACCGCGCCGGGGCTTCTGGTCGCGGCCAGCGGCCTGGGCGATGGCCGTTTGCCCGAGCCAGTCGCCCGCGCAAGCGACTTCCTCCTGATCCACTTCAACGGCACGCCGATCGACGACATCCCGGCCCGCCTGGCCGCTCTGCGGAAGTACGACAAGGCGATCGTGTGCAACGAGGGCGAGAAGGTGGGCGCGCAAGGCGCTCAAGCAGCGGCGCTCTGCGTGGCTCACGGCGTTTCGTGGGGTTTGATGCGGGAGCCGGTCAATCAGCGATTCCCGTTCACGTTCCATGGAGCAGCCGATGACCCGGAGGTGTACGCGACATTCCAGCGCCTCACCACGGACAACCGACGCCGGTTGCTGATCGAGACCGACGCCGGCGGGGATCCAGACGACGAGCAATCGCTCGTTCGATTTCTGCTCTATGCCAACGAGTGGGACCTCGAGGGGATCATCGCGAATCGACCGGTGACCCGCCGTCCGGAGAATCGGAACCCGGCCGACACCGGTCTGGGAATCGTGCGCCGCCTGCTGGTGGCGTACGGTCAGTGCTGGACAAACCTCGTACAACACGACGCCCGCTACCCCGCAGAGAACTCGCTTTGGCAACGCACAGTGGCCGGGCACAACAACACCGACGACGGTGTGAATCTCATCCTCGCCGCTGTCGACCAGGACGATCCGCGGCCGCTCTGGTATTCGGACTGGGGCACCGACCACGGTGCGGCGACCAACAACCTCCGGCGCGCCCTCGATCGGGTGCGGCACGAACGCGGGCCGGAAGGGTACGCCCGGTTCAAATCCAAGCTGCGCCTTGCCTCGTATGATCAGTTTGCCGAGCACACCACGACCCTGGAGCCGCCATTCCCGATCTGGGTGGACACCTTCCGACCGGAGCTGGAGGGCAAACGATGGTATCACCGGTTCTCGGCGCTGACGGCGCAGGCCGGTGGCTTCGACCTCGTGCGCGACGTCCTCACCGGCCATGGCCCCCTCGGGGCGCTGTACCCGACAGATACGACTCACTGGGCGAAGGAGGGCGACACCATGACCTTCCTCTATCTGGTGCCGACGGGCATGAACGACCCGGACGAGCCGCTCTGGGGTTCGTGGGCCGGTCGTTACGGCCCGAACCAAGACACTCCCGGCAAGCCCTACTGCTGGGCCAACCAGACTGACGCGTGGAACGGAACAACCAACCGTGACAACACCCTCGGACGCTGGGCCGCCGACTTGCAGAACGATTTCCGCGCGCGTCTCGATTGGTGCATCAAGGCACGCGCCCAGGCCAACCACGCCCCCCGAGTCGGGCTGAACGACACGCACGGCAAGGACATCCTGCGCCTCAGCGTTCGGCCCGGCCAGACGGTGTCTCTGGACGCGCGCGGTTCGAGGGACCCCGACGGCGATGAGTTGTTGTGGGAATGGTTTGTCTACAGCGAGGCCGGCACTTACTCCGGCGCGGTGAGCTGGACGAACCCTTCGCCCACTCAGGCACTCCTGCACATCCCGGCCGACGCCGCCGGGAAGAGCATTCACGCCCTCCTCGCGGTTCGCGACCGCGGAGAACCACCGCTGGCTGCCTACCGCCGCGCCGTGCTCCAGGTGGTCGCCGCGCCCCCCGGGACGACGAGCACTGCCGGCCGGACGAGCGTCGACGCTCCACCAGCCAAGCCATCAGGCCCGCCAACGTACTTCCCGCCGCCAGAATCACGGGGCGGCTGGCGGACACTCAACCAGCCGGAGGACATTCGCCGTATCGCGGGCATGGACCCGGAGAAGCTGGCCGCGCTGAAGGAATGGCTCCTGCAGAGTGATGACCGGGGGTTCGCTGCCGTGATCATCCGGCGCGGGCACATCGCACTGGAAGTCGAGCGCGGCAACAGCGCCAAGACCGACGCCCGCCGGGTGGCCTCGGTTTCGAAGGCCGTCTGTGCCACAGTCCTGGCGATCGCCTCCGAGCAGAGCCAGCGAGGGCTGACGCCGCGGCGGATGAAGTTCAGCGACCCGGCCTTCGATTTCATCCCGTGGGCCCAACCGTTGAGCGATCCGCGCAAGGCGCAAATCACCGTTCGCCAATTGTTCAACCACACATCCGGTCTGTGTCCGGAGGCCACCGGCGCTCCGAACGACGGCAGTTGGGAGTACATCCTTGGGCACAGCGGCGACGAGCGGACGGAGAAGCTGGCCTTCGATCCGGGGACGGGCTGCGGCTACTCGACGCACGCGCTGCATCACGCGGCATTGGTGTGCGAAACGGTCACCGGCAAGCCCTACGACGAGTTCGCCATCGAATCGTTGTTCCGGCCGCTCGGCATCGAGCACTGGTGGTTTCAGTATTTCGATGGCGGCGAGAGGATTGGTCGGCACCCAACCCACGCCCTGGGCATGCCGGCCCGCGATCTCGCCCGCATTGCCTATTGCATGCTGCGCGGCGGCCGCTGGGGCGAGCACCAGGTGATCCCCATGTGGTTCGTGGAGGAAACGGCCAAGCCGACGCATGAAGTCCGCACGCCAGAAATGCGATGGCAGCTCAATCCGCAGATCTTCTCGCACGGTTGGGAACTGCCATCGCACCTCACCGGCGAAGGCGGTCGCAGCGGACAGGGCATTCCTCCCGATGCCCGCAGCAAGCCGGGATCGGGCGGCCAACTGATCGCGTTCGTCCCGAGCCTGGATCTGGTGATTGCCCGCCAGACCGGCAGCAGTGGGGACTGGGCCTACGAAGAGTATCTCCGCCGCGCTTGTGCCGCCGTGGTGCCGGACTCCGCGGAATCAACGAATCCCTGAGCTTCGCGGCAGAACCTTGACGCAGTCCTCCCTCTCGGGGTGAGCGTCAGACGACATTGCGTCCCTATGGGGACGCGGGTGTTTGGGGCGGTACGGATCTACACACATTGTGCCCCGCTGGGGCGCCGATGGCGTCCCGCCAACCACAAGCCTACCAGCATTCCGTCCCTGCGGGTCGGCGGTGTTCGCGGCGGTGCTGACTTGCGCCGCGCTGGGGTGCTGAGCCCATATGGGATGGGATGTCTGCGCGTAACGCAGCTCCCGCTGTGGCTCGTTCCGGACCGTAGCTCGGCTCCTGCTACCGTTGGCCTTCGGCGACTGGGAATCCGCGGTCGCGCAGCAGGGGTGCGATCCCGGCGTCGCGGCCGCGGAACTGGCGGTAGGCCACCGCGGGATCGACGGTGTTGCCGGCGGAAAGCACGTGCGTGCGGAAGCGGGCCGCCACGGCGGTGTCGTACATCCCGCCAGCTTCACGAAACGCCTCGACCGCGTCGGCGGTCAGGACATCCGCCCAGAGATAGCTGTAGTAGCCGGCCGAGTAGCCATCGCCGGAGAAGATGTGGCTGAACTGCGGCAGCCGATGCCGCATCACGATTTCCGACGGCATACCGAGTTTGGCCAGTTCATCGCGTTCGAAGGCCACGGGGTCGATCGGCGTGTCGCCGGCCAGGTGGATCTTCATGTCAATGAGCGCGCTGGCCAGAAACTCGGTGGAGGCGAAGCCCTGGTTGAAGGTGGCGGCGCGTTCGATCCGTTCCGCCAGGGCGGGGGCAATCGGTTCCCCCGTGCGATAGTGTCGGGCGAACCGCTGGAGCACTTCCGGCGTGGGCAGCCAATGCTCGTTGATCTGCGACGGCAGTTCGACGTAGTCGCGCGGCACCGCCGAACCCGCGAGAGACGGGTAACGGACGTTGGAGCTGAGGCCGTGCAGCGCGTGGCCGAACTCGTGGAAGAGCGTCTCCGCGTCGTCCCAGGAGACGAGGACCGGTTCGTTGGGGGCGCCCTTCATGAAGTTGCAGTTGTTCGACACCAAGGGTGTGATATCGCCGTTCAACCGTTCCTGCGGCCGATAGGCGCTGGCCCAGGCTCCCGAGCGTTTGCCCGGTCGGGCGTAGGGGTCGAAATACCAGAGGGCCACGTGTTTCTGGGCGTCCCGCACTTCCCACACGCGGACGTCGGGATGATACACGGGCACGCCTGTGGCCGGGGTGAACGTCAGTCCGTACAGCCGACCGGCGACCCAGAACATCGCTTCCCGCAGGTTCTCGAGCTGCAGGTAGGGCTTGAGCGCATCGGCGTCCAGATCGTATTTCGCCTTGCGCACCTTCTCCGCGTAGTAGCGATAGTCCAACGGCTCGATGCGGATGCCGTTGCCTTCGGCGTCAGCCAGGCGCTGCATGTCGGCGACTTCTTCGCGGACGCGGGCGACGGCCGGTTTCCAGACGGCCTCCATCAGGGACAGGGCGCGGTCCGGAGTGCCGGCCATGGTGTTTTCGAGTCGCCAATGCGCGTGGGTCGCGTAGCCCAGGAGCTTCGCCCGCTCGGCGCGCAACCGCAGGATCTCGACGAGCAGGGGTTTGTTGTCGTGCGGCCCCGCGTGATCCCCCCGGGTGACGAACGCCCGCCAGACCTTTTCCCGCAGATCGCGGCGCGTGGAGAAGGTGAGAAACGGTTCGGCGCTGGAACGGGTGTTGGCGATGAGCCACTGTCCGGTCTGGCCGCGTGCGGTGGCCTCGGCCGCGGCCGCGGAGCGCACCGAATCCGGCAGGCCGGCCAGGTCCTTCTCGTCCGTCAGAACCGTCGCTTCGCCCTCTTCATCGGCCAGGAGGTTCTGGTTGAACGCGGTGTAGAGCTGGGCGAGCCGGCGGTTGATGGCGGCGACGCGCGTTTTGGCTTGCTCGTCCAACTTCGCGCCGGCCCGCACGAACTCCGTGTGGACATGCCAGACCAACCGTTGCGACTCGGGATCGAGTTGGGCCTTCTCCGGGGACTGATACACGGCCTCGATTCTCCGAAAGAGCGGACCGTTCTGCATGATCTCGTCGCGGAACGCGGCCAGGCGCGGTTCCATCTCCCGCTCAACCGCCTGGAACTCGGGCGAACTCAGTGTTGCGGCCCAGACCCCGTAGAGGGCGCGCAGGCGCCGATGGGGGATGCCGGCCCGGTCGAGCGCCGCCACCGTGTTGTCGAACGTCGGCGGTTCGGGATTCCCGGCGAGGGACCGGATCTCCGCCCGGTAACTGGCCATCGTGGACTCGAACGCCGGTTGGAAGTCGGACACTCGGACTTGGTCGAACGGCGGCAGCCCGCCATGGGGCCCTTTCCACGGTTCGACCAATGGCGAGGGCGCGGCCGCCGTGGAAGGAGTAGCCGCGCCGGAAAGAAGGGTGGCTGCGCCGGCGCCGCCGGCAAGAATCTGGCTCATGATCTGTCGTTTTCGCATGCTCGGGAAGGTGGGACCGGTTACGAACCTGAACACCGGGCGCGAAGCTAGCCGATGAGGTGGCGCCTGGCAACTGTGCAGCGCACGGGCGCGGTGCACGCGACCATCGCCCAGGCGTTGCCCGATTCCCGCCGCAAGGTCGCGGCCCGGGTTGACTGTGCGGATGGCGAGGCGAGGCAGGTCGAGACTGCGCCCGGGGATTCGGCAAGGGCGGCTGCTTCCCAGCGGCGATGCCAGGTCCGTTGCGGCCAGTGCAACCTTTTGTCGTATATACGACAAAAGGTTGCACTAACCTCGAGTTACGGTTCGCCGCCACCACTCCCGCACAGGTCCTCCACGCTGTCGCTTTCGACTCCCACATCGGCGAACAGCCACGACGACAGGTATCTCTCCGCGCAGGAAGGGACGATGACAACGATCTGGCGGCCGGCATTCTCCGGTCGGCGCCCGACGTGGAGGGCCGCCCAGATCGCCGCGCCACTCGAGATCCCGACGGGGATCCCGTCCAGCCAGCCCACCTCCTTCGAAATGGGCCCCGAATCTTCCTCGTTCACTTGCACGATCTCGTCGATGAGGTCGCGTTTCAACACCGGCGGCACGAAGCCCGCTCCGATCCCCTGCAGTTTGTGGGGTCCGGGGGGGCCACCGGACAGCACGGGCGACCGCCTTGGTTCGACCGCCACGACCCGCACGGCCGGTTTTCGCGCCTTCAGCACCTCGGCGACGCCCGTGATCGTGCCGCCCGTTCCCACACCGGCCACCAGGATGTCCACGCGCCCGTCGGTATCGCGCCAGATCTCCTCCGCGGTCGTCCGCCGATGGACCTCCGGGTTGGCGGGGTTGGCGAACTGCTGGAGGATCAGGCTGCCCGGGATCCGCGACTGCAACTCCTCGGCTTTGGCGATGGCGCCTTTCATTCCCTTGGCGCCTTCGGTCAGCACGAGGCGCGCTCCGAGGATCTTGAGCAGCTTCCGGCGTTCGACCGACATGGTTTCCGGCATGGTCAGGATCAGTTTCAAGCCTTGGGCCGCGGCCACAAAGGCCAGTGCGATCCCCGTGTTGCCGCTGGTCGGCTCGATGAGCACGGTGTCCGGACCGATCCGGCCTTCGCGGCGCGCCGCTTCAATCATGGCGGCACCGATCCGGTCCTTGACGCTCGAGAGCGGGTTGAAGAACTCGAGCTTGAGCAGGACTTCCGCGAGGGCTCCGTGTTTCGCGGCGGTGCGGTTCAAACGCACCAGCGGCGTGTTGCCGATGGTCTGGGTGATGTCGTCGTAGATGCGTGCCATAGACAGAGCGTATCAGGCGGAAGTTAGGGCAGGATTGCGAACTGTCAACGGGAAGGACCGATCAGCTCGGGCACCATTGCCACACGAGGCGACGTCGGGTGTCGGGACGGATCTTGAAGCGTTCGCCGGGGGGCAAGCCTTCCACCCAGAGGATTTCGTTCGCAGCAGTGGTGGCGAGCACGCGGCGCCGGCGTTCTTCACGGGGCACCTTGGCGTTGGTGAAGAGGTCCTGGAGTTTGGAGGGGGCGGCGAAACCCAGAGGCTGGAAGCGGTCGCCGGGCCGCCAGTGTCGGAGCCGGATGCAGTCGCCCACGCGGGTGGCATCGAACTGTTCGCGCTGGGGTTGTGGGCGGAGGCGGAGGTGGTGTGAGCCGGGCGATGGACTCCGCCGCCATCGGAACTGGAGACCGCCGAACGTCAGGGAGCCGGAGGTTGCCGCAAACCGCACGATGCATTCATCGGAGATGAACTGGGACCTCGGCTGTGGGCGGACGCGAACGACACCGGTTGTCTCCCTGGAAGCAGTGACGCCCGGAGCCAACGAGACGGCGACGCGGGCGCGGGTGCGGAGCGACTCTACGAGGCAGAAGTCGGCATCGAATCCGAGTTGACGGAGTTGGCGCACGAGAACGCGGCGTTGGAGGGCCAGCGGCAGGGAATCGAAGAGCGCGCGTCGGGGGCCGCCCTGCGACCAGGAATTGGCGGCCTGAGCGACGAATTCGTCTTCGGCAGCGAGCAATTCCATGGTACGGGCGGTGACGGCGCGGACGGCGGGCTGGTAGCGGCGTTCGAGGAGGGGGAGCAGTTCGTGGCGGATGCGGTTGCGGAGGTAATCCGGGGAGTCGTTCGTGATATCGGGGCGCGGCCGGAGTCGGTGGGTTCGGGCGTAGGCGGCGATGGTTTGCCGGGGAGTAGTGAGGAGCGGTCGGGCGATTTGGATTTCGGGGTCCGCGGGGGAAGGGCTGAGGGGCCGCATGCCGGCGAGGCCTTCGGGGCTGGCGCCGCGCAGCCAGCGGAGGAAGAAGAGCTCGACCTGGTCGTCGGCCTGATGGGCGAGGGCGAGGCGCTGAGAACCGGCCTGGCGGGCGGCGCCGGCGAGGAAGGCGTGGCGGAGTTGGCGGGCGGCCATTTCCACCGACAGGCGCTCGCGGCGGGCGATGGTGGCGACGTCGGCGGAGTCGACGATGCAGGGGAGCTGCAGGCGCCGGGCGAGGCGTTGGACCCAGGCGGAGTCGGCGTCACTGGCCTGGCCGCGCAAGCGGTGGTTGAAGTGGGCGACGGTCAGCCGCCAGTGATGGCGGGGGGCGAGGGCGACGAGGATGTGAAGGAGGACGAGGGAATCGAGGCCACCGGAGACGCCGACGACGAGCGGTTGCGAGTCGAGCAAGAGGCGGTGGCGACGGATTCCTTGTTCCACGAGTTCGGGCAGCGGCGGCATGGGGCGATGCTCCGCCGGAGTTTTCCGCCCTGCAAGGAATCGTTCAGGGCTGGATCTGGCGGATGCGGTAGAAGAGGAGGGGGTTGGCGGCGCCGGCGGCATCTGTGTAGCTGAGCCAGGTGCCGGTGGCGACCTCTCTCCAGACTTCGGTCCAGGTGGCGAGGTCGGGAGAGGTTTCGAGGACGTAGGTTTCGCCGGCGACGGTGTTCCAGCGGAAGGTGAGGCCGGTTCCGGGCGCGGTGGGCGGGGTGACGGTGACGGCGAGGGGCTGGCCGCTGGGGAGGACGCCGCCCGAGCTGGTGGTGGCACAGATGGTGAAGACGAGATCGGAGTTGGTTGAAGGCGGCACAAAGAGGAACCAATCGCCGGCGAGGCTCGGCAGGTAGGTGTTGGTGCGGATGACGATTTGGGCGGGATCGGCGGGGGTTCCGGACGCCTGGCGGAGGTAGATGAGCGAGTCCGGCATCTGGTTGAGATCGGCGAACAGGCTGGCGGGGGCGCTGAGGTCGAACAACTCGAAGAGGACGGCGGGGGTCGGGCTGGCGATGCTGAAGTGGAAGGAGGAGCCGGGCGCCGTCATGGGCAGGGCGAGGGTCAGCGGCACGCCATCGGTCAATTCGATGGGGGCGGTGGATCCGGTGGTTTCTTGGGCGGTCAGGGTGAAGGTGGCGGGCGCGGTGTTGGTGTTCTGCACGCCGATGAACCAGACGCCGGCGGCGACGGGAGCGGGCGAGGTGGGGTAGATGGCGATTTCGTCGCGGTTGGTGTTATTGCTGAGGTAATCGAAGAAGCCGATCTGCGGCTTGGTCAAGGGGTAAGGTCCTTCGGTGGCCTGGCGGACGTAGAGATCGGGATTTCCGGCGGAAGGCTCGAGGCGGACGTGGAGTTCGGTCACCAGGTCGGAGGCGGTGTATTGGAAGTGTTGGAGTCCGTTGGTGGGGTTGAGGGTCATGGAGAACGGGAGACCGTTCGTGAGCGTGACGAGGTTGGTGTATTCGGTGGCGGAGATGGTGTAGGTGGTGGGGGTGGCAGCGACGTTGTAGACGCCGAGGTACCAGACGCCGGGTTCGAGGGCGACGGGCATGGAGGCGCCGGTGACGACGATTTCCTCGGGCAGCGTTCCGCTGTTGTCGCTGAGGTAGTCGTGGAGTCCGGGCTGCGGGCGCGGGAGCGGGTCGGGGATGGGCCGTGCGCGGCGGACGACGAGGTTGACGTCGCCGGATTGGGGTGTGGCCTGGAAGAGGACGTGGGTGGCGTTGGTGGAGACGTCGAACTGGTAGAAGGAGAGGGCGTTGGTAACCGGGATGGTGTTGGTGACCGTGACGCCATTGGTGAGGACGTCGGTGGCGACGATCCAGGGGTCGACGGCGTCGAAGCTGACGACGATGACGAAGGCGTTGACCTCGGCGGGGTCGGCGTTGCGAACGCCGAGGTAGTAGCGTTGGCCCGGGTGGAGGAGTGGCGGGGCGTTGGTGTCGAGGACCAGCATCTCCCCGAAGGGGTTGGGGGAATCGATGACCACATCGGTAGCGTAGGTGCCGTCGGGCAGACCGTCGGGGCTATAGAGGAGCACGATGTCGCCCGAGCTGTTGAACACGTTGGTGAGGCTGTAGGCGATGTTGGTAGCGATGGTGGCGACGCGAGGAACCTCGACGATGAAGTAGCGGGTTTCGTCTCCGCTGACGGTTTGGATGGCCGGGGTGCATTCGTCTTCGTAGACGGAGACGGTATTGGTGCCGAGGAGGCAGGAGGTGAGGAGCGTGGCGGGCGGGTTCGTATTGGCGAAGATGAAGTTGAGTTCCCAGCTCACGAGGCGAAGGGCATTGGTGTTGAACACGGCGGGGCCGGCCCGGTTGTCCCACATTTCGAGCGTCCAATTGCCGAAGGAGGATTGTCCGCGGAGCGGTTCCATCAGATCTTCCTCGGGGAGGAAGTAGGCGCGGTCCCCGGGGTCGAGGAAGTAGATTTCAACGCCGTCGAGGAGGGGGCCGACGCCGCTTTCGGAGCGGATTTCGAAGGTGGTGGTCCGCTGTTGCGCCTGCCAGTCGACGTATTGCAAGGTCCAGTCACCGGCGGGCGGGGTGATCAACTGCTGGAGGACGCCGTCGAGATAGATGCCGACGGTTTGCGGGCTGGCATCGGGGCCGTTCGGGTTGCGGCGGAGGGCGAGGCGGGTGGAGTAGCTGCCGCCGAGTTGGGTATCGAGAGTGAGGCGGATGCCGGCGGGGGTGCTGGAGGGTGACAGTTCGAGGAAGTTGGTGCCACTGCTGGCGAGGACTCCGAGGGAGTTCGACGCGCCGTGGACGATGATCTGGGGGAGGCTGACGGTCCAGGAGCCGAGGGTGCTGTTGCGGGGGTAGGTCCCGGGGGCGTAATCCTCGAAGTCGTCGGCGAACACCAATTCGTTGGTGGACACCTTCATGTTGGGGCTGTTGGTGAAGGGCGCGTCGGCGAACTTGACGGGGAGAGAGGCGAGGTTGGTTTGCTCGGTGAAGACGGCGTAGAGTTCGCGGCGATTGACGACGGAAGCGGTGTAGGTCCAGCGGGTGTTGGAGACTTCGGAGCCGCCCTCGTTGACGACGATGACGAGGTTGGTGGAGGTGCCGGGGCCGAAGCGGACGGTGGCGGAGTGGTGGCCGCTTGTCAGACCGCTATCGTGGATCACGACGTCGTCGTAGTAGACACGCAACCTATCGGGGACAACGTAGAACTCGTAGTCGAGGGAGAGGGTGCCGTAATTGGCGCCGACATCGAGGGTGGTACGGTCTTCCTCGGGTCCGCCGGTGGCGGTACGGGAGGCGACGTTGGTGGTGGCGAGGGTGACGCCGAAGCCGCCGGTGCTCGAGCCGCCGCGGTTCTCCGCGAGCAAGAGCCGGGAGCCGCCGGGGCTGATCAGGTGAAACACCAGGTCCGAGGCGCGCGGGTGGTCGACGCGGAGGCCGACCTGGAGGTCGACGATGGGGCGCGATTCGGTCACGGAGATGGTCGAGTAGGTGACGGCATTGTCCTGGATGTATTCGGGGGGCGTGTCGGGGAGGATCCGGGCGCGGTTGACCATGTTGAGGTCGCGCGCGATGGGGTAGCGGAGGTAGAAGGAGACGGCGACGGCGTTCGGGTTGTAGATGCCGATGAAATAGCGGCCGGGGTTGAGGGGGGGCACGTCCCGGAGCCCTATGGACAACTGTCCGCCGGGCGGGGCGATGCGCGCGTACTTGTCGTATTCCGTGAAGGTGGGCAGTTCGTCGCGGCGGAGGTAGAGGTCGAGGGGGAGTTCCGGGTCGAGGCTGCTGAGGAGGACGGTGAGGAGGGAGGCGCCGATGGGCACATCGACATAGTAGTAGACCCATTGGTTGGGGAGGACGGTGCCGTAGACGCCGTCTTCGTCGAGGTCGTTGGGCTTGATGCGGACCTGGAAGCGGTCGACGCGGCCCGTATTGCCGAGGGCGTCATCGCTGAGGGCGAACCAGAAGGGCTCGGCGGTGGAGTTGCCGAGGAAGTAGTTGAGGGAGCCGGGGCCATCGGAAGGGCGGCTGTCGAAGTACAGGCCGCTGCCGCTGTCGTCATAGCGCACCTGCCAGTAGGTATTGGTGCCGACGTTGAAGCGGTTGCCATTGAGGAGGCCCATGGACGTGCCGCTTTGGGAGAGGACGCCGAGGAGGTCGCCGATGTTTTGGTGGTAGAGTTCGACTTCGGCGATGGTGCGGAGGATGCCGGTGGGCACGCCGGTTACCGGCGGGATGCAGGTGAACTCCTTGCCCCGGGGCCGGTCGTAGGAGCCGTCGGGGATCTGGGCCGGGGCGGGCATGCCGTGGAGGACGAGGTTGCCGAACTCGTCGGTTTCATAGAACGGCTCGTCGGTGGAGAGGACGAGGAGTCCGAATTGGGCGGCTTGTTGGTCTTCGGCCTTGACGCCGACGTAGAAGACCTGGTTGGTGAGGGCGTTGGTGAGGACGATGAGTTCGCTGCCGCCGCGTTTGAGCGACTGGAAGGCCTCGGTCAAGGCCACGGCATCGAGGTTGGTGAGGGTGGCGTTGGTGGAGACGTAGAGGTCGATGTCGGCATCGAAGTTCCGCGGGAGGGAGAGGTTCGGGGGCAGGAACGTGAGGAAGGCGACGTTGCTGCCGTTGGTGATGCCGGCGACGTTTTGTTCCGGGAAGAAGGTATTGGTGAAGATGTAGAATCGCCATTGATCGACGACGCCGTTGGTGCCGGGGGCGAGTTGGAAGTTGGCGCCGGCGCGCTGTTGGGTTTGGGCGACGCAGTTGGTCAGGATGGCGGCGGGGACCGGTGCGGCGGCGGGGGGTGCGTTGGTCAGGCGGACGATGGGGTTGGTGACCTGCCCTCCGCCGGCGGAGATGACGAGGGCATAGTCCTGAACCACGCCCGTGAGGTTGTCGGTGATGGCATTGACGTTGACGCGGCGGCCGACGACGGAGATGGCGTAGTTGGTGCCGAGGGGCGGGGCGAGGAAGACGTTTTCGACGTTATTGACGACATCGGGTGTGGCGGGGCTGTTGGTGGTGTCGGCTTCGGTGAAGTCGCTGGCCCTGGGGATATTGTTTCCGAAGAAGACGTCGCCCGTGTCGAGGTTGGTGACGATGAGGTCGAGGTCGTTGACAAGTTTCTTGGCGACGCTGGGGTTCCCCGGGGGATCGGTCCAGACGAGGGTGGCGCGGAGCGGGACGAACCTGGCTTCGTTGGTGAGGGTGAGGTTCCAGGTATGGCGTTGGCCGGTGGCGAGGAAGTTGGTTTGCGGGTGAGCGTAGAAGCGGAGGGGCCAGGTGGCGGTGTCGGTATTGGTGGCGATGATCTCGGGGAGGCTGTTGGTCAAGGTGATGAGGCCCCATCCCTGATAATTGAGGATGCTCCGCACCTGGAAGCTGTAGCGCGGGTGGATGCTGCGGGAGCCATTGACGAGGAGGGCCTTGAGGAGGGCGGGTGAGAACGGTTGTTTGAGGCGTTGCTCGAAGAACTCCTGGAGCAAGGCGAGCGTTCCGGAGACAACGGGAGCGGACATGCTGGTGCCGGACTCGTAGCGGTAATGGGGTCCGCAACCGGCCACGAGGTTGGACCAGACGCCGTAGAGATCCGAGTCGGGAGGATAGAGACTTTCCCAGTCCCAGTGCTGGGAGCGTGCGGAGACGAGGAACTCGCCGGGGGCGACGACATCGGGTTTGAAGCGGCCGAACTCGCCTTCGGTGCCCATGCCGGTGTTGCCGCGGCTGGAGAACCAGGCGACCTCGTCGTCGCTGTCCGTGCGGAGCGCATACGGGTAGTTCGTGGTGACCGTGGGCGGGTTGGTGTCGCCGGGGGCGACGGCGTTGGTCACGTAGTAGGCCAGATCGATCATGCGCAGTTGTTCGATGGCGCCGACGGTGATGACGTTTTTGGCGGTGGCGGGCGAGAGGATGGTATCGGGTTCGCCGCCGGCGCCGTCTTCGGTGCCGCCGCCGCTGTTGCCGGCGCCGAAGACGTAGAGGACGGGCTGGGCGCCGGTGACTTCCGGGAGGGCGTCGCGGGCGGCGGCGTCGTAACTGGCGGCGGAGCTGTCGTATTCGGTCACGCCGGGGTAGGCCCAACTGTTATTGGAGATCAAGGCATTGGTGCCCTTGCGGTGGAGGTAGTATTCCTCGGCGGCCTTCTCTTGGAGGTAAGCGTCAGAGATGAGGGGGCC
>CAYSPU010000033.1:26763-31085 GCA_964432995.1 uncultured Verrucomicrobiota bacterium
TGGGCAAGACGTAGAGGTCGGCTTTGGGGGCGAGGCCCATGAAGTTGGCGTTGGTGGGGGAGCCGAAGACGTTGGTGGCGGTTTCGGAGGCGGCGCCATCGCCGGCGATGGTGCCGGCGACGTGGGTGCCGTGGCCTTGGAAGTCGAGGAGGGTGAAGCTATTGGTATCGGTGGTCGAGACGCGACCGGTGAGGGCGGGGTGGGCGCTATCGACACCGGTATCGTTGATATTGACGAGCACGCCTTCGCCGGTCAGCTCGAGGTAGTTGGTTCCTGGCAGAGCGCCGGAGCCGGGCGTGTTCGTGTCGAGGATGGTCGCATTGGTGGCAACCGCGACCCGCAAGCGGCTCAGGTCGTTGACCGGGGTTCGCCTGGAGGCGACTTCGATCCGCTGGACGGCGGTGAGTTGCGCCAGGGCCGTCAAGGCACCGGACGGCGGCGCGACCGTAAGCAGCGGGCCGAAGGGCGTGCGGCCTTCACCCAGCACTTGCACCTGCAGTTGCTCCAGAGCGGCCAGGGCGGCGTCGCGTTGTCCGGGGAACAGGACGACGTTGAGCCGTGTTTCCGGCGCGAGGTCCCGGCCTTCGACCGCCTGTGGGAGAATGGTTCGCGAGAGTTTGTAGTAGGGTTCGAAGGGGAAGGCGGCGCGAATGCGGGAGCTGGCGGTCATTTGGGAGACGGCGCTGCCGGAGGCGCGGATCAGGGCGCCGTTGTTGGGGACATAGGAAATGAACTCGGCCCCGGCTTGTTGGACGATGCGGTAGAACTGGTCGTCGAGGGGGCGGTCGTATTGCACGACGTAGCTGCCGGGGTCCTCCGCGGAACGGAGGTGTTCCGGCACGTCGACGGGGGCTCCGGCGGCGGTGTCGATGAACGCGTTCTCGAGCAAGAGGGCGGTATCGGACCGCATCCAGGAATCCAGGGACAGGGTGCGGTTGGCGAGGCGATAGGGCACGCCCCCTGGCGGGGTGGGCGGCGCAACGGCGGCGACCGCCGCGGAGCCCGCGGCTGCCCCGGAGGGCGAAACCGAGGCGAGACCACTGGCGACGGGAGGCGATTGGGGACTCAACAGTGGGAAGGTCGAGATCCGGGCCTGGGGCGCGGCCGCGGTGTCGGCGGGCGAGGGGGCGGGCGCTTCGGGGGACGGTCTCGGGCGGACGTTCGTTTGGTGGTGCCGCGATTCGAGGTAGAAGCAGAGCGCAGCGCCGGCGAGCAGCAGCAGGCTAATCCAGGACCAGGTCCGACTCGAGAAACGCATACTCATTCCAGCGGCAGCACTTTATAGCTTTCCATGACCGCGTCGTAGAAGATGTTGGTGCTCACTCGGTGTTCTTCGATGCGGAAGGTTGCCTTGGCGACGGCTTCGCCGGCGATCTGGTAGTTCGTGCAGAGGAGGTAGAGGTCGGCGGGGGTGGGCGAGAGCACCAGCGAACGTTCCGCCGGGCGCAGGGACTGCCCGTAGGAATAGACGACGATGTAGGGTTCGTCCTCCTTGAGCAACCCGAGTATCTGCTGGGGTATGCGCTCGTAGATGGCGTCGGTCACGCGGACGTGTCCACCTTGGATGCCATCGAGGTTGAGGTAGGGTGATTGGTCGGTGAGTGCCGGGGCCGAAAGGACGTCGCCGAGGGAGTTATAGGTTTGGCCGCGACGGGTCAGGCGATTGGTGCTGAGGTTGTTGACGATGAAGCGGAGTTGCGGGCTGACGGGGTCAATGAAGTGATTGTCGAACGTCGTGGCGAGGGAGAAATCGAGACCGCGACTCGTATTCGAGAAGACGCTAACGCCACCGAGGACGGCGGCCCAGGCGGCGAGGTTGGTCTGGTTGACGGCGAGGCGGCCGCGGAGGGCGTTTTCGCTCAAGGCGGTCGTGAACTCTTCCACGATGCGCCAGTCGTTGGTGGGGTGGGACTCGCGTCGGCCGGCCAGTTTCTGCCACTCGAGGACGGGAATGGCTTTGGACTTGAGGTAAATGGTCTGCCAGGGGGTGCCGCGGTGGACGCGGCCGATCCAGCCGACGTTCGGGTAGAGGAAGGTGTTGGTGGTTGCCGGGAGCAGATCCCAGTCATCGGAGCTGCGAATCAAGGGATCCTTGACGGCCGTCTCGTAGGCCTGGTCGTCGGCCGAAGTCCCCGGGCGCCCGCCCCAGGGGCGGTAGCGCAAGTTGATCTGGCCGAGGTTGGGCAGTCCGTTGATTTCGACCTCGCCCTGGAACGATGGGGGGAGAGCCACCACTTGGTTGGTTCCGGAGTAGACGGGATCGGCGAGGTCCTCGACGTGGTAATGGACGAGCGGATCGTTGGCCATCCAGCTCAATTGTTGGACCAGCCGTCGTGTCGGTGAGAACGGCACCTGGACCACCCGGTTGGGAGGCATGTTCGATCGGCCGGGATCGAAGAGCGGGGGCAGGCCCAGGAAGATGCGGAAGGCATCAATCTGTTTTTCGACCTCGTCCTGGGAGCCGCCCATGCGGTCGATGGTCCAATCGGCCCAGTCGGAGACTCGAGTGTTGTTGTTGGTGGAAACGAAGATCTGGTTGGTGAGACCGTACGTCATGGCGGAGGGGAGGCCGCCGACGCGGTTGGTGCGCCAGAAATCGCCGTGGCTGAGGCGGACGACCTGGGGACTGGCGGTGGCGTTGAGGTTGCTGCCGCCGATCAGGAACTGGGTGACATCGAAACCGGCGATCTGATCGCTCAGGGTGACGATATCGACCAACCGGCCGGTGGTGGTGGCGAGGGCGAAGAGGAAGCGGTTGGTGATATGCAGTTTCCAGTCCGGGACGGGGAACCCGCGGGTGCCGTCGAAGGTGACGGCATCGTTGAGGGGGCGGAGGGCATTCGCGCCGGCGCCGGGCCAGTATTCGGAGTTCCGGATGAAGTTGATGTTGTTGGTTACCACCCGGAACTGGCGGCCCGGGAAGGCGGCGATGGTCTCGTTGGTGGCGTTCCGGTTGGTGTAGACACCGCTGACCACCACCCCCGCAGCACCGGTCCCGGTGGGATCGAGGTTGTTGTCGCGGAGGGCAATGCGGCAGACGTTTGTGTAGGAGACCCTCAGCGGCTCCGGAAAGGCCTGCGTGTAGGAATTCCACGTTTCGAAACCGAGGGAGTTCGAGATGCCGATCTCGTACGACTGCTGGTATTGAACCGCCCCGGCATTGTCCTTGACCCCCTGGAGACGGCGGGTCACGAGCATCTCGCTCTGGAGGCTGAACTCGTTGAAGTTCGGCCAACCCTTGCGCGCTCCGACCACCCAGGGGATGCCGTAGATGTTGTCGCCCCCGACTCCCGTCACGGTCAACTCCATCTCCGCGGGGTTGGCGGGGTCGCGCCAGGGACGCGCGAGCGCGTTCGTGAAGCGGGCGTCTTCGAACCCGATGATGTAGAGGTTCTTGACGCCATTGACGTTGGTGCTGGCGTAGATGGGGCGATAGACCGACGGCAAATACGGTGGGTTGGTGGAGGAACCGAACCGGTTGGTTACCGCGCTGTCCATCGTATCGAGGAGGTTGACGGCGACCTGGACGAGGCGATGAGCCGCAGCAGTGTAGTAGTTCGTGGGATAGACGGGGATACCACTTCGCAGGCTGAGTCCCAACTGCGTGCGCAACAACCGGTCGGCGACAACATAGACAAACTCGTCCTTCTTGAACGAATCGAATGTCCACGGGATGAGTCTGGCTACGAAGTTGGGTTCGGACTCCGAGGCTATGGAGGAAGGAGAACCCCAATTCACGGCGAGATAATTCAGGTGGATCAGGTCCTGGCGGGGGCGGGGGGAGTCGGTCCCCAACTGGGCCAGCAGTCGGCCCAGGACGTATTGATCCTCGGTGTGTCCGGTTGTACTGCTGGCGGTCAGGAGTTTGAAGGTGAAGGGATTCGGGTAGTCGGCGATCGGGCGGGTGGTGGTCTTCTTGATGTCGTAGAGGTCGTCGATCCTCTGGAAGGCCTGGGGCTGGTAGCTGCCCGGCCAAGAGCGCGCCGGGACATCCGGGGCCCACACCTCGGGAGCCGGCCAGACGGTCCTCGTGGGAGGAATGTCGTCGGCGTAGTCGTCGATTCCGTTCACGTTCACGCCCAGGACGGATGAAGGCGAGTATAGGTCGACAACGGAGAGCAGGGAGTTGTTCGCATACGCGTAGCGGTAAGCGAGCAAGTCGCCGGCGTCCTGAAAGGCCATCCCGGCGTTGACGACATCCAGCGGCCGGTAGAGATATTCGCCCTCGTAGTAGTTGGTGAGGAAGGCCTGGAGGAAGGCGGCCAGGTTGAGTTCCCAGGTGCCGACGCCCTGGTTGCGCTGGAAGCCGGTCCAGAGGTTGT
>CAYSPU010000034.1:0-23229 GCA_964432995.1 uncultured Verrucomicrobiota bacterium
ATATTGTCCACGAGCGCCTCGTGCTTCGGGCAGGCCGACATGCAGGGATGCAGCCTGGTGCCGCTGTTCGGGGGAGGCAAACCGGGCGATTGGCGAGCCTCGATCTACTATCGCTACTACCACGATCCCGGGCATCACAACACCCGGGCCCACTACGGCGTGCGCACCGAAACCCACAAGCTGATCCACTTCTGGAGGAAAGATCAGTGGGAACTCTACGATCTGAGGAACGATCCGCTCGAAATGAAAAACCTCTATGGGCAGCCCAACGTCGACAAACTCACGGAAACACTGAAAGCCGAGCTGACACGCCTGCGGCGGGAATTGGAGGATACGGATCAGTTTGCCGCCGATCTGCCGCGGGACACCGTCGACCGCCGGCCGCCGCAGTTGGACCGCAAGCACCCCGACTCGCCACGGTGAGAACGCGCCGGGGCCCGGCGCGGAGATTCGGGCCTCGTCTCCTGCAGGCACTCCGTCCCGAACGGTCGCCGAGTCGGTAACTTAACGCTTAATGCCTGACCCTGGGCTTGAGTTGGCGGGCGGCCTTCGGTAGAGTTGCGGGAGCCTTAGAAAGGTGCCTATGAAAACCAGGTCTGTCACGCGCCGCGCTGTCCTCCTCCTTGCCGCCTTGGCCCTGATGACGGCGCTGGCCACACCCGGCGAGGCCGGCAACCGCGCCGGCAAGTCCGGCCGCGCAACACGGGCGAAGGCAACGAAGAAAGTAGCGCCGAAGCAGGCCGAAGCCAACGCCGGTGAATACGAAACCCGGGTCGTCACCGGTTCGAACATCCCTCAGAAGGTGAAGCGCGGGTCGGCCACCCCGCTGACCTTCGGACCGGTCGTGGTCATCGACCGCCGGACCGTGGACATGAGCGGATGCACCGACGTCGGGGCCCTCATCCGCCGGCGCGTGCCCGGAGCGCGGTAGCCGGCGGCACGCCACCGCGATGCGGCGGCGGCGCGCCGACCGCCGCGGCGGGGTCTTCCCGGAGCCGACAGAGCGCCCGGCCGCAGGAGCGAACGCCGCGCGTTGACCGGGGACGGCCGGACCCCGGCGCCGCTGGCGCGAGGATCCGGGGTCGACGCCCGCTCTTGCGACCGGCGGCGAGCCATGATCTGATCGGAGCGCCATCGTCGTGTGAAGACGCTCCACCTCTACGTCACGCGCCAAGTCTTCGCCAGCCTCCTGCTGACGGTGGTGGTGTTCGCGTTTGTGCTGCTCCTGGGGAACCTGCTCAAGGAGTTGTTGTCCCTGCTGGTGAACGGTCAGGCGTCCCCGGTGATGGCGGCTCAGGCCATCGGGCTGTTGATCCCGTTCGTCCTGGTGTTTGCGCTTCCCATGGGGATGCTGACCGCCACGTTGCTGGTCTTCGGACGGTTGAGCGCCGACCAGGAACTCACCGCCGTCCGCGCCAGCGGGATCAGCCTTGTCGCCCTGGCCTCGCCGGTCTTGCTGCTCAGCGTGGCCACCAGTTGTGTGTCGGCGCTGGTCAACCTTCAAGTGGCCCCATGGTGCCGCACGGCCTATCGCGAGCTGATCCTACGGGCGGGCGTTCAGCGCGCCACCGCCTTTGTGGAAACGGGTCGGTTCATCGACGATTTCCAGGGCTACGTCATCTACATCGGGAGCAAGAAGGGCAATCGACTCGAGAACCTGCTGATCTACGAACTCAACGCCGAGCAGAAGATGAAGCGTCGGGTGCATGCCGAATGGGCGGAAATCGTATCGGACACGGTGAACCGTGAGGCGATGCTGCGGCTCTGCGAGGTGAGCTACTACGACTTCGAGGCGATGCAGCCGGCCTACATCGCCGAGCAGGAGGGTTTCCGGCTCCAGTATCAGCCGTCCGGCGCAGGGAGGCGCACGAGGCGCCTCAGCGACATGTCGTTCGTCGAACTGCGGGAGGAGTTGCGGAAGGCGGAGCAACTGGCGGCGCATGTACCGCCGATCCCCCGGGGCAGCAGTCCGGAGCAGATTCGGGAGGAGCAGCTCCGCGCCCGGAAGCGGACGGCGGACCTGACGGCGCCGATCCGGCTGCATATGCATCGGCAGGTGGCGTTTTCCTTCGCCTGCATTGGTTTCGCGCTGGTGGGGATTCCGCTGGGGGTGCGAGCTCACTGCCGTGAGAGCAGCGCGGGGATTGCCTTGGCCCTCGTGCTGGCCGTGGTCTATTACGCGTTCATCCTGCTCGCGCAATCCTTGCGGGACCGGCCCGACTTGGCGCCGCACCTGATCTTCTGGCTGCCCAATCTCCTCTTCCAGGTAGTCGGTGCCGCCCTCCTCTGGCGGGCCAACCGCCACTGACCCCCAGGCGCATCCTGGGCGCACACACGGGACTGGTGCGCCGCAGGGACGGAAACCGCTCGCGGACCGGGGACGACCGAACCCTCAGCGCCACCGAGGCGAGGATCCGGGGCTCGAACGGCGCATTGATCCCGCCGGGGGGATTGACTATAGTGCGGCGTACAGCCACCGGTTCGCCGGCCCCGACGACCACGCGCCGCGCTTCGCAGGAGCGCCGATGGCGCGGCAAGCCTAGGCCGGGACGGAACGGCGAGACACGGCAGGCAAAAGGTCCGCCATGAGCGACACGATCTTCCTCGAGAAATGCCAGACGTACATCGACTGTCACCTCCAGGCGCCGAAGACACCGCCAGCGTCGCGCGGAGAAGTGGGGCAACTGCCGGCGGTGACCATCTCGCGCCAGGCGGGTGCTGGGGGTATTCCCATTGCCAACCAACTGGCCACGTGGCTCGAGGAACAGGCCCCCAAGGCTTCCGTCCCCTGGACCGTGTTTCACAAGAACCTGGTCCAGCGGGTGCTCGAAGACCACAACCTTCCGGGGCGCCTCGCCCAGTTCATGCCGGAGGACAAGGTCTCCGGCATCGCTGACGCGGTGGAGGAGATCCTGGGGCTGCATCCTTCCTCGTGGAGCCTGGTGCGCCAAACGACCGAAACCGTCCTGCGCCTCGCCGAGTTGGGCAACGTCATCCTCGTCGGCCGCGGTGCCAACGTCATCACCGCGCACGTGAAACACGTCTTCCACGTCCGCTTGGTGGGCTCCCTCGATCAACGCGCAGCCCGCATCCGGGAGCATCTCCAGATAAGCCCCGGCGCCGCGCTGGCCTACATTCGCCGCGAGGACGCCGGGCGCAAGCGCTACCTGCGCCGCTACCTCCATGCGGACATTGACGACCCGGCACTCTACCACCTGACACTGAACACCGACTGGCTCACCTTCGAGGAAGCCGCCGAACTGCTCGGCCGGGCTGTGCTCCGGAAGTTCTACCCGGCCTGAGCCGCCCAGGCTGCGCCTCCGCGGGGCGACACCCGGCCGCCCGGCCCACGTGGTCGGGCCCCGGCCGCCAGGTTGCCGACGCCGGAATCGGGACGTTCTGCCGGTGGAACCTGGTCGCGAATGGACGACTCCGCCCGACCCGAGGCACCATGCCCGCCAACGTCACCCCCGAATTCGAGAAGGCCGAACGCCGCTACCGGGAGGCCACCACCGACGCCGGGCGTCTGGACGCCCTCCAGGACATGCTCGCCACCATCCCCAAGCACAAGGGAACGGAGAAGATGCAGGCGGACATCAAACACCGCCTCAGCCAACTCCGGAGGGAGCAACAGAAGCCGGGCCACGCCAAGGGCCCCGACCCTTTCCATCTCCCCAAGAGCGGTGCCGGCCAGGTGGCCCTCGCCGGCCCGCCGAACACCGGCAAAAGCAGCCTCCTCGCCGCCACCACCAGCGCCCACCCGCACATCGCCGAGTACCCATTCACCACCCTCCTCCCCCAACCCGGCATGTGGACCCTCGACGACATCCAAATCGAACTCGTCGATACCCCGCCGATCGCGCCCGAGCACTTCCCCTCCGGGTTGCTCGGCACCCTGCGCGCCGCCGATATCATCAGCGTCGTCGTCGAAGCCTCGGATGCCGGCGCGGACCAACTCGACGCGCTCCTGCAAACCCTGGAAGCCCGCGGCCTGACGCTCCGCAGCGCGCCCCTCAACCTGTTGTCTCCATCCGAACCCGGCACGCGCTGCGGTCTCATCCTGTTCAACAAGGTGGACGCTGCCGATCCCGTTACGCTTGAGCTGCTGCGGGAGATTGTACCCCGGCAACTGGAATCACTCCCCGTCAGCGCGCGCACCGGCGAGGGGCTCGACGTTTGGTTCCGACGGCTCTGGACCCTCCTGGCCCGAGTGCGCGTCTACTCGAAACAGCCCGGGAAACCGCCCGACCTCCACCGGCCATTCACCCTGCCCGCCGGCGCGACCGTGGCGGATCTTGCCCGTCTCATTCATCGGGACCTGCCGGAGACCATGAAGTTCGCCCGGCTCTGGGGCCACGGCCGGTTCGACGGCCAGCAGGTGCACCGCACCGAGCCGTTGCAGGATCGCGACACCGTCGAAATCCACGAGTGACGAGCCGGGGGAACCGCGGGAGCCTCTCCGATGACGGCAGGGGGGAGGTCTCCAAGCAGATCCGGCCGTGTTCGCCAGTCCCGGCCCGGGGGCTATTGGGACGGGCTGGTTCTGTGCTTTCTCGCGGCCTCGGACACTGGTTGCGACTCCGCGGTACTGCGTTCTTCCCATGAATCCCCCTATCCACTCTGGGATACCACTTCGCATGAAAGGTAGGGCGACCTCTCCGAGGGCGCCGAAAGCGCAGTCCGCGATACACGTGTTTCCGGCGCACCCGGAGGCCTGCTCGCGAGTCCTCCTCGGAGTCGCGCCCTACCAGTTTTCGGGCTACCCTTCAGCAACAGGTCGGGTCGTGTTGCCTCGCACGTCCGCCAGTTGCACACAGAGGTACGCGCCCTTTGCGGCCGCCCGAGCCGGGCCTCCCTCCCGATGGTCGACCGCTTCCACTCAAGGGAGTCCGTCCTCTTCCTCGGTCGAGGACCCGGCGCCACGACGCCAAGTGGCGCGGAACAGCCACTCGAAGAAGCCATCCGGGTGACGTCTCCCCACCATCAGTTGACTGTAGCGCACCGCCAGATCCAGTGCGCCTGCCACCAAGAGCAAGGCGGGGACCAGCGACCGGAATAGCGCCCCGGCTCCCAGCATTCCCACCAGCGCCGCCATCCCTCCGGACATGCTCCAGGCCATCGCCGCCAGGCATAGCAACACCATCTGTCCGAACAACCCCGCTCCGCTCACCGTGCGCACGTTGTACTCGAGCAGACCACAGACCCGCCGTCTCGTTCGCCGCCAGAGGTACCCTAGAAACGGATAGAGCGGCGCCGTCAGAATCCGCGCCATCGTCCGACTTTCCTCCACCACCGTACGGTGAGAAGACTCGCGGTCCCGTTCCTGAACGAAACCGGCGTCATAATTCACCAACCGCGTCGGCTGCTGTTCGTCCTCCCACGGTCGCAGCGTGTAGCGCACCGCATAGGGCTTCTGGTCCGGCCTTGCGTCCAGCACGTAGTACAGCTGCCCCTCGATCAGAATTCCGAGCCGACAGAACTCCGCGGGCTCCCAGTCCTCCATCGCGTGCCGGGCCCGGATCTTGACCTGCCGCTCGCTGAAGTCCACGAGATCGCCGCCGATCTGGATCCGGTGCATGCCCGGCGTATAGCAGAAGCCGGACGCGATGGCCACCTCCGCTGCCGCAATAGAGGCCGCAGGCACAGACCTCGACAGAAGGTCGCCAAGGACCGCAAAGGCCTAGCAACCACGAAGAATCGCCTTTCCCGGAGAGCGCAGTATGGTAACGATCCGCTTCGATGTCCCGGAACGAAGCGCAGACGAGGTACGACCTCATCGACCCGGCGCTGGAAACGCGCGGGTGGTTGCGCTCCGACATCCGCGTCGAGGAAACCGCCGCACCCGTGGACATCGTCTACGGCAAGGGGCAACGTCGCGCCAAGGGTCGCACCGACTACGTTCTGCGGCGCCCGCTCGAACCGGATACGGAGCCCATTCCGCTGGCGATCATCGAAGCCAAGCGCGAAGGGCTGCCGCCGGAGCACGGCCTCCAGCAAGGGAAGGGCTATCGTATCGGTAAACTCCACAATGTTCCCTTCGTCTCCTCTTCGAACGGCCATCTGTTCGTCGAATATGACGAAGAAACGGGCACGACCTCCGAGCCCCGCCCCCTCTCCGAGTTCCCCACTCCCGAAGAGCTCGTCCAACGCTACTGTCAGGCGCGCGGCCTGCCACCCGCGGCGAAGGAGATGAAGCTCCTGCACACCTCGTACCGGCAGGGCCGCGAGTTCTTGCGCTACTACCAGGACGCCGCCACTCGCGCTGGCCTCGAGCAGGTCATTCGCCAGACCAGTGCCGACCGGCCACGTCGCGTGCTGTTGGCCTTGGGAACGGGTTCCGGCAAGACCCGCATCGCGGCTGCCCTCCTGCGCCGCATCTTCGACGCCGGCTTCCTGGGCCGCGGCCTCTTCCTCTGCGACCGCAGCGAGCTGCGCGACAACGGCCTCGCCGATTTCCAGGCTGCCTTCGGCAACGATGCCGCCGAGGTGGACACCCGGCACCCGCAGAAGAATGCCCGAGTCCTCATCGCGACCTATCAAACCCTTGACCAGGACGACACCGGCGAGGAGGCGACCTTCTTTCTCAAGCACTACCCCCCCGACTACTTCGACGTCATCGTCATCGACGAATGCCACCGTTCCGCATGGGGGAAGTGGTTTGTCATCCTCGAGCGCAACCCGCACGCCATCCAAGTCGGTCTCACGGCCACTCCGCGTCAGATCCGGATGCCGGAGGTCAAGGACGACGAAACCCGCCGTCAGATCGACGAGGATCGGCGTTTGTTGGCGGACAACCTCCGATACTTCGGCGAACCGGCTTACGAATACACCTACCAACAGGGGGTGGCTGATGGCTACCTCGCCCCGGCGGAGATCGAGACCTACGATCTCTTCCACGATGACAAGGAAGATGCCGAGCGGATGAGCGGCGTCCGTCGCCAGGATCTGGCCGGCAAGACGCTGACCAACGCCCTGACCGGCCAGCCGGTGTCCATGCAGGAAGTCCCGGAACAAACGCTCCCGCCCTCGCTCGAACTCCGCCTGATCATGCCCGACCGGGTGAAGGCCATGTGCGCTCATTTCTTCGAGCGCCTGCTCGACACCGGTGACGGCAACCCTCTCCAGAAGACGATCATCTTCTGCGCCAGCGATCATCACGCCGATCTCGTGACGAACGCGATGAGCACCCTCTATGCACAGTGGTGCCGCGCGCACAACCACAAGCGCGTTCAGACCTACGCCTTCAAATGCATGGCCTCGGCCAGCGGCCAGGACCTCATCCCCGACTTCCGCGGCCGGCAACGATCCCACTTCATCGCCACCACCAAGGACCTGCTCACCACCGGCGTCAACGTCCCGTGCGTCCGCAACATCGTCTTCTTCCGCTACGTGCATTCCCCCATCCTGTTCCACCAGATGGTCGGACGCGGCACCCGCATCCTCGAGCCGGATAAGCTCATGTTCCGGATCTTCGACTACACCGGGGCTACCGCCCTCTTCGGCACCGACTTGATCTCGCCACCACCCTCGCCTCCACGGGAAGGCCCGCAACCCCAATCGCCTCCAGCCCCGCCGCCCATCCAGGTCAAAGGCGTCCACGTGGAAATAACCGACACCGGTCGATTCAACCTCCTGACCAAGGACGGCCGGCTGACCCGCGTGACCCCGCAGGAATACCAACAGCGGCTCGTCGCAGAACTTACCGCCGCCGTCCCTACGCTCGCCGAATTCCGCGACCGCTGGCTCGATCCCACCCGCCGCGGCGAACTCCTGACCGAGCTCGCCAACCAGAACCTCATTCCCGGGCTCCTGCGCGCTGCCGCCCACATGGAGGACTACGACGAGTTCGACGTGCTCGCCGGTTTCGCATACGGCGTCCAGCCGCTCACCCGCGCCCAGCGGGTCGCCCGGTTCGGCGATCCCAACCTCGACTGGCTCATCCGGCTCCCGCAACCCACCGTCAAAGTCATCCGCAAGATCGTCCAGCAGTTCGAGAAGGCCGGCACCAACGCCCTCGAGACCGCCCAACTCTGGAGAACCCTCGGCGAACCCAACGCCCTCGACTCCCTCCGCCAAGCCGGCCCGCCGGCTGAACTCCTCCGCAAAACCAAGGAAACCCTGTTCGCTGCATGAAGAGGACAACTCCCCTTCGACCGAAGCAGCGAGTCCGCCTCGGGGACATCGCCGACGTAGTCAATGGCACTGGTTTTCCAGAGTGCCTGCAAGGCAGGAAGGACCTCCCGTATCCTCTCGTCAAGGTCAGCGACATGAATGCGCCAGGGGCCGAAATGATCGTGGCCAGTGCCGCAAATACAGTCGACGGTGAAATCCTTGCACAGATTGGCGGTAGGACCTACCCGCCAGGGACAATCATCTTTCCGAAAGTTGGCGGCGCCCTCCTCACAAACAAGAAGCGTATTCTTGGTGTGGAGGCCGCGTTCGACAACAACGTGATGGGTGTCGTCCCAAGGCGTGTCGATGGCGATTGGCTCTACCACTGGATACTTGGCTACGATCTCCGCCAACTCGCAAATACCCAGGCACTACCTTCGATCCGGCAAAGCGACGTTGCCGACCTAGAGATAGACCTTCCCCCTCCTCCCGAGCAACGTCGCACAGCGGCGCGGTTGCGGGAGCAGATGGCGGCCGTGGCCGAGGCCCGCGCCGCGGTGAAGGCCCAGGACGAAGCGCTCGACATACTCGTCCATGCGGTCTTGCGCGAGTCATTGGCCGATGGAAGTGCGGGTCCTGCTCGGTTCGGCGATTGCCTGCGTGAAGTGACCGAAGGCATCGGGGAGGATTGGCGGAGCTATCGCGTCCTCGGTGCCACCCGCAACGGTCTCGCGTTGGCGAAGGAGCCTGTTGGGAAGAACCCGGGGCGCTACAAGCCGGTTCGCCCAGGCACGGTATTCTACAACCCGATGCGTATCCTGCTCGGTTCGATTGCCATGCTCGAGGAGGGGGATGCCCCCGGCATCACCAGTCCGGACTATGTAGTGATGACGGCCGTCGAAGGCCGTCTGAACGCGAGTTGGTTCTACCACTGGTTCCGATCGCGCTACGGGGCCGAGTTCATCCGGTCCATGACGCGTGGTGCTGTCCGGGAGCGGTTGATGTTCCGAAGGCTCGCGCCGGCCAGTTTCGCTGTCCCCGACTTCCAGCACCAGCAAGCTGCTGCCGCACGGTTCGCCGCAATCGAAAAGACCAAGGCGAAGCTCGCGGAGGAACTGGAAGCGCTCGACCTTGTTCCGGCGGCGTTGTTGCGGGAGGCCTTTGCCGGGAGGATCTGACGCGTGTCTGATAAGGAATACCTCATTTTCTGCGACGAGTCGGACACCTCCGGAGCGTTCTACTCGAATTTCTATGGCGGCGTGTTGGTGGGCTCGTCTCAATATGACCGGATCACCGCTCAACTGAACGCGCAGAAGGTCCGCCTCAACCTCTTCGGTGAGGTGAAATGGTCCAAGGTTACTGCCCCTTACTTGGAGAAGTACACGGAGCTCATCCAGGGGTTCTTTGATGAAGTGCGCCGGGGCCACCTGAAGGTGCGGGTGATGTTCCGGCAGAACACCCACCACCCGGCGCGGTTGACGCAGGAACAGGTGGAGGGCGCCTTCTTCCGGCTCTACTACCAGTTCATCAAGCACGCCTTTGGACTCATGCACCGGCCGCCGACGGCGGTCACCGCCAGACTACGCCTCCTCTTCGATGAATTCCCCGAAACCAAAGAGGCTGCGAGCCAGTTCAAAGGTTACATCCTGGCTCTCAAAGACAACCCCCACATCCGCCGCGCGGGCCTGACCCTCCGGTTCGAGGACATCGCCGAGTTCAGGTCCCATGATCACGTTTTGGCGCAGTGCCTTGACATCGTGCTTGGGGCCATGGCCTTCCGGCTGAACAACAAGCACCAGGCGATTCCGCCAGGCGCGTTCCGCCGGGGCAGGCGCACCGTGGCCAAGGAACGACTCTACAAGGCCATTCTCGCGGAGATCCGCCGCATCAGGCCCGGCTTCAACGTCGGCATTTCAACCGGCACTCGCGGTGGAGCCGCCGAGCGCTGGACCGCTCCCTATCTGCACTGGCGCTTTGTGCCGTCGCAAATGGAGTACCATGGAGAATTCGCCAAACCAAAAAAGAGGAACGGCCCCGCCCAACCTACATGAATCTCTGACGCATAACGTCAGGCTTCGGCTGAAGCAGAGCCGCAGGCAATATGGTCTGGCATCCTATTGGTAACAAGCGAAAAATGGCGCAGCGAGTGACGACGATGCACCGTGTTGTCTGAACCGACAAGTGCTTTGCTCTCATGCCCACGAAACCCAACCGCGGGAGCGGGAAACGCCATGTGACGCCGCAATCGCTCAACGCGGCGGTCAAGTCCATCTGCGACGTCATGCGCCGGTCCAATTGTGCCGGCGCCATGAAATACGTCCCGGAGCTCACCTGGATCCTGTTCCTTCGCATTCTCGATGAGCGCGAAGCCCACGAGGCCGACGAGGCCGAGGCGTTGGACATCGCGTTCAGCCCGGCCATCAAGAAGCCTTACCGTTGGCGCGACTGGGCCGCACCTGATTGCGCCCTGCGCCAGGACACCAAGGCGAGCGTCTGGACGTTCGTGCACGAGAGGCTGTTGCCCCACCTGAAAGTGCTCAAGGACCAACGCGGGGCCACGCCCCGACAAAAGGTCATCAGCGAGGTCATGTCGGGCGTCGAACGGAGCCGCATCGACTCGGAGAAGAACTTCCTCGACGTGCTGGACAAGGTGCACGAGATCAGCAGCGAGACGGTGGACCCCACGCACGTCTTCACCCTCTCCCAGGTCTACGAGGGGCTGCTTCTCAAGATGGGCGAGAAGGGAAACGACGGCGGTCAATTCTTCACTCCCCGGGAGATCATCCGGGTGATGATTCGCGTGGTGGACCCGAAACCGGGTCGGACGGTATACGATCCCGGTTGCGGCACCGGCGGTTTCCTGGCTCAGGCGTACGAACACCTTAGGGCAAAGGCCGAACGCGCCGGGACGCTCACTGGTCCGGCGCTGGAAACGCTCAAGCGCAGCACATTCTACGGTCGCGAGAAGGACGACACCATCTACCCGATCGCCCTGGCCAACCTGATCTTGCATGGCGTGGACGAACCGCACCTCTGGCACGGCAACACGCTCTCCGGTGTTCCCACCTACGACGAGCTGTTCAAAGGCGCGCCGCAGTTCTTCGATTACGTGCTGATGAACCCGCCGTTTGGCGGTAAGGAGGGGAAAGAGGCACAGACCCCGTTCGAGTACAAGACCGGGGCGACCCAGGTGCTCTTCCTCCAGCACGTCCTCAAGAGCCTGAAGACCGATGGGAAGTGCGGCATCGTCCTGGACGAGGGTGTTCTCTTCCGTACCAACGAGACCGCCTTCGTCCAGACCAAACGCAAGCTCCTCGAAGAATGCCGCGTCGATTGCATCGTCAGCCTGCCCGGCGGCGTTTTCTCGTCGGCCGGTGCCGGTGTGAAAACCAACCTCGTCTTCTTCACCAAGGGCGAACCCACCGATCGCATTTGGTATTACGACCTGGCGGACGTGAAGGTTGGCAAGAAGACGCCGCTGACGCAGAGCCACTTCGACGACTTCTTCAAACACCTGCCCGAGCGCGGCGACAGCGCGCGTAGCTGGACCCTCGATTTCACTGCTCGCCTCCAGAAGGCACTCGAAGAAGCCCGCCCCCACCGGGAAAGGGCGGCCACCTCAGACGCCCAGGCCAAGGAAATCGAGGACGCGCTTCGCGAGAAACGGAAGGACAAGACCACCGACCCATCCGAGCTTGCCGCGCTCGAGGAAGAACGGAAGGCGGTGGAGCGAACTGCCCGCGAGTCCCGGACCAAAGCCGAGGCAATCGAAGACGCCGTCTACGATCTCAAGGCCGTGAACCCCAACCGTGCCTCGGAGGAGGACACGCGCACCCCGGCTCAGTTGCTGGACTTCATTGAAGCCAAGGGGCACGAGGCGGACGCGGCCCTTGGCCGATTGCGGAGTCTGCTCACTCAGGTCTGATGCAGCGGCCCCCACGACGTGCCGATGTGCGGACTTGCCGAAGCGCCGGCATGATGACTCGCCGTCGCGCCGACCCTCCGACTCGCCGCCACGCCGCGCTGAGCCGACCCTGAGCTGGCAGAAGCCCGGCATCCCCGGGGCAGTCCGGATCCCTGGGGTGATCGAGTCCTTTCGCATCTTTCTTCTCGTCTGCCGCCAGCCATTCATGCATGCTCCGCCCACCTATGAAACGCATCCCTTTTCGCCCCCGATTCTCCCGACGTAGTTTCCTGGCTGCGACCGGCACGGCCGTGGCCGCGCCGATGATCGTCCCGGCCAGTGTCTTCGGCGCCGAAGGGCGCCCCGCACCCTCGGAGCGCATCACTCTGGCGTCCGTGGGCTGGGGCATGCAGGGCCCCGGCAACACCGACAGCTTCCTCCGCGAAGCCGATTGCCAGGTCGTCGCCGTGTGCGACCTGGATAAGAACCACCTGAAACAGGCGGTCGACCGGGTGAACGGCCACTACAAGAACCAGGACTGCAAGACCTACCACGACTACCGCGAGATGATGGCGCGTGACGACATCGACGCCGTGATGCTGGCCGTCCCGGACACGTGGCATGCATTGACCGCAACCGAGGCGGCCAACCGCAAGAAGGACATCTACGGGGAGAAACCGCTGGCCCGCACCATCGCCGAGCAGCAGGCCATGGTGAAGGCGGTGCAGAAGAACCAGCGGATCTGGCAGACCGGTTCCTGGCAGCGGTCGGTCGGCAATTTCCATTTCGGAGCCGAGATCGTCCGTAATGGCCTGATCGGCAAGCTCACCCGCGTGGAGGTGGGGCTGCCGGCCGGCCACCACGACTTCGCCGGGACCGCTCCCGCGCTCATCAAAAAACTGGAGTCTCTCCCCGACAAACCGAGGAACCTCGCGAAGGTCACTCCCGGCACCGACGCGTGGAAGCTGGCGGTCACCGACCCGCCCGCGGAACTCGACTACGAGCGCTGGATCGGCCCCTCGCAGATGGAGCCCTACATCAAGGCCCGGGTCCACATGAACTGGCGCTGGAACTACAACGTCGGCGGCGGCCAACTGCTCGACTGGATCGGCCACCACCTCGACATCGCCCACTGGGGGATGGACATGGACAGCGGCGGCCCGCTCGAGGTGGAGGGGACCGGCGAGTTCCCGCCGCCCGACGCTCTCTGGAACACCTGCACCAAATACCGGATCACGTGCCAGTACCCGAACGACGTGACGCTGATCATCGCCGGCGGCCATCGCGACATCCGCAGCGGCACCAAATGGATCGGCACCGACGGCTGGGTCTGGGTGGACCGCGGCGGCTACGACTGTTCGAAGCCGGAGTTGAAGGAGATGACGCGGCTGCCGGACAGCATGCGAAAAGTGAAGCTCTACAGCTCGCGCAATCACCAGCGCAACTTCCTCGACTGCGTCAAATCGCGGAAGCCGACCATCACGCCGATTGAGACGGCGCATCGTTCGGCCATTCCGGGTCACCTCGGCCTGATCGCCATGGTCGTCGGCCACAAGATCCGCTGGGACGCCGCCAAGGAAGTCATCGTAGACGACGCAGGCGCCAGCAAGCTCCTCACCCGCGACTACCGCGCGCCCTGGAAACTGTGATCGGTTCGTCACGGCCACAGTCCCGCAGGGCCTGGGCCGAACCAAACGGCCGATCGCGACACCGCACGATGCGTGGAAGACGGCCGCCAACGGTGTCCGACCCCGGCAGGCTATATGAACCTCCCGTGTCAAGTAGGGACGCGCGGCCCCGCGCGCCCAAGCCATCGCGACGAGAAGAAGAGGAGCGACGCTGACTCGCCGGCTTGCCGACCTCCGACGCGCCGGTTCATGGGGAGGGGGCTGCCAGTCCTGACGACGCTGGTTACGCTTCTGGCTCTCGCCTCGAGCGCGATGGCGGTCTCCAGAACGAACCCGCCCCGGCAGACGTTCTCGTTTCGGTTTCCGCATTACGGGCTGCAATCCTATGAGGTGCTGCCGGAGCTGGGCCCTCGGTCCGATGCCTATGCGGCCACCACAGAGGTGGTCGAGACCGGTCGCGTCGGTGACCAGGGGCGTGTTGTCCTCCTTCACCGCCGCGTGGTTCTACAGCTCGAGCCAGGAACAGACGCCGCCTCGCTGCTGGCTGGAAGCGCGCTCCAATCCGGGACCGAAATCGCCTCGAGCATCTGGATCCTCCAAGCACCGGACGCCTGGACCGCCGCCGAAGAAGCCGCGCGGCTGGCCGTCTGTCCCGGGGTCACTGTGTGCCATCCCGTCATGCAGCGGTCGACGGCCCTGAACGGTGCCTATGCACCGAGGCCGAAGGATAGTCTGTACTACGCGCAATGGCCGCTCGAGAATCGCGAAACCAACGGCGCGGCAGCGGGTGCGGACCTGAACATCCGCGCTGCCTGGCCGCAGACGCGGGGCGCGGGCGTGACGATTGCCGTGGCCGACACCGGAGTCGACCTCGGTCACCAGGAACTGGCCGGACGCGCCGAGCCGACGCTCCACTACAACTTCATCCAGGGCACACCCGATGGAAATCCGCTGGGGACGAACGCGTTGAGCGCCCACGGAACCGAGGTGGCCGGATTGCTCCTGGCGGAGCGGGACAACCACCGCATCGTTGGGGTCGCCCCGGAAGCCAGGCTGGCCAGTTGGGTGATCTTCAACACCAACGCCACCCTCGCCGCCGGTGATCAACTGATGCAGATGTACCAGTTCCGAAACGACGAGGTCCCCATTCAAACCCACAGTTGGAGCACGTCGTCGCTGCTCCTGGACGGGCCCACTCTGGAAGAGGAAGTGGGCCTCTCGAATGCCTGGCGGTGGGGGCGCTCCGGTCTCGGCACCATCATGGTGCGCCCCGCTGGTAACAACCGGCTCTACTACGCCAACGCCAACGAAGACGCTTACGCGAACGATCCCCGCATCATCAGCGTCGCGGCGGTTGGCCCCGCCGGACGCGCCGCCAGCTATAGCGAGCCCGGCGCCTGCCTCTGGGTAGCGGCTCCCGGAGGCGAGGAAGGCTCCGAGTTGGTGAGCACCGATCTCCGCGGCCACGAGGCCGGGGCGCACACCGTAATCCAATATCCCCCTCCCAACGAAGACCTGCCCGATTACGTGTTCAACTACTTCGGTTTCGTCGGCACCTCCGCCGCCGCACCACAGATCGCGGGCGTCGCCGCCCTGATGCTCGCCATCAACCCGAATCTCCACCGCCGCGACGTCCAGTGGATCCTGGCCTCGTCCGCCCGCCACCTCGACTTCGCCGACCCCGACCTGGCGACCAACGGCGTCGGCCTGCGGATCAGCCACAACGTCGGGTTCGGCATTCCCGACGCCGGGGAAGCGGTCCGCTTAGCGCGCCTCTGGCCGGGCGTCGGCCCCGAAACCACCATCGTCGCCACGAGACCGCAGGACGTGGTGATCCCGGACGACGGCCTGCGTGCGGAAACCTCCGGGGACGGCGTGCCGACGGAGCTGCTCTCGCTGCCGGCCCGGCCTGGCACGGGGCCGCATCCGGACGATCCCACGGCGGAGTTACCTTTGGTGGATGTGGGTCTCTGCCTGGAACCGCCGGCCGCCGATCTGAGCGGGAAAGCGGCGCTGATCTTGCGCGGCGGCGGCACGTTCGAAAGGAAACTGACCAACGCGGCCCACGCCGGTGCCGCCTTCGCCGTGGTTTACAACTACCCGACCAACGACCCCGCCGCTTCGGCGAACGACCCCGGGGGCGATCAGTTGCTGGCCATGGGGGCCACGGATTTCGTCCCCATCCCCGCCCTGTTTGTCGGAAACACCGCCGGCGTCGGCCTGCAGAAGTTGCATGCCACGAACTCCGCCGCCCGGACGCGGCTGCATCTGCTTTCCACAGACATCGCCTTCCCCATCATGGACACCATGATCTGCGAGCACGTCGGGCTCTGGATCTCTACCGATCACCCTTCGCGCGGCGATTTGCGGTTCACGCTCGTCTCACCGATGGGCACCCGGAGTGTCCTCCAGGCCTCCAACATCGACACCAACGCGGGTCCGGTCGACTGGGTCTACTGGTCTCACCGGCATCTGGGCGAGTCCAGCGCCGGCACCTGGACCGTTTCCCTGGCGGACGAAGTCGCCGGCCAAACCGGATCCGCACTCGAAGTCAGCTTGATCCTGACCGGCACGGTCATCGAAGATTCCGACGCCGACGGCTTGGCCGACGATTGGGAAGCCACTTGGTGGACCTCCCTTGCCGACCAGGGACCAATGGACGACCCGGATGCGGACGGCTTCAACAACGCCCGCGAGCAGTGGATGGGAACGAATCCCACCGTTGAAGACGTTCCCTTCCAACTGGACCTGTCGGCGTGGGACACCGGCCGGGTGCGGCTCAGTTGGCCGGGGCGACCGGGCCGGACCTACGAAGTCTGGGGCGGCACCAACGTGGCCGCGCTCGCCCTCGAAGCCGTCCTCCCGCCGCGTCTGCCGGAAACCGAGTGGTTCGCCCCCTCGGACACCTTCCCTCGACATTTCTACCAGGTGCGCGCGATCGCCGTCCCCTGACCCGGACATTTCACGATCCCTGCGTGAAATGTCCGCCCGCAGGGCCGCTGCGGCCCCGCGGCTGCGGGGCCGCGCGGGGTTGCCCCGATGCGCGCCGCCTGGAACACACTGTCTACCCGTAGGGGTCCAGTCTCGCGATGAGGAATGCGCGGCGGCGCGCCTCGGCCTGGCCTCCCGGCCAGGCGCATATTTCACACGCTTGCCGCGTGTGAAGTATGCGGGCTGAGCGGAGTGCCTTTGGGTAGGGCGACCTCTCCGAGGGCGCCGAAAGAGCATTCCAGGGGGCCTATGTTTCCGGCGCGCCCGGAGGTCGCGCCCTACCGTCTATGGTGGAGAGGGAAACCGGCAGGCACCGTTGGGGATCCGTCGTACGGACCCGTCCTCCACGGCTTTCAGTTCAGCCAATCCCCGCGGGTTCCCGCAGCTTCTTGCCGCGGGCGAAGATCAGCAGGGTGGCGAGCGCCGCCAGACCGGCCGCGAACAGAAACAGCCGGTCCAACCCCTCTTGGCGCCCCGCCATCAGACGCTGCACGGCGGCGTTGGCGAACATCGGTCCCAACCCGGAGCTGCAGAGCACCAGCAACGTCTGCGCCGTCGCCTTCACCTGCACCCCGGCAATGGCGTCCACGAGCAATCCCACCCCGATGTGGTAGAGCACGACGGTGGTGCCCACCAACAGGTAACTCGCCGACAACACCCAGAGGTTGTCCGCCCAGGCGAACAGCAGTTGACGCAGCACCAGCGCCACACAGCCCACCCCGATCGATCCCGCAAACCCCAGCCGGTTCACGATCGCCGTCTGCCAGCGAAACAACGCGATCTCCCAAAGCACCCCAACCGATTGCACCAGCCCAATCCACGGACGGGCCATGCCCAGATCCTCAAGTCGGGGTGGCGAGTAGAACGACTGGATTGCGAACGAGGCCGACACCAGGAAATACGAGCCGAGCACCACGAGGTAGTTCGGATTGCGGAGCAACTGCCGCAGGGCCGGGCCGTACCCGAGCACCGGCCGCGTCGCCACGCCCCGCGGCACCGCCCCGGGCGGCGTGTGCGGCAGACGAATCGAGACACCGATCATGCCCAGGCAACAGAGCATGGCGATGACCTGAATGAACCCGAGGTCTCCCCGCGCGCTCAGCGCCAGCACCAGGAAGATCGGGAGCGACGGCAGGATCCACCCGAGTGATCCCCAGGCCCGGAGTGCCGCAAACTGCCGGTACGGATCCCGCAGATGCCGCAGCGCCAGCGCGTTCACCAGAATCGGCGCCGGTTGATAGCACGCATAGAAGAGCGTGAACGTCACCAGGAGCCCAAACGGATGCGTCTGCAGGGCGAACCCGGCCAGCGCCAGGGCAGCCAGGCCGTTCATCATCAGGAATACGCGTTCCATCGGCAGATAACGGTCGGCGAGCATCCCCCAGAAGAACGGGGAGACCAGAAGCGACGCCGACGAGACCAGCAGCACTCCGCTGATCTGCGCCACTGAAAGCCCGCGGTCTCGCAGCAGCAGCGTCAGAAACGGCAGCAGCGAGCCCCCCACCGCGTATTGCAGGACCATCGCCATCACCAACGACCGGCGCGGCCCCGTCGATGTTCCCGGATTCGGCACGACAGCGCGGCATTGTGCCGCCCGCCGCCCCGCACGCGAGGAGGAAAATGCGGCGGTGTGCATCTGCACGGGCACCTCCCGCGCGCGAAACAAGTGGAGGGAACGCCAGAGGCACCGAAGCAGCCGCCCGGGTCTCATGATTCCGCGCTCGCCGGAGCGGCGAGGAGGCAGCCAGGCATCGACGAGGTGACGGCCGCGCTGAGGCTTCCCTGAAGCCCGACGGGTGTTGGCAGCCGGTCCACCGGGCGCATGAGAGCGTCCGCGATGTCGAAGGCCACTTCGCCGTAATGCAGCGCCCCGCTGAGATAGAGCCAAAGGGTGTTCAGCATAGCCGACGCCACGGCCAGGTTGGCAAAGAGGATCTGCGGCACGCTGGCAACCAGGTCCGTGCAGCTCTGATCGGTGGGCAAGTGGTCGGCCGGGTGAGCGATCTCCGGATGGCGGTGGGTCAACGGCAGTGTCGCGTCCCGGCCGCGAACCCGGAGGTAAACCTGGACGTTGCCGTAGCTCCCTCGACGGGTGGTGCCCGCGGCGTCGGGACCCACACCGTCGTTCCCGCCGGAGATGAGGCAGACGTCCGCCAACCGCGCCGCGTGGTCGTTCAGCAGCTTGCGCGTCGCGTGGTTGTCCACCGTGAGCAGAACCACGTCTCCCGCGCGAACCAACCGGTCGGCGTTCGCCGGCGTGAGGTATTCCTCGACGGCGAGAATCGCGAGCCCGGTGTCGGTGAAACGCGGGCGCAGCTCGTCCCGGGTGACCACGGCCTTGTTGCCGTAATCGCCGAAGAACATCCGGCTGGCGTTGGTGGGCTCGAACGCGTCGCCATCGATCAACACCAATCGGGCTTCGCTCCCCAGCGATGCCAGGAAGAGCGCCCCGTAGCGGGCGACAATGCTGCCGACACCCCCGAGGCCGATGACCTTGACCGCCGCGTTGTCGGGCAACCTCGGCACCAGGATGCGATCGCGGGGGGGGGCCGTCCGACCCTGCGCCCATCCGCCGCTTGGCGGTTCGGGACACGGGTCTTCCGATCCGCCCCGTCCTTCGGGCATTTGGTCGCGGCGCGGCTGCGGCTCGGCAGAGTCGCGGCGCGGGGCCGGTGTCGAGACATCCCCGTGACCGGGTGGAATCGCAGCCGTCATACGGGAGGCTTCTCGCCGGCAGGCTCGGCGGAAGGAGGCGGGCCGGGATTCTCGTCGGCCGCGGCGGAATTGGTCGTGCCTCCGTCCGGCTTCCGGTGGCCGGGGCGATCGTCGCGCCGGGCGCTGTTCCAGGGCTTGACGGTGACCTTGCGCAGCCATTCCTCGGGCACTTCGGCGAGGCGCCGGCGATGGTAGCCCTCGAGGACCTGGCTCAGGTCGCGCACGCGGAAGCGGACGCCATCGGCGGTGGCTTCGCAGTGGAACTGCGGCGGCTCGTCCAGGATGCGTCCCACGACGAGGTGGATGCCGGGACGATGTGCTTCATCGGACGGGTCGATGGCGGAAGCGTAGGCGGCGCCGTCCACGTGGCTGTGGATATCGCCCAGGAGAACCAGGTGGGGGGGCAGGGGCGGCACCAGGTAGTCCAGGTCCATCGGATAGGGCCGGCCGGTCCACGACTCGAGCACCCAGCCAACCTGGTCGGGCACCACCACCTCGACCGCCTGGGTCTCGCGGTTCCAGGCGAGGAGCACGACCGCCTCGGAGCTGTGGCGTTCACCGATGATGTCGAAGAATCCGACCACCTGTTCGATCACCTGCCGGGGGATGCGGGGGTAGCTCAGCTCCAAGAGGGTCTCCTGGCCCGCCAGTTCGCTGGGAAACTCCGTCACCGGCACGCAACTGCGAAAGAACGGGGTGTTCCGACAGAGGAACAGCCCGTCGCGGCTGAGGAGGTAGAAGACCTTCTCGTCCTCGGGCCACGGCATGGTGCTGCTCAGCTTGAGGTAGATGGGGGTAACCAGCGGCGAGTTGGTCCATTTCATGGGGAGAACTGGTTGTTGAAGATGATGCGCGCCAGGGAGGAGGCGTTGCGCGGGGTCCGGGCGCGGGCATTGAGGCGAGTGAAGGTGCGCGCGGCCACTTGGCGCACAGTGTGTTGGGTGTTGATCCAGGGCACTTCGAGAACGAACAACGGGTCTTGGGCCGTCGCCTGTTCCCAGGCCTCGACCGTGCGGATGCGCGGATCCACCTCGCGGGAGGCGGTGAACCAGCTCGAGAACTCGTGGTGCTCGCTGCTGAGGTTGAAGCCGGATTCGAGCAGGCAGCGGCGCAGGACATTGAAGCCGGCCGTGAGGCTCTTGTTCAAGTCGGGGTCGCTCATGGCGGGCGTCGGCTTCAGGTGCTGGGTGCAGATCCAGGAGAGCGGCCGGCCGTCGGGCGGTTCGAAGCGCGAGCAGTTGAGCAGCGCCGGGTAGAACAGCGGCTCGTCGAGGCTCTTGAGCGGCTGGACCCGGAAGAAGCACTCGTTGGCGCCGGAGAGGAACAGGCGACCGCTGGAGTGCGCCACGAACACCACAAGGACGATCAGGTAGGGCAGCGCGATGCGAACGGTGCGGTAGCGCGTTCCCTCGCCGAAGGGGGCCGGCGAATCGGGGGCGATCCACAGGAACCGGTGCACGCCGGGCGGGCGTTCGTAGACCCAGATGGTGACGCCGCCCTCGGTGAGTGCGGCTTTGACGCCATCCGGCAAGACCACCCCGCCGGTGTCCATGCGGCGCGCGGCCACTTTGGTCAGCAGCGCTTCCAGCGGCATCGAGGCCTTCTGGCCCTCGGGCGAGGCCGCGACGGCTTCGCTCCCGGAGATCGTGACGAGATCGGACCCGGACTCGCACCGCTCGAGGAGCTGTGCCTCGAGTTCGGCCAGCATCCACTCCGCGTTCACCGGCCCCGTCCTTTCTCGCCGGCGCGGCGGGTGAACATGAGTGCCTGGCCGGGGCGCACCACGGTGTCGTCGCTGACATCGTGGCCATCGAGGACGGCCTGGCTGTGAGGATCGAGGTCGAGTCGATCGCGGAAGCGTCGGCGGATTTCGCCGACAGTCATGTTGCCGACCGGCAGGGACTCGGCGTAGGGGCCGCTCGAGACGGAGACCGGTTGGTGGGCGTCGGGCGCGTCGTCGAAGAGACTGGCGCCGCCGCCGGGGCCGCACTGCCGCGGGCGGTCGGGATGCAGGCGTTCATTCATGGCAGGCAGGGTTGGGTTTGGGGTTAGCGACGATGGAACTCGAAGGAGAGGTGGCCGGGCTGCGGCAGGCGGCGCAAGGTGGCCACGCGCACGCCGTCGGGCAGGTCGGTGTAGCTGCCCACGTTGCCTTCCCGCAACTGGTCGACGACGCCGCGGAGTTGGGCTTCGAACGCGCGGGCGAGTTGTTCGAGGGTGATGCCTGATTGGGCGGCGCCGTTGATCTCGGCTTCGCAGGCCTCGCTGGCGGCCTGTTGCACGGCACGGTCGGCCAGTGCCCCGGTCAGGAAGTCCCGGCGGTGTTTGACGACCGGGGTGGTCGAGCCGGCGTAGGTGAGTTCGACCAGGCCGGAGTCGGAGCCGTTGGGGCTGAAGAACCATGCGGCCAGACTCTGGATGTGGCGGTCCCAAAGCTCTTGCGGGGAGCAGCCGTTGTTCGCCGCGACCGGCAGACCGCGCGTCAGCTTCTCCATCACCGCCATGAACGACCGGCGTTTCAGGCGCCCGAAAGTCTCAGTCGATCCCCCCACGCGCCGCAACAGGGCCGGATCCACCAGGTGAGGCTCGTTGGTGGTCGCCAACACCACAATCAGGCGGTCGCTCAGATCGGCGCCGTTCGGGTCCAACCGCTGCAGAACGGTCGTCAGAATGCGATCGTAGATCGGCTCCTGGGAGGAGGAACGGGCGCGACCCAGGCCGTCCAATTCCTCGAGCACAATCAACACGGGCAGCTTGACCTGGCGCCCGTCCGGGGTGGTGAAGGTCTCGTCGGCCAGTTGGCCGGCTTCGTTCAGGGCGCGTTCCCAGTTCTTTTCGCTTTCCCCGAGCCACATGGAGAGGATCTGGCCTTGGCGAAGCCGGAACACGCGCCGGGGGAGCTGTTCGATCGGGACGCCGGTGATCTCGCTCATGATTTCGTAGAGCTTCCGGTGGATGGCGTCGACGGCGAGGCTCTTGCCGGAGCCGCTCACCCCGCACAGGAGTTTCAGGCAACACCGGCGCAGCCGATACCGCCGCCGCGCCGCCGGCTGCGTCATCTCCCTCCTCACGTGGGTGGCGACGTCCTCGATGCAGCGCGGGGGCGCCCCAATATCGCGTTCGGCGATCACGTTGGGCACCGGGCGGCGGTCCAGGAACCGATAGTGCGACAGCCCGTCCTGGGGCGGCAGGGCGGCGATGGCCAGCGTCCGGCGGGTGCTGACGGTCAGCGCGGCCCCCGGTCCCACCTCCCCAGCCTTGATTTGGCTCATGAGGCCGTGCGTCGCGAGGAAGACGCAGCGCTCCGCGCCGGAGCGGAGCGAGACTTCGACGTGCCGGTCGTCGAGGCGGCGTTCGAATTGGGCCACGTCGCCGATCCGCAGTTGGCCGGCCGCGCGGCGCAGCAGGACCCGGCCTTTCCCGTCCAGCACCACGCGATCCCCTTGCTGGAGGGGCGCGCACCCTTCCTCCGGTGGCACGACGACGTAGGCCTCCGTGCCATCGTCCAGCAGCACCAGCGCCTGGGGCACCAGATCGCCGGCCGACGACAGCATCTCGACAAAGACGGCGCTGCGCATGGGCCCCGCCTGCATCTCTTGGAGCATGGCGTCCAGACGGCGGTTCTTCTCCTCATACACCGCCTGGGCGTTTTTCTTGGCGAGATACTCGACAACGGCCTTGACCACCTCCTCGCTCTCCGGGCCCGGGGTGCCGGCCACATCGCGGAGCACGGCAGCCCGATGTTCCCAGGGCATGCCAACGCGCTCCCCGGCCCGAAGCTCGCGCTCGACATCGCGAGCGGCGTCAACGCCGACACCGGGGCGGCGCCAGGCGCCGCGTTTCGCGCGACGCACACGATCACGTTCATCGCGCGCAAGC
>CAYSPU010000034.1:23239-31058 GCA_964432995.1 uncultured Verrucomicrobiota bacterium
GGCCCGGGGTGCCGGCCACATCGCGGAGCACGGCAGCCCGATGTTCCCAGGGCAGGTTCGGGTCGGAGATCATCATGAGAACGGCCGGGGACTTCGCACTCATAGGCGGGGTGTCCTTCTGGGTTGTGCGGGAACGTTTGCGGTTGGGTTTCGGCATTAGGGAAAGGAAGAGTCGGGCAACAGATAGTAGCCGCGGGCCTGGAGGCGGCCGTCCCTGAGCCCGTAGAGTTGGTGAACACCTTCGGCCCGAGCCGTGAGACCGAAGATATGGCAGAGAGCCCACGGCTGGCGGGCGAAGACCGCTCGATGCCAGGTCTGGTCGTCCTGCGACACAAACACGCTGGTGACCGCGCAGGTCGCCCGTTTCTCGCACTCCGCGCACACCTTGCCGTCGTTCGGCAGGAAGGAGTGCCCGTGCGCTTGTCCCAGGAGGCGCTCGGCCCGCCGGGGATACGCCGCCTGCCGCGCCTTCAGGATGGCTTGGATGCGCATCCAGCTCCGGCTCGAATACGAGAGGCTGAACGCGGTCTGCTCGGCTTCCTGCACTTCGATGACATCCGTGATGATGGCCGCCAGCTCGCCAGAGTGCGGGCAGACGGCGAGTGCGCCCAGCAGGACGCCCCCCGTTTCGACGGGCGGATCCGCATCCCGTCCGCGGCGTGCGCAGCTCTCCGCCCTGGCCAACGCCTCGGGCGTGTAGAACACCGGAAACTCCTCGGGGTCCAGAATCGCCACCGGCGTGGCCCGCTCCAGCAACTGGCGGATGGGGATCGTCAGATGCGTGAGCGCCGGGCTGCGGATGGAGACGGTCAGCGAAACGCCGTTCGCGCCGGGCGGATCCTCCGCCCCGCCGCCCGAAGTAGCAGCCACTTCGTAGACATACGGATCGCCTGGCTTCAAGACCGCGGCTTGGAGCAGCGGCTTCAGCACCCGGCCCGCCACATGGCGCAGGGCGGCAATCGTGAAGTCACGCCCGCTGATCCCGCCGCCGGGCAGCGTGGCTTCCAGGGTGAACCCCAGGCAGCTCGTCTCGGAATGATCCGTAAAACGCGGCCGGAGGCGCATGGGCGTTTCCGCCAGGGGCAGATCGTGGTGGCCGGTTCGCAGGCAGGTCTCGCGCCACGTCTCGCTGGCGGCGTCGACCAAGTCCGCGCGGGTAACCGGAGTCTGGGCGAGCACCGGCTCGTCGTAGCCCCTGCGAATCAGAGCGACCAGCGGCCGTTCGAACGCCAACGTGGGGAGATTGCCGGCAAAGGTCTGCATCGTGGATCGCATTACTGCATTGCGGGAGCGGCGGAGGACGGCGTGTCCGCGCATCAGCTTGTCGGCGGGTCGGCCGTCGTGCCGTCGTTCCGACCCGCCGCAGCTCCGGCGATGCTGCGGCCAGTCCGTCAGCGCCGCCGCCGGTCGCACCCTAGCCCGCGTGTCCGGTGCCACTCACCCGAGGTGTGTCTTGGGTGTCAGGGTCACGGTGGCCCCCGGCTCGATCTGCCCGCCAATCTGGCGATCGTCGACGAGGAAGGCGCCGCGGTCGTCCCGCAGCGCCCACGGAACGTTCGTTGGCAGCTCCATTCGTTGCGCCAGCGTGCGCGCGACGGCGCCGGCCGGCACGCTGTCCTGCACGTCCTCGACGTCCATCTCCATCGTTCCGGTCACGTCGGTGGCCCGGAACCGGAGTGAGGGCGGGCGCGGCGGCGCCACCGTGAGGGTGTCGGGTTCCATAGTTCTCATGACGGTATCCTTTCGGTTGGGTTGGGTTTGTTAACGGTGAATCGTCAGGCTCGCGAGAGGCAGGGAATCGTCGGCGAGCGCCTCCGCGGTTTCGATCAGGCGCACCGCCGCCTGCCGGAGCACGTCCAATCCGGCTGCGAACAGCACCTCCGAGGGCGGTGCCCCGCTCAGGTCCACTTCGGCGAACAGGGCGCGGCTCCCGGTGCTTTCGGTGAGGGCGAGGCGCAACATGCCCCAGAGCGACTGCGCGTCGCGGGTCAACTCCCGCAGTGCGTGGGCTCGGGTTTCCGGGAGCCTTGCCGGCAGCTCCGGCAGCAGCGGGATCCGCATCGTCCAACAGTCCGGTTGCAGGATCATCTCCCCCTGTCGCACCAAGCCGTCTGTTTGCATGGTCAGGGCGCCTGGCGGCAGCCACGACTCCACCAACTCGCGGGCGGGTGGTCGCCACGACTCGGGAACGCGTCCGCTGCGCGTCGCGAGTGCCCAGTCCAGACAGAGACCGAGCGCGACCCGGTCGTCGGCGTCGAACCGGTCGTCATCCGGTTCCTCGCGCACGGCCCAGGACGGGACCTCAAAGACGCGCTCCGCGGCGGGACCATTCCGGACCCATTTCCAAAGTGCGACCGGAGCTGGAGAAGGCGGCCAGGGAAAGTCCGGCTGTTGACCGGCCGTTTCGCGCAGCCGGCACCACCCCCCGCCGATGGCGAACTGGAGATCACCGCGCCGGTAGGTGGCGCCATCGGGCGTGAAGCCGCGCGCGACCAGCGGATGGTGGTGCGCGGTGCCGCGCGGATGCGCGGCGGTCAGATTGCAGTCAGTCGACATGCTTCACCTCCCAGGGGAGGAAGGGTTCGATCGTCAGGGGGATGAGCTGGGGATTGCGCTGCCACCAGTCCGCCGCCTCGGGATTCAGCACCCCCGCGGGGTCGCTCAGGTCCAGTTGCGTCGTCTGCATCGTCAGCGCCCCGTAGGTCATGAGGACGATCTCCTTGAGCGGGATGCCGGCCGGCAGGCTTGGCCCCAGGCAGAGGACCTGGTTCGGCTCGGGACCGACATTGCTGTGCCAGATTGGCCCCGGGGCCAGGATGCGAACGAACGCGTAGCCGGGCTGCGGCAGGATCGCCGCCCTTTCCGGATAGGTCACCCCCAGGAACACAAACGGGGCGACCCGCAACGGACCGTCCGGGTGCGGCCGACACGGGACCGGCACGCGCATCCGCACCTTCGCCCGCAAGTCCGTCGTCAGATCGATCCAGTGGACATCGAGGCGCCTCGACATCTCCGCCAGGGCCAGCAGGTCGTGCGCCTCGGCCAGCTTCCGCTGGCGGCACGCCGGCGGGCCGCCGCAGGTCTGACGCGCCGTGTCGTGAACCGCTTGGTGATAGGCATTCAGCCGAAAGCTGGACAAGGCGGCCAAGCCCGACGGCGCTGGAACCGAAGTACTGGTGGGTGAGTTCATGATGGTGGCGAAGCGGAGGTTCCATGGCGGATCCACACGCCCGATTCCGCCGTGCGGACCAGCACGCTGCGGACGCGCCTGGCCCCCAACGCGCGCAGCGGGCTGTCCAGCGCGGACCCAAGGACCGCGGCGCCAACCTGCCGCAGCGTGTAGAACTGCAGGGGCACCACGGGCGCGGCGCACTTCGGACAGCGGACGACCCGGCCGCCCTGCCGGGGTCGAAACCGGCGCACCAGGGCGGGTTGCGCACACCGGCAGGCGCCGGACTCCACCCAGTCCAGGCCGCCGACTTCGAACACCGTTTCTTCCCCGACGGCGCCCCCGGTGGCCGTCTGCGCCAGCGCCCGGAGCGAAAGCCGTTCCAGCGGCTCGTGGGCATCAAGCCGGCGGTAGGTGATATGGTCGATCGGACACGCCGAATTGCGGGCCAGCCCGGAAACAACGGTGCGATTCGTGTAGCCGCAGTACTCGAGCAGCGTGTCCGTCACCGGCTCCCCGAGCTGAAGCACATGGCGCAGCACCTGGTTGACCGCCAGATCGGCGGCCAACGAGCAGAGATTGGCGAAGCTGTTGGTCGCCGGAGCCACGTGAAGATCCGGAACGCCCGCCGCAGCCGGCGCCGCGGCCCCGGCGGCCCCCTCGCAACTGAAACGCGCCTGCTGCGAAACCAACCGCCACTCGTCCGGCCCCAAAAAGCAGGCGGCACAACAACCTTGGGGATCGGCGTTCCCACAGAACCGGATCTGCACGGTCAAGGTCTCACCATGAACCGCCGCCTGCAGCAATGGCTGGCCCAGGTGCCGGCACCGCTGGGCCAGCACAACCTCCACCGACAATCGGTCCGGAGCCATCACCACCAGATCCAGGTCGGCCAGCGCATCCCCATCCAGCGCCTCCACCGATCCAACCCAGGCGAACACCCGGGTCGCAGGACTGATCTCCTTGCATCGGCTGCCGATCTCCAGGGCCTTCGGCCGGCCTACGCTCCGTGGCCCCACCTCGTGCGTCAGGAGGCTCGCCGCCTTGTAGCGCTTCGGATCCACCAACATCAGGACGCCAATTCCCAGCCGCGCCAGCAGCAGCGCAATCCGCCCGCCCACGCTCCCCGTCCCCACGACCGCCACTCGCAGACCACGCAACAGAGGCAATGCCGCCGCGGCGCAGCCAAGCAACTGCGGATAACGGGCCTCCGGCGCCGCGCCAGCACCCGACCGCGGCGAGCGGCGCCCGCGCACTTCCCTCAGGACGGGCGCGGGTTCAGTCCTGGCTGGGGGTGTAGTCATAGGCCTCCTCGAGCACGACTGGCCGCCTGCACCGCGGGCATTCCCCGCTCAACTGCGCGCACTGCAGACCGCCCTCCGCGTCGGCCTCGCAGTGAAACACCGCCCCGCAGGCGCACGTGTAGCACGTCGCCTCCGCGGCAAACGGAACCCGGCAGATCGGACAGGGCTTGCCGAGCTGCGCCTCCGGAGGGCCACCCAGCAGCGGCCGGCGGAAGACGGTCACGTGAACGGTCAACTCCGGAGTCCACTGGAAGGCGTCTCCCAGTTTCAGTACCACCCGGTGCAAAGCCGGCTCGCCGTTGACCAGCGGATCCGTCGCCGCCGGGAAGCTGACCAGCAACCGCGGCTGGTGCCGCGCATTGCGGAAAGGCTCGACCACGACACCGTCCGCGTCGGCCTCGGCGTTCGCGGCCATTGGCTGCAGCCCGCCCGACCGCGCGGTCAGAACCGTGGGGCCCGGGGCCATCGCCATCGGCTGCGGCGATCCGGAATCGCCCGCCTCGCCCCCGACGCCGGAGTACGCCTCCGGCCACAGATGAATCTCCTGGTGGTTTGTTCCTCGGGTCGGGGCACGCCCCCCGTTGGGGAGCGCGCCGGGGCCTTCGACAGGAGGGGAATACTGGGCGGCGGCGGCCAGGCCAGGCAGCACGCTATTCATAGCGAAGTGGTGACTTTCGGTTGAATCCACAGTTCTCTTATAACTTCCTGAAGACGCCGCGCAAGCGGAAACTGCAGGAAGATCCTTGGCCGGCTTGGTGATGTCTTCCGCTTGCATGGCCACAGAATGCCTATGTTATAAGTCTTTAGTCAACAAACTGTTACAGCACCACATTGAGTTGGGAAAGGCGCCGTTTTGCACTTTCAATCCGCAGTTCGTCCTCACAGTCCGTAACTGTGGTGCTGTTGCACACTTTCTATCACACTATGTGTCTATCTTGACTTGCGCGCGCCGGACCGCTACGGTGCACGCGTCGTTCCATGAACCCGTCGCCTCAGTCCCTCGCCATGAAAACCGAATCCACCGATGCCACTGTTGCGTTCCGGGCCGCCGAACTCTTCCTCGAGAAGGAGATGCGGATCCCGCAGATCGCCGACGTCCTCAACCAGGAGTTTCCCACCCTCGCGATCCGCATCACGCGGGAGATGGTCTACCCGCTTCTCCAGAAGGCGCGGGCGCTCGAGTTGCTGCGCCTGGTGCCGCCGCTGGAGCAGAAACTGGCCAAGGCCGTCGAACAGCGCTTCGGTTGTCCCCCGGGGTCGGTTCGGGTGGTCGACTGTCCGGCTCGGGAGAGCAACGTGAACGCGGCGGTGGCCGCCGCCGAACTGGCCGTGGACCTGGTGAAGGAGCTGCATTCCGCCCTGGGGGGAACGATCGGATTGGGGTTGGGGCCGGGGCGCGCCACGCGGGACTTCAGCGTGGCGTTCAGTCAGCGGCTGAAGAACGATCCCCCTCTCCCGATGTTGAAGCTGGTGGCCCTCTCGGCGGGTTGTCCGGCCACCCACCCCGAGTATTCGTCCGTGAGCTTCTTCAACCTGTTTCCGCGGACGAGCGTTGTGGAGCAGATCGGGCTCTTCGCCGGAACGCTGGTGCGCTGCGGGGAGTATGACAAGATCAAGAACCGGCCCGGGTGCCGGGAGGCCTTCGCGGCGGCCAAGGACATCCACTTGGTGGTCACCAGCATGGGGGACATGCAAGACGAGCACGCGCTCTTCCGCATCTGGTGCAACGACTGCGCGAAGGAATGGACGCCTTCCTGGAAGGACGAGGCGGTCGCGGATATCCAGTATCGCCCCTACGGCGCCAACGGGTTCCTCCGGGATTCGAAGAGCGACCTGCGGGCGGTCACGTTGTTCGAACTCGACGACTTGGTGGCGCTGGCTGGCAGGAAGAACCGGCACGTCATTCTCATCGCCCGCCAGTGCGGTTTGTGCGAACCCCGTCGGACCAGGGCCCGCGCCCTGCTGCCGATCCTGAAGAATCCCCACATGCGCGTCTTCAGCCGCCTCGTTCTCGACTCCCCCACCGCCTACGAACTCCTGCAGGCGGCCTGAGAAACAACGGACGCCAATGTAAGCGCCAAGAGACTCGAAGCGCCTCATCTTCCACCCCCCCGGAGCCGGCGCCCACGATCAGCCTCGCCGACGAAACACACGCACCGCCGGAACTGCTTCGCCACCTCTGGCTTGACGAAGTAACCTCGCAAGTCGCCTCCGCCACGCCCGTGGACGACTTGCTCGCCTGGCTTGTCCGGAACCACCCCGACCGCTCCACAGCGGAAGTCCTTGCGGGCTTCACCAACCTCGTCTTCGGCCTCCGCTTCGCCGCGCGCTTCGCCGACACCGCCTCGCGCGAATACGCCACTGCCGACGGCATGCTTCTCGGTCATGCCCCACGGCCCGCAGAAGATCATTCTCATCCGCTCCGGCCGCTACGACTACGCGGAGGTGGAACTGTCCGGCGCACTCCAGATCGTCGGCCCCAACAACACCGGCAAGACCACCCTCATCAATACACTCCAGTTTCTCTACCTCGACGATCTCCGCCGCATGGACTTCGGCGCCTGCACAACGGCACAAACCCGGGCTTAGCACTTCCCTACCCAATACAGCTACATCCTCTTCCAGTGCCTTGGCTCCTCCGGCCAGTGCGTCATCGGCTGGCGCGGCCGCAGCAAGACCAGCGGCGGCGACCCGGAACGCTTCGCCTTCGTCGGGCCCTACGAGGCCGCCGATTTCTTCGACTCCAAGAACCAGGTCCGCGAGCCCCGCGAGGTCAGCGCCCGCCAAGCCCAAGCGGAGGTTCAGTGCCGCGACGCGGGCCGCGATGGCAAAGCGGCTCAAGGCGCGATGGGCCAAGGTCAAAGCCGCCGGGAAGAAGACGCTGTAAAGAGCAAGCGGCAGTCCTGTTGGAGCGTGTTCGATGGGCGGCAAGGGACGGCCACGACACCGGACGCCCTCGATCCCGCGTGGATGTGCTCGGCGATAGATGCCTTGATTCCGTGGCCCAAGCCTTGTGTTGTCGGCGCGCCACGTCTCGCAAACGGCAGATTGGCTGTTCCGCATTCGTCCGCGGTCGAGAGTAACCCGACCGGTTGGGCAGAGGCTGTCCAAGCCGACGGCCGTTTTCGACTTTCAATCAGCGAACCGGCAGTCGTATATTGAAGCTCCGTTCGGTTCAGTATGAACGACTTGCGAACAGGGCAGTCGTGCCAAGTGGCGGACGCGATAAACGAACCAGAAAGCGTCCGTCTTCAGGAAGTGTCGTTGCTGGCCAAGGACTTGCGCCGATATTCGCAGGGGAACCCCCGAAAACTGATCAGCGACTGCCAGTCGCATATTAAACGTT
>CAYSPU010000035.1:0-30964 GCA_964432995.1 uncultured Verrucomicrobiota bacterium
TGCGAGCTTCTGTTGAATCCGGACCGTAGGGTGCGCCAGATTCCTTGTTGTTTACGGAAGGCCGCGAAGGACCGCGAAGTGAGTGCGGCCGAAGAAACCAGTTTCTCTGCGGCTCTTGGCGTGCTTCTGTTCCAAGTCCGGGGGGACGAACAACCAAACAAGCGTAGATCTTGCCCTCGCCAGGCAAATCACGGAGAAAGAGCGCGAACGGCATGACGAAAGCAAGAACGGGCAATCGATCGCAAAGCGACCTTTCGAGACCGGCCGCCAATCCCGCCTTCTGGGCTTTGGACCGGCGCGTGACATTTCTCAACCACGGTTCGTTCGGGGCCTGCCCGCGCCGTGTGCTGCAACACCAACAGCGTCTGCGCGAACGCCTCGAGCGGCAACCCATTCAGTTCTTTGTCCGCGAATTCGAAGCGCTCTGGGACGACGCCCGCCGGAGTCTCGCCCGGTTCGTCGGTTCGGCTGCGGACGACCTGGTCTTCGTCCCCAACGCCACCGCGGGGGTGAACACCGTACTGCGCTCGCTGCGATTCGGGCGCGGCGACGAGTTGCTCGTCACCGACCAGGAATACAACGCGTGCCGGAACGCACTCGATTACGTCGCTGGCCGGAGCGGGGCCCGGGTGGTTGTGGTGGCCCTTCCGTTCCCAGTGGCGAACGAAGAGATGGTGGTGGACAAGGTGTTGGCCAAGGTGTCACGGCGAACGCGGCTGCTATTGATTGACCACGTCACCAGCCAAACCGGGTTGGTGCTGCCGGTGGGACGCCTGGTGCCGTTGCTCCGCCAGCGCGGCGTCCTGGTGCTGATCGATGGCGCCCATGCGCCCGGCATGTTGCCGCTCAACCTGCGGAAACTCAGGGCGGACTTCTACACCGGCAACTGCCACAAGTGGATTTGTGCCCCGAAAGGGGCCGCGTTCCTGCACGTGCGCCCCGAGCACCAAACCCAGATCCGTCCTCTGATCATCAGCCACGGCGCCAACTCGCCGCGCTCGGATCGCAGCCGGTTCCTGATCGAGTTCAGTTGGACCGGCACGGCCGATCCCACCGCCTGGTTGTCCGTTCCAGAGGCCTTGCGCTGCGTGGGTTCCCTTCTCCCGGGCGGTTGGCCTGCGGTCATGCGCCGCAACCGGCAACTCGCCCTCGCCGGCCGCGATCTCCTCTGCGAGGCCCTCCAAGTGCCACCGCCGTGCCCCGACTCGATGATCGGCAGCCTGGCTGCCGTGCCGCTGCCCGATGGCGGGACGGACAAGGTCCCCTCGAGCCCGCTCTATGTCGATCCGCTTCAGGATTGGCTCTGGGACAACCATCGGATCGAGGTCCCGGTGATTCCGTGGCCGGCGCCGCCGAAGCGCCTCCTGCGGATCTCCACGCAGCTTTACAACAGCCTCCCCCAGGTGCGGGAATTGACGAAAGCCGTCACCGCGGCCATCAGCGAGCCTTCACCTCATAGCAGAACATGATGTCCTGGTCGCGCACGTAGAGCTTCCCGTTGGCGATGATCGGATGCGACCAGGCCGGTTGTTCGGTGCGGTCGGGTTGCTCGAAGCGGCCGCGCTCGACGTACTCCTTCCGACTCGGCTCGATCAGGAGCATGGTGCCGTTCTCGGTGCGATCGTAGAGCCGGCCATCCGCCAGTAGCACCGAGCCTTTCGGCGCCCGGCGCTCGGCATCGTCCCGCCCGTCCCAGAGGACCTCGCCGGTCTTGAAGTCGAGACAGACCAGGAAGCCTCCCTCATTCCCACCGTTGGCGCCATACAGGCAGCCCTCGAAGAGGATCACCCCGCCGTGGTGGTTCTGCATCTTCCTGGAAAACCAGACTTCCTCGGCCTTGACCCCGCCTTCCCCGTCTTTGCTGAGCTTCACCAAACCGCCGCCCGTGCCGTAGGCCGAGGCGGCGAACACCAGGCCATCGTGGTAGATCGGGGTGGAACAGTTGATCCCCATCCGATTGGCGGGCCGGTCGTAGCGCCAAAGGAACTTCCCGTCGGACGCCGCGAAGCCCAGGAGTGCCCGCGCAGTCAGTTGCACGTATTGGCGCTGCCCCTCGAAGTCGATGGCAATGGCCGAGGCGTAGGACGCTCCGGAACCACCGCCGCGCCCGCCAGGCCCGCCGCGCCCACCGCCGGGGCCACCGCCAGCGCCGGACTCGCCGCCCGGACTATCGGGCACCTGGCTCTGCCAGATGGTCTTGCCGGTCAACTTGTCGAGCGCCACCAGCATCGCCTCTCGCCCGCCCGGCGTACAAATGACCTTGTCCCCATCCACCAACGGCGATTCGCGGTAACTCCACATGGGCACGCTCCCGCCGAACTCCTCCGTCAGGCTGCGTTGCCAGATGACCTTGCCGTCTTTCGACTGCAGGCAGGCCACGTTGCCAGCCAAGCCCTCGACGTAAAGCCGGTCCCCATCGACTGTCGGCGTGCAACCCGGCCCTTCCTTTCCCTGCGGTGCTCGTTGGCCGTAGGCCGGCCCCAGGCGCGCGACCCACTGTTCCTTGCCATCCGTCTCCGACAACGCCCAAACAACTTCGTCCTCCCCCCGATTGCTCATTCCGAAGATCCGTCCCGCGGCAACCGAGGGAGCGCTGTAGCCGCCACCCAGTCCCTTGATCCTCCAGGCGAGCGGCGGGCCGTCCTTCGGCCATTCCTTGAGAAGACCGGTCTCCTTGGAGATGGCGTTCCGGTCTGGACCCTGCCACTGCGGCCAATCATCAGCGCACACGCCAGACAGCAGAATCGTGCAGCACAGGGCGCCAATCAGCGTCCTTCCACAAACCACAGGCTCTTTCGTTTTCATGATGTCGTGAACATCGAATACCAGCCGATCCGCGTGCCCCTGCTCCAATGCGATCCGCAGCGCAACGCCCAAGCCTCGCCTTCCTTCCAGGACCAGCAGCATCGTCGCCGCGCCTCTCTCCCGGCAAAAACCGCCGCGATCCAGCGCCAGTTCCGGATCTCGCTTCCGGTCAGTAACATACTCCGTGGTTCCGTGTCCGGCGACCTTCGTTCGCGGTTCCCCGCAAGAGCCAGGTCGTCCAAAACGCCGCAGCCCCGCCATGCCTCACAAGCGCAGGTTCCCCCAAAGAGCCGCCAGATTTCTTCAGCGGTGCGGGGACGATGGCTCAGCGGTTCCTAACCCGGACGCTTCGCGCTCCCTGTCTGAAGTCTCCGCCCGCAGGGCCGCTTTGGCCCCGCGGCTATGGGGCCGTGCGGGCCCCCGAGTTACCAATCTAAAGGACTGACCCCGGAGCCGACGGGAGACAGGAGGGAGGAACAAGCGAGAATCCCGCGGGCGAGGGCTTGGGGCCGCACCCGCGGGATTCTCAGTCAGCCCGGCCGGCCCGGGGGGGCGCTCGGCGGGGCAAAATCGGTCGGCCGTTTCTGACCCCAGCGGGGCGTGCCGCAGAACCCGCCGGAGTCAGGGTCACCTCGAGGGCGACCAGCGGCCTTCGGTTTCGAGAGGAGCACGATCGGGGCCAGCCCCGACATTGACAGTGTTCGGACTCGTCGTCGCAGTCCGCTACTTCGGCCGGCGCGGGTCGCTACTGCGGTTGCCGCGCCTGTCGAGCGCGCCCTTCTTGCCGCCGAAGGAATTGATCACGGGGTTGGACAAGGGGCGGCTGCGCATTGGCGCCGGCAACAAAGAGCAAGCCATCGCGCGGAGGACCGGCTACATTCGCCTCGTGCGCATCATTGGCGGAATGGCGGGCGGACGGCGCCTTCGGGTTCCCGGGGGGACGGCGGTGCGCCCGACGCCCGATTTGGTTCGCCAGGCGGTCTTCAACAGTCTGGCGGCGCGCATTGCGGGCGCGCGGGTCCTGGAGTTGTTCGCCGGGACCGGCGCGCTCAGTCTCGAGTGTTTGAGTCGGGGGGCAGCACACGCGACGTGCGTGGAGCTTTCGAGCCGGCATGCGGGTTTCGTGCGCGAGAACCTGCGGACCACCGGGCTTGCGGGAGAGACTCTCGACGTGCGGGTCCAGGATGCCTTTGTGGCGATCCGTCAATTGGCCGCTCAGGGGGCGGTGTTCGACCTGGTATTTGCCGATCCTCCTTACGGGGAGAAGAATCTCAAGAAGCGTTCGGAGTCCTTCGCGCAGCGCCTGTTGGACGACGCGCATCTTCCCGGTCTGGTGGCGGCCGACGGTCTTCTGGTTCTGGGTCATGCCCGCCGCGACACGCTGGCGCTTCCGGACGGAGTCTGGCGCGAGCGGAAGTGCCTGCGGCACGGGGATTCGGTGATGCGCATGCTGGAACACGCGGAACGTCGGGAATGCGAAATGCGGAATGAAGAATGACGAATGGCGGAGTCGGTCTTCGGCCAAAGCGCCTGCGCTTCGGGCCTGCGGCGCATTGGTTGGCGGTTGCTGGCTCGCGGCTGCGGCCCTCGCCTCTCCTTTGGGCCAGGTGGACCCAGGCTTGCACCTGTTGGTGAAGCGGGCGGTCCGGCGGACGACGGAGCAGAGCTGGGCCAAGCCGCTGCAGCCGGAGGAGGTCGCAGTCACCGTGGTCGATTTGGCAGATCCGGCGGGGCCGACACACGCCAGCCATCGTGGAGACGCGGCGATCTACCCCGCCAGCGTCGTCAAGCTCTTCTATCTCGTCGCCGCTCACCAGGCGCTGGAAGATGGTCGTTTGGCCGACACCGCGGAGCTGCGGCGCGCCTTGCGGGACATGATTGTCAAGTCCTACAACGAGGCGACGCATTACGTGGTGGACTTGCTCACGGGGACGACCAGCGGACCGGAATTGTCCGCGGCGGATCTGGCGGTGTGGCAGGACCGTCGGAACGCGGTCAACCGGTATTTCGAGGGCCTTGGCTACACGAACATCAACGTGAACAAGAAACCGTGGTGCGAAGGCCCCTACGGCCGCGAGACCCAGGCGATCGCGACCTTCACCCCAAAGCGGAACCTGCTCACCACGGACGCGACCGCCCGGCTCCTGGTGGAAATCGCCACCGGGCGGGCGGTGTCGGCACGGAGGTCGGCGGAGATGATGGACCTACTGCGACGGGGTCCTTCCGCGCCTGCGGACCCGGATGCGGAGAGCCAGGCGGAGTTCACAGGGCCGGCTCTGCCGGCGGGTTCGAGGTTCTGGTCCAAGGCCGGCTGGACGAGCGAGGTCCGGCACGATGCTGTTTTTGTGGAGCTGCCCGACGGTGGCAGGATGGTCCTGGTGATGTTCACCGTGGGCCACGCCAACGAGACTGGAATCCTGCACCACATCGCTCGCGAGATTCTGTCAGGCCGCAAGGAACACCCCCCATCGCCCGGGCGCTGACCTTCCGGGCGCAGCGACGGGAGGAGCGCGTCAAGCGACGCCTCGGTCGGAGGCTAGAAACAGGACAGAACGGAGGGGGGGTGTGGGTTGTGATTCCTGGAGGAGACTCCGGGCAAGCAGGTTATGCGTGTCGGCATGGCCGATGCTGTTCTCAGTTGCAGCGAAATGCTCCGGCGAATGCCGCAAGGAGATTGACTGCGGCCTGCTGACAGGACAGCGCACGCCGGGGGATGGCGCTCGGTGGTTCCGCCGTGAACGGAACAGACAAGCAACGCCATGTACGCACAAATGAAAGAGAGCCTGCCGGTTCATTCCTTGAGATTCGGGGTGAATGACCATGGTGTGATCGTGCCGATCCTGCGGCGCAGCAAGGGATTCGCGCTGCGCATGGATCTCATCGTCCGACCGCTGCAACTGGGTCTTCGGTGGGCACCCAAGTCGCGGTGAGGGCGGCCTGGCGAGCCGGTGTTGCCTCCGCCCGTTGAAGCCCCACAGGCGCTGCACGGCCAGGGACTTCGCCGTCTTGCCGGGCTCCTTTCATTCGACCGCCCGCGTTTCCTCCAGAATTGGAGCGCGGCGCGCCGGGAAATAGGGAGCCAGGAATGATGCCTGCCCGCGTATTGATCATCGACGACGACCCGATGCTGAGCGAGCAATTGCGCAGCCTGCTGCACGTGCTCGGGTATCCCGGGATCTGCTGTGCCGACAGCCGACGCGCGCTGGCGATCACGGCGGAATGCCCCTTCGAACTGATCTTCTGCGACTACTGGATGCCGGGGCTGAACGGGCAGGGCTTCTACTTCTCCCTATGCCGGCGCCAACCGGAGCTGGCCAGGCGGGTGGTGTGGCTTGTGGGTGCGGCGCAGGGGACGCGCACGGAGTTCTTCCTCCGATCCACGGGCAATCCCCGGCTCCCCAAGCCCTTCAAACTCCCGCAGGTGCAGGAACTCCTGGTGGGACTCCTGGGGTCGCCGGAGCAGCCTGTCCTTCCCGAACCGCGGGCTGAGGCCGGTGCCGCGGCGGCCTGAATCCTTCCAGGCCGGGGCGGAAGCGGTCAGGGCGCCACCCGCTGAAGCGCGACGGCCAGAACGAACAGCGCCAGGTAGAGCAGCGCCATCCACACCGTCCCGCCGCCAGCGAGGGCCAGCAGATCGACCAGCACGATGCCGGCGAGCAAGTCGCTGACCGCGCGCCCCACGTGCCGGTTCTCGGCCCAGAAAGCAGGGCGCAGCGAGCGCAGGACCCACAGGCCGAGCATGAGGGAGAGGCACAGGGCGCTCAGGAGATGAGGGCCGGTATTGGCGGGAACGGCCAGGAGGATGGGGGCGGCGAGGAGCCAGGCAGGCCAAGCAGGCAGCGCGATCTTGCTGCGCTCGTGCCGAGCCAGGTAGCCCAGTCCGGTCACATAGACCGTCAAGCCCAAGCCACCCCAGATCGCCGCACCCTGCAGACCGTCGGCCCCCGCCGCTGCCGCCACGGCATACAAGAGGAAACGGGATGCGCCCATGAGGAGCGGCGCGAACGCCACCAACTTGTGAACCGCGTCGTAGAGCAGCACGCTGAACAGGAGCAGCGATGCCAGGGCACCGCAGGCGTTGCTCAGGAACACCAGGAGAAGCGTTCCCGCGCCAAGCCAGCCGAATCCCCAGCGCCAGACATCGTCGATGCCGATGGCGCCGGACGGCACCGGCCGTTCCTTGCGGAACTGCCGATCGTGCTCGGCGTCGAACGCGTCGTTCAGGTAGGCCCCGCCCAAGAACACGCACGTGATGCCCAGGGCAAGTTGGAGCAGTGTCGCCCAGGAGCCTCCGCCGGCCAGCAACCAGCCCGTGAGGCAGTTGGACCAGATGGTCGGGAGCATCGGGGCGCGAGCCAGCGCCAGATGAACCTGCCAGGAGGGCCGCGGTCGCGTTGGGGCCAGGAGCATTGTTGCCGTCCGCCGTGTAGCAGATCCCTTCCCAGGAATCGAGCACAGAGAGCGGACCTCCGGTCTTGCCCTGCGGCCGGGCCGGCGTAACTTGGGGAAGGCCGCCGCGGATCCGGGGCGGCCGGGATTGGCTGCCACCGCGCTCGGGAAGGACCAGAATGCCCATGATGACAAGAGCCGATGCTGACACGGCGAGACGGGTGCTCCGCCGGGCAACCTGCCTGGTGTTGCTGACGTTTGTGGGCGCCATGCCCGCGGGACGGGCTGCCGGGGCCACGGCGGCAGAAACCGCATCGGCACCCGGCGTGACCACGAATGCCCAGCCCTCCTTTATTCGGTTCGTTGAGGAAGGAGCCAAGGGCGGGCGCGTGGAGACGGCCGTGAAGGAGTACACCCGGGCCGACGGGGTGGTGGTGACGCTGTTCGGGGCGGTGCACGTGGCGGACAAGGCGTACTACGACGATCTGCAGCAGCGGTTCACAAGCTGCGACGCCCTTCTGTACGAGATGGTGCGCGACAACGAGACGCCGCCCGAGGCGCGAGGCGCCACGGACAATCCCGTGAGCCAGATGCAGATCGGCATGAAACGCCTGCTCGAGCTGGAGTTCCAGTTGGAAGCCATGGACTACACGCCGACCAACTTCGTGCATGCGGACCTGGATCCGGAGACGTTTTTCCGGCTGCAGCAAGAGCGGCGTGAATCGCTGATCGGTTTGATGGTGCGGGCGATGCTGGCGGAGCAGAACCGTCCGCGCAACAGCTTGCGGGATTCGCTGGCCTCCCTGCAACTGCTGTGGGGTTTGATGAGTCCGGAGCGCGGTTACAGTCTGAAGATGGTGCTCGGCCGGCAGATGGAGCAGATGGAGAGCGTGGTGGCCGGCATCGACCAGGGGCCGGACGGCCAGGGATCGGTCCTGGTGAGTGCGCGCAACGAGCACGCGATGAAAGTGCTGGAGGGGCAGATTGCCAAGGGACACCGGAAGCTGGGCATCTTCTACGGCGCGGCGCACATGCCGGACTTTGAGCGACGGCTCCAGCGGCTCGGGTTCCGTCCGCATGGGGAGGACTGGCTGACGGCGTGGGAGATCCGGCCTCGGGGGAGGCCGGCAGCGCCGTCGGCGGAAGAAGGCCCAGGGGCGGGGCCGCCATGAGGCGGGAGGAGGGAGCCTGACGTGGAACGACGTCGCGTGACCGGGGCCAGGGAGGGTTGGTGGGGACAGGCGTTCGTGCGGCGCCACTGGCAGGCGCTGTTGCGGCTTCGGGAACGGCTGGAACTGAGCGAGGAGGTCTTGCACCTCGTCATGGCCGGCGGGGTCGGGTTTCTCGGAGGGATCGGCAACCTCCTGTTTCACTTCGCCAGTCGGTGGCTGAAGCATTTGGTCTTGGGCGGCGACGGCGAGTGGGTGGCCCTGGCGGGGGCACTCCCGTGGTGGCAGCGTCTGCTGTGGCCGGCGGTGGGCGGTGTGGTAGCCGGGCTGGTTCTGTCGTGGGGAGGGCGGTTCATCGGGCTTCCCGGAACGAGCAACCTGCTCGAGGCCGTGGTCGTGGGGGATGGGAGGCTTCGCCTGCGCACCGCGCTCCTGAAAGGACTGTCCTCGCTGATCAGCATCTGCACGGGCGGATCGATCGGGCGGGAGGGTGCCGTGACGCATTTGAGTGCGACGCTGGCGTCGAAGTGCGGGCAGTGGGCGCGGTGGGAACCGTATCGGCTGCGGTTGTTGGTCGCGTGCGGTGCGGCGGCGGGGATCTCCGCCGCCTACAACGCCCCCCTGGCCGGGGCGGTGTTTGCCGCCCAGATTGTGCTGGGTAATTTCTCGATGGGTGTGTTCGCGCCGCTGGTCATGGCGTCGGTGGTGGCCGCGATGGTCTCGCGGACCTTCTTCGGTCTCGGGCCGTGGTATGTGGTGCCGCCGGACGTGCAGTTCACCGATCCCTGGCAGTTGCCCTGGTTTCTGGTGTTGGGGGTGGTGTGCGGGGGAATGGGGGCCGTGTTCCTAGGCGGCGTGCGCCATGCCGGGCAACTGCTGGGGCGTCTCCCCGGCCCGGCTTTCGTGCGGATGGCCGTCGGGGGGGGCATCGTGGGCCTGCTGGCCATCGAATTCCCGCAGGTTTGGGGCAACGGCTACGGCCCCGCCAACGACATCCTCCACGGCCAGTTCGTGGCGGGCTTGCTGGGTGGTGTTCTCCTGGCGAAATTCCTGGCAACGTTGATGACTGTGGGGTCCGGAGCGGTGGGCGGCGTCTTCACCCCCACGCTGTTCCTCGGGGCGGGCGTGGGCGCGCTGTTCGGCCAGTTGCTCCAGAGCCAAGGGCTCGCCGAGGAGCTTTCCACCGCCGCGTTCGCGCTGGTCGGCATGGGCGGAGTGCTGGCGGCGACCACGCATTCGCCGCTGCTCGCCATGCTGGTCGTCTTCGAGATATCGCTCAACTACAGCCTGATGCCTCCGCTCATGGTGGGATGCGCCGTGGCCACCCTGACCGCGCGCAGCCTCCACCGTTCGTCGGTCTACCTGGGCCCCCTGCGCGAGCGAGGCGTTGACGTGGACCGCGACAGCCCGTTGCCCGGCTGGGCCACGGAGCGGACCGTGGGAGACATCATGCGTTCGCCCGTGCCCCCGGTGCGCGAGAACACCCCATTCCCGGAGATTGCCGACCGGTTCCTGACCTCTTCGAACAACAACCTCCCGGTCGTGGATGCCAAGAACTGCCTCGTCGGGCTCGTCGCCCTGCACGACCTGAAACAGCACCTGGGCGCAGGCGCGGAGCTGGACGCGGTCATTGCCTACGACATCATGCGACCGCCGCCCCCTTGCCTGACGCCGGACCAGAAGCTGGCGGAAGCGATGGCCGCGCTGCTGGCCAGCGAGCTTCGCAACGTGCCGGTGGTGAACACGAGGCGCGAGCGCAAACTTGTCGGCGCAGTCTCGCGCGCCGAGGCGCTGCAACTCCTGTCGGAGGCCATGGCTCATCCAGCCGGGCCGCGAAGCTGACGAAGGGCTCCGGCCAGGAAGAAGAGAGCGCCGGAGGCAAGCGTCCCCGGGGGCGCGGCGGCCCGTATCCTCCGCTGCCCCCGTGCGCCAAAACTCCGCTTGCCATCCCTGGTTCCCTGTGAAATTTTCGCCCCCAGTTTATGGCACACGTCAAACTGCACATTCCCGGTCCGGTCGAGGTCAGCGAGAAGACGTTCCGCGCGTTCTGCCAGCCGATGATTGGCCATCGCAGCCAGGGCTTCAAGGACCTCTGCGCCAAGATCCAACCGCAGCTCCAGTCACTCTTCTATACCAAGCGCCCCGTCTTCATCTGCACCTCATCTGCCTGGGGCATCATGGAGGGCGCCATCCGCAATCTCGTCGCCCGCAAAGTTCTCTGCTGCATGAACGGCGCGTTCTCGGACAAGTGGCTGGACGTTTCGAAACGATGCGGCAAAGAAGCCGAACCGCTGCAGGTGCCATGGGGCTCACCCATCCGCGGCGAGGCCCTCGACGCCAAACTGAAGACCGGCCAGTTCGATGCCGTCACGGTCATCCATAACGAGACCTCCACCGGCACCATGAGCCCCATCGCCGAAATCGCCGAAGTCAAACGCCGATACCCGGACGTCATGTTCATCGTCGACTCCGTCAGCTCGTTCTCCGCCGTGCCGATCGAGTTTGACGCCCTGGGCCTGGACGTCTTGCTGACCGGCACCCAGAAAGCCCTGGCGCTGCCACCCGGCACCGCGCTCTTTGCCTGCTCCGCCGCCGCCCTCGCCAAAGCCGCCCAAGCCAAGGACCGCGGCTACTACTTCGACTTCCTGGAATTCCAAAAGAACGGCGAGCAGAATATGACCCCCAGCACGCCGAGCATCGGGCATGTCCACGCCTTGGCTTCCAAACTCGAGGACATCTTCGCCGAAGGCGTCCAGGCCCGTTACGCCCGCCACGCCAAACTCAGTCAGATGACCCGGGACTGGGCGGCCCGCCACGGATTCAACACGTTCCCCGAGCCGGGGTACGAATCCCGGACGCTGACCTGCGTGAACAACGGCGCCAAACCCGGCAGCCGGACCATCGATGTCCCCAAACTCCAGAAGCTGGTCAAGGATCGCGGATTCCTCATCGACGGCGGCTACGGCAAGATCAAGGGAACGACCTTCCGGATATCGAACATGGGCGATGAGACCGAGGCCAGCATGCAGGAACTCTACGGCGTGTTGGATGATGCCATGAAGCAGGTGTAGGGACGCGCCGCAAGGTCGGCCAGCCTCTGTGCCACCGCCGACGCGGGAGGTCCACACGGCTGCAGCCCACAAGGTCCGCCTCCGCCAGAGGCGTCCGCTCCCACCAGGCCTTCCGGCCGGCCAGCGTGTCCGCCGGCGCGAAGCCGGAAATGTCTTGGCGGGGTCGGGAGGGCAGGCTTAGATCGATCGTGCGAGTGAAGCTGGGATGGCATCGACGGGAGAGCGCGCAGTCGCCGCTGCTGCGGTTTTTGCAGCGTTGGTTGATCAACACGGCGGCGGTGATGGTTGCGGCCAGCGTGTTGCCGGGGATTCGCTACGACAGCCTGGTGGGCTTGCTGGTCGCGGCGCTTCTGCTGGGGGTGCTCAACGCCCTGGTGCGCCCGCTTCTGCTCCTGCTTTCCTTCCCGTTGGTGGTGCTCACTCTCGGGCTGTTCACCCTGATCATCAACGCCCTCATGCTCTATTTCGTCGGGCAAGTGGTGAAGAGTTTCCACGTGGAGACCTTCTGGGCCGCGTTCTGGGGTGGCCTGCTGATCAGCGTCGTCACCCTCATCCTCAACACGCTGACCGGGAGCGGGGAACGACGGATCGATCTGCGCACGCCCTCGGCGCGCCCGGGGCCGCCGCGGGATCCTCCGGGAAGCGGTCCGATCATCGATGTCTGACCGCTGCTCGCGCTTTGAACGGAAGTCCGCAAAGGACCACAAAGTCAGAGAGGTCTAAGGCATGCCGACTCATCAGCGGAATGCGCATGGTCGCCGGCACCCACGATTGTGGGCGGTGATGGCTTGGGGCCTGGTTCTCGTCGGGCTCTCGCTTTCTTCGTGGGGAGCGCCGCTTCCCAAGATCCGTGTGGCGTCCGACGGTCACGGTTTCGTCACCGCCGAAGGGCGGCCGTTCGTGCCGTTTGGTGTCAACTACTTCCGGCCGGGCACCGGTTGGGCGCCGCAGCTTTGGAAACAGTTCGACGCCGCGGCAACGCGACGGGACTTCGCGCGAATGAAGGAGTCGAGGGTGAACTGCGTGCGGGTGTTTCTCACCTACGGATCGTTCTGCGAAGAACCGGGCAAGCTGCCGGAAACCGGGCTGGCGAAGTTCGACGAGTTCCTGTCCATCGCCGAGGAGGCGGGCATCTACGTGCATCCCACGGGGCCGGATCACTGGGAAGGGTTGCCGGGCTGGGCGCAGACGGATCGGCTCGCGGACGAGAGGGTGTTGTCCGCGCTCGAAGCCTTCTGGCGTTCCTTCGCCGCTCGCTATCGGGGTCGGGAAGTGATCTTCGCGTATGACTTGCTCAACGAACCCGAGGTCCGCTGGGACACGCCGCCGATGCGCACCGGCTGGAATGCCTGGCTCCGGCGGCGCTATGGGACTTCCGAGCGCCTGGCGGAGGCGTGGAAGCGCGAGGTCGGCGACCTGTCCGCCGGGAGGGTGGCCGTGCCGGAACCCAAGGATGCCCCGGGCGATCCGATGCTCCTGGACTACACGCGGTTCCGGGAGGAAATCGCCGACGCCTGGACCCGGCGGCAGGTGGACGCGATCAAGGCCGCCGATCCGGCGGCGCTGGTGACAGTCGGCCTGATCCAGTGGTCGGTGCCGATCGTTCTCGGGAGCCCCGCCCAATACTCCGCGTTTCGTCCTTCGCGCCTGGCGCCGATGCTGGATTTCCTCGAGGTCCATTTCTATCCATTGGCCCACGGCGCCTATCACTATGGCGGGCCGGAGGAAGAAGCCAGAAACCTGGCCTATCTCGAAGGGGTCGTGCGGGAGGTGTCGCGGTTCGGCAAGCCGGTCGTGCTGGCGGAGTTCGGCTGGTATGGCGGCGGCAAACCCCGTCACGTCGGCCGCGATGCCATCGACGCCACCGAAGAACAGCAGGCCGAATGGTGCCGGAAAGTGGTTGAGACCACGGCCAGCCCGGTGGTCGGCTGGCTGAATTGGGGATTCTACGATCATCCGGAGGCGCGGGATGTGACCGAACTCATCGGCCTGGCGAAACCCGATGGCACGCTCAAGGCTTGGGGGCGGGCCTTTCGGGAGTTGGCGAGCCGCTACGAGCGCGGGGTGCCGGCCCGGGCGTTGCCAGCGGACCTGCCGGATCTCGACTGGGATGCTTGCGTGACCGACGGAGAGGCACGACAGCGCTTTCGCGAGGCGTACGGTGTCGCCCTGAGGCAGAGCCGCGCGGGGAAGCAATGACTCTGCGTTTTCGCGTTTTGGCGCGAGGCCTCTCGCTTCTGAATCAAGCCTGCGGAACAGCCCCTTTGTTCTGTCCCCGGGGTTGTCCTGATCCGTGGGGACTCTGCCTGCCTTGATCCTGAGTTCCGCAGTTCAGGTGCTGTTCTTCGGTTGATGTGGGATCCAGCGAAGGCAGTCCTGCGTTCGCTGCGGCATTCGAAAACCGGCTGAATCCCCCTCACCCCGGCCCTCTCCCCCGGGGAGAGGGAGAAGTGGGCGAGAGCGCCAATGAACCCGGCGGACACTCGGCAGATGCAACTGCGGGAGAGGCGTGGCGTGCGAGGTGATGAGGGCGTCCGCCGAATGCCTGCAGGGTGCAAGGTCGCCCTGCCTTTCTCGGCTACTTGGACACGTCCACGCAGACCGTGTCGCCGGCGGCGTTGCGACAGTAGATGCGGCCGTTGGCCAACACTGGTGTGGTCCAGCACTTGCCGCCGAGGACCTTCGCGCGGGCGACCGGCTTGAACCCCGCCGCTGTGGCCGGAGCCACCACCAGTTCGCCCTTCTCCGACAGGACAATCAGCTTGCCGTCGGCCGCCATGAGCGCGCCCTTGCCCAGCCCTTCATCAGTCCATCGCTCCTCGCCGGTCTTGAAATCGAGGCACCGCAGGTCCGACTCGTCGAAACCGTAGAGGAAACCATCGATCAAGACGCAACTGTTGAAGTGGTTGCGCATCTTCCTGTTCTCCCAGACCTTCTGCGCCTGCGCTCCGGTGATGCGGATGACCGTGGCGCCGCGGTCGTAGCCCGACGAAACGAACACCAGGTCGCCGTGGAGGATGGGATCGGCGGCGTTAACGTCGTAGCGCGTCTTCCACGGGTAGCTCCAGAGTTCCTTGCCCGATGCGGGATCCACGCCCACGACCGCGCGCATGGCGAACAGGGCCAGGCCTTGGCGGCGGTCCATGCTGTAGGGCACAAACGTCGAATAGCCCGCCGGCTCGGGTCCCGTTGCCCACACCACCTTGCCCGACTTGTCGAGCGCCGTTCCGTTCTTCCCCACGTTGACATAGAGCCGATCGCCAACTATCAGCACCGAGCCCGCAAATCCCCACTCGGGTTTCGCCGCCTTGAGTTCGGCACTGGGTTTCCCGCCCCCCGCGGGCGACGCGGCCAGAAAGGCGCCAACCGCCTCCGGGACGCTGTTGGACCAGACCAGCTTGCCCGTGGCCGCATCCAGGCAGAGCAGCAGGCCTTGTTTGCTGAGTGTGTAGACCCGGTTGCCGTCAACGGTGGGAGTGGCACTCGGTCCTCCCTCGTAGTTGTTGGGTTCCAGCGGCGCGTCGTAGGCGAACTTCCACACCTCCTTGCCGCTCACGGCGTCCAGGCAGTAGACAACGTCCTGTTGTTTGTTCCGGTTGCCCATCAGGTAGGCGCGTCCCTGACTGACCGCAATCGAGGAGAACCCGACGCCGACGTTCGCCTTCCAGAGCTGCTTGGGACCGCTGGCGGGCCAGGTGGTCGACCATCCCGTCTCCCGGGATATGCCGTTCAGGTCGGGACCGCGCCACCGCGGCCAATCCAGCGCTCGAGCGTCCTGGCTCAGGTACGAAATGGCCAGAAGCCCGGCAACGACCGCGGTGTTCCTTCGGAGGGCGTTCGGGTGAGGGACAGAGACGGATCCAATGCTCTGGTTTTGCACGGGCGCACAGCTACCCGAGGTCGGGGCGGGTGTCAACTCCCGGTGGACAGACTCCCGGTGGACGGCTCTCGGGTGGAAAGAGGGGTGTGATCCACGGAGACGGGCACTAATCACTGTCTTCGGGCCGGCTGCAAGCCGGCGCTCCGGTGGGCGGACACGCGGTCGAAACTTCGCGGGTCTGCGGGTCTGTCGTTGCTGCTGCGACCGAGGGACCACCCTTCGCCACGCCGACCGGGCAAACAACCGGCTGGCATCACTGGTTCTTGGGTGGCTTCTCGCGCTTGTAGGGTGGTGGGCCGTCTGGTTCGAGGGCCTTGAGGGCGTGTTGAGTCACCGGGAACATGGCCACGCGGGACTTGGCGCAGCCGTAGGGTACGAGCAGGATCTCCTCGGCGGCTCTATCGGCCGCGACGGCTTGAGCCGGCAACTGGGTGATGATCCCGTCGGATCCGAAAGGCGAGGCGTCTTTGGGGCCGACGGGATTGGTCTCGAGGGCCTTGCGCGGGGTCGGTTTCCAGTCGAAAGGCCGGGCCTTGACGCGAAGCTTCAGCGGGGCGTCGATCTGCCAGCCCTACTTCTCGGGCATGGGTCGGCGTTCGACGGCGACATCGAAAGCCGGGGCGCGGCCCCGCACGTCCAACGCGTAGTTCCACTTGGCGTAGGGCACCGGTGTGTTGGGGTCGGCGGTGTCGGGGATGCCCAGCACGAAGAGCAGCGGGCCGCAGGAGACCGTGGCGTAAGGCGTGTCCTCGGCATTGTTGTCGCGACCGGTCTTGACGCTGGGGGTCATGGGGAAGAGCAGCGTGACTGTGTCGCCGGACTTCCAGGCGCGTTCGATGCTCACAAAGCCGCTAGCGTTGGGCGTTCCGGCGAAGGCCGACCCGTTGACGGTGAGTCTCGGTCTCGAACACCAGCCGGGCATGCGGAAGGAAAGCGGGAAGACGGTTGCGCGCGCCCGTTTGACGGTGGTGTTCAACGATTCCCTGAAGGGATAGTCCGTGCGGCACTCGATCTCCACCGGCACGCGGTCGGCGACCAGCGCTGAGATCTTGCACGGGCCGTAGTGAGTGAAGGGCAGGCCGTTGTCGCAAGTGGCCATCCACATGTGGCCGATGTAGCCGTCACGAGCGGTGATGGCCCAGCCCTGGAGCCAACCCGTCGGTTCGACGGTGCCGGGCGGCAGGGGGATGAAGGCAGGGCGTGTTGGCGGCTCGAAGGGACGGCCGTAGTTGATGCTGGTCGGTGTCTGCGCGGCGTCGGCGCGGACTTGGACGTTGAGGCCGGCACCGTGAACAAGGGTCGAGAGGGTGAGACCTGCCGAGACGTATTGGAGGATAGGCATTAGCGCTTTGGATGTGGGCGGAGTCTACCCGGCCGGGAGACGCCGCTCCACCTGTAACCTGCCTGAAGCCAGTCAAAAACCGCTCGCCTGGGGTATGCTGACGGTCAGGCAGCTCATCAGCGTTGGAAGTGGCCCTTGGGTTTCGCCATCGTCACCCCACTTGTCATCCCCGAGGCCACGAAATGGGCCCCTGTGATTCCCGATGCGTCCACGGCGAGATCGACGCCCGCTTTGCGCTTTTCCTCGGCGCAGGAAAGGAGTATCTCCCGAGCCGCATGAAGTTTCCACGGCGCCGCGATACCTCGAGAAGCACGGCCTTTCCAGTCACCCTATGAAGCGCCACCTGACCCCTCGAGGTTGCCTCGTGCTCGCGTGGCTTCTTCTGTTGCCCCCTATGGACGCCGCGGCGACGACCGCACCGGCGGCCGGGCCGAGTGTCACCAGCCCGGGGCCCTCCGCGGACCAGTTCCGCGCCCGGAGAACCTATCTGGCCGAGAGCATCGACGCGGGCGATGCCTACCCGACGCCCAAGGGCCGACGACACCTGCGCCGGCTGCCCGACGCCATCGCCGTCGCGGCCCGCGACGGGTTCGCCGCGGCCGCCCTCGAGCAGAATCTGACAGACCAAGGCGGGCCGCTGGCGGGTCACGAGGAATTCCACCGCATGGGCCCTGACGTTGGTCTCTTCCGACGCAAGCCCGGCCAACCCGGTTCCGTCGCGGAGCGGGGTGCGGGTTATCGGGAGGCGGCCTCCCGGGTGCGGGGGCATCCGGCGGTGCGATGGGCGATGCCGGTTTTCGTCTGTCCCCGATCCGGCCTGTTGATGGTGCCCATGGCGGATGTCATTGTGCGGCTCCGCCCGGAACTCGAGGCTCGAGCCTTCTTCGGCGTCCAGTGGCCGACGGTGAGGCCGTTGGCGGGGACGCCCGACCAGTTCCTTCTCCCCCTGAGGGAACCCGATGAGAAGGCGCTCTTTGCCGAAGTCAACCGGTTGGCGGCCGACGAGCGGGTCCTTTGGGCCGAGCCCCGCTTTCTCAGCCAGGCGGTTCGGAGCTTCACGCCGAACGATTCGCTCTTTGCCGATCAATGGCACCTGAACAACACCGGTCAGGGCGGCGGCACACCGGGCGCCGACGTCCGCGCACCCGCCGCCTGGGACATCACCGCCGGCAGCACCAACGTCGTCATCGCCATCGTCGATGACTCGGTCGAATGGACGCACACGGATCTGACCGCCAACATCTTCACGAACGCCGCCGAGGTTCCCGGCAACGCCGTGGATGACGACGGCAATGGTTACGTGGACGACGTTCACGGGTGGGATTTCGGGATGGAGGACAACGATCCCGGTCCCTCGGCCCCCCAGCACGCACACGGAACGGCCTGCGCCGGGATCGCCGCCGCTGCCGGCAACAACGGGCAAGGGGTGGCGGGGATCGCCTACCAGTCCCGGATCCTGCCGGTAAAGGTCTTCAACGATTCGGACGAAATGCACGATTCAGCCGGCGCCGCCACGGCCATCTACTACGCCGCGGGCCGCGCCCGCAATGGGGTCGGCCGCTGGCGGGGAGCGGACGTCATCAGCATCAGTCTGACGTTTCCGGAGGCCATGGTCACCGATGACGCCCTCGCCTGGGCGGCGACGCAGGGTCGCGGCGGCAAGGGATGCCCCATCTTCGCCTCGTCGGGCAACGGGGCCTCGGCCTGGACCACCCAGACCATCCCCAACCTGAAAGCCGGCAGCCACGTCTTTCGGTTCGAATTCACGCGCAACGCCACCGGTGGCGGCGGAGAAAACACGGTCTGGCTGGATGACGTCACTTTCCCAGGGGGCCAAAGGGAGGATTTCGAGGGGACCAATTTCCCGCCGTCAGGTTGGACCACTGGTGGTCATGTGAGTTGGTCGGGTTCTGACCGGCCGGATCGGGCCCGGGGAACCGGCACCCAAATGGCCCAGGCCGGCCTCATCGATCATTCGCAATCCTCGTGGCTCCGGGTGACCAAAACCGTCAGCGCCGGCCCGCTCGAGTTCCAGCTCTGGACCTCCACGGAACAGACCTTCGATACCCTGCGAGTGACCGTCGACGGCTCCCTGCGCCTGACTCTTTCCGGTGATTCGGCCTGGAACGACTTCGTCAGCTACCCCGCCAGTCACCCCGACGTCATGGCCGTGGGCGCGAGCACGGACTACGACTATCGCTCGGACTACAGTCAGTTCGGCGAAGGTCTGGCTTTCGTGGCTCCCAGTTCGGGCGGGGCTACCGGGATCACCACCACGGATCGCACCGGCGGAAGTGGCTACAACACCAGCTCCGGCAGCGCCGGCAATTACTACTCGGACTTCGGCGGCACTTCGGCGTCCGCCCCCCTGGCGGCCGGCATCGGCGCGCTCCTGCTTTCGCTGGATCCGACCCTCCCGGCCGCGGAGGTGCGCGCGCTGATGCAGGACTCATGCGACAAGGTCGGACGGGTGCCTTACACCAACGGCTGGAATGCCTATGTCGGCTTTGGCCGGCTCAACGCCGCCGCCGCCCTGGCCCTTTCCCAAATGCCAAGAGTCTCCGTCGAGGACGTTTCGGTGGCTGAGGGGCATGCGGAAGTCATGAACGCGGCGTTCTCCCTCCGGCTCAGCAAGCCCAGCGCCGACACGGTCGCCGTCCACTACGCGACGCGGGACAGCACGGCCTCGGCCGAAAGCGATTACGTGGCGACGAACGGCATCGCGGTCTTCCCGCCAGGCAGCACCAACCAACTGGTGTGGGTCCAGGTTCGGGGCGACGTGCTGGGCGAGCCGGATGAGGTGTTCTTTCTCGACCTGAGCAGCCCGAGCAACGCCTTGCTGAGCTCCAGTTACGCCACGGGCACGATCGTGGACGACGATTTCGTGGCGCCGGTCATCCTGGTGTCACCGGCCAACCAAACCGCGTTCATTGGGGCGAACGTCACGTTCGGGGTTGCGGTGAGCGGGACTCCGCCGCTCCAATACCAATGGTGGTTCAACAACAGTCCTTTGGCCGCCGCCACCAACGCCACGCTCCATCTGCCCGGCGTGACCACAAACCAGGCCGGTCCCTACTTCGTGACCGTCAGCAATGTCTACGGCAGCGCGACCAGCTCCACCGCCTCGCTGACGGTGCAGGCCCCGGTGGACGCCAACTTCAATCCCGCGGCGGATGCCGCCGTCTCCGCGCTGGCGGTGCAGCCCGACGGCAGGATTCTGGTGGGCGGCGTCTTCACCACCCTGGCCGGACAGCCGCGCAATTACCTCGCTCGCTTGCATGAAGACGGCAGCCTCGACACCGGATTCAACCCGGGGGCGAGCTATCGGGTGTTCGCGCTCGCCCTCCAAACCGACGGGAAGATCCTCGTGGGCGGCGCTTTCACCACGCTCGGGGGACAGCCGCGCAGTTCCATCGGCCGGCTGAATGCCGACGGAACCGTGGACGATGGCTTCAACCCGGGCGCCGACGCACCCGTACACTCGCTGACGATCCAACCCGACGGGAAGATCCTCGTCGGGGGCGAATTCACCACGCTGGGCGGGCAAGCACGGAGCCATGTCGGCCGGTTGCATCCCGACGGGACCGCGGACAGTGGGTTCGGTCCTGCGGCGAACCAGACCGTGCTTTCGCTCGCAGTGCAGGCCGATGGGAAGATCCTGGTGGGAGGCGCGTTCACCATGCTGGGGGGCCAGCCGCGCGACTACATAGCCCGGCTGCACCCTGACGGGACGTTGGACGCCGGCTTCAACCCGGGCGCCGGCTCGCAGGTGCAGTGCCTGGCGCCACAGGCCAGCGGGCGGATTGTCGTGGCCGGCACCTTCACCACTTTCGGGGGGCAGCCGCGCCAGTACCTCGCTCGCGTCAACGAAGACGGAACGCTGGACGCCGGATTCAATCCGGGCGCCGGCTCGCAAGTGTATTGTCTGGCTGTGCAAGCCGACGGGAAGATGCTCGTCGGGGGCAGCTTCGTCACCCTGGCCGGGCAGCCGCGCAACTGCATCGGGCGGCTGAACGCGGACGGGACGGTGGACGACGGCTTCAATCCGGGCGCCGGTGCGCAGGTGCATTGTCTGGCGCTGCAGCCGGACGGGAGGATCCTCGTCGGGGGCAGTTTCGAGACCTTGGCCGGCCAGACGCGCAGTCGCCTCGGGCGCTTGATCAACACCGAGCCAGCCACCCAGGCGATGGGTTACAGCGATTCGACGATCACCTGGCTGCGGGGCGGGTCGAGCCCGGAGGTCTGGGGCGCCGCCTTCGAGCACTCGACCGACGGCCTCACCTGGGTGGGGCTGGGGGCGGCAACGCGCGTTCCCGGCGGTTGGGAAATGGCCGGGGTGACCCTTCCGCCAGCGGGCGCGATTCGCGCGCGCGGCTCCGTCACCAGCGGCCTCTACGGCGGCTCGAGCTGGTTTGTGGAGGACGTCCTCACCTACCCGCCGTCAACGTCGCTCGAGATCCTCTCGGACGGCGGAGGATTCGGCGTCACCTCGAACCGGTTCGGTTTCAACTTCCGGGGGAATCCCGGGCAGGTTGTCGTCGTCGAAGGCTCCACGAATTTCTGGGACTGGCAGCCTCTGCAGACCAACACGCTCGGGGCCGACCCAGCCTCATACACGGACCCGGACCTGGCGGTCAGGCCGTGGCGCTTCTACCGGCTGCGCGCGCAGTCGCAGTAGCGAGTTCGTGTGACTGGGAGTGATTTCCTGTGGCATGGCGGGGTGCGGCATACTGCAAAACTTTGTTGCACCTGCAACAAAGTTCTGCAGGCGCAGAATGGCGGGGATCGACGTCCGCGACGGCGACCTCCTGCCGGAGCCGCTGCGGCAACCGAAGGCCATCCCCCCAGAAGAAGCTCCAGGGCGGTGCCTGGAACCGCCCTGCGCCCATGATCCGCTCGAGTCCACAGGGCATTCCTTCGGCCGCATCCCGATGCTGCCCCAACCTCACGAAATCCAACCGGAGCGGTCAGCGTCCAGCACCGTCTGGCCGCGCTCTGGACACCCTCGCCGGACATCCTCACGGGCAACGGTGTTGCCCGCCCACACCAGGAACTGGCGGAAGTTGCGACACCGCCCCGCTCCTCAGGCGTCGGACACCAGACTTGCCAACGGCAGCGGTTTCGGTAGACGGAGTGCAACTTGAAACGATCCCTGGAATCCTCTGGTGCCGACTCCCGCCCCGGAACGCGGCGATCCCCCGGGCGCAATCGGCGACATCCGGCCTTGCGCAGTCTGCTCTTGCTGGCACTCCTCGGCGGCGCCCTGCCGCTGGCCGCCGCCCTCGCGCCCTCGCCTCTGCCGGGGCTGCGCAGCACCAACGAGTTCTTCCCAGGCACCACGTATCGGGCGTCGGTGCCGTCGCCCGATCGGTTGCTCGGGTTCCCGATGGCGGAGCGGGCCGCGACCGCCGCGCAGATCGAGCAATGCCTGCGCGCCTGGACGAACGCCGCCCCGGACCGCACCCGGTTGGTCGAGTATGCCCGCAGTCACGAAGGCCGTCCGCTGCACTATCTGGTGCTGACAGCGCCAAAGAACCTGGAGCGGATCGACGAGATTCGCGCGGGCCTGGCGCGCTTGGGCGACCCGCGGGGGTTGGCGGCGGCAGAGGCGGAAGCGCTGATCGCGCGGCTCCCGGCGGTGGGGTGGCTGGCCTACACGATTCACGGCGACGAGACCGAGGGCTCCGACGCCGCGCTGGCGGTCATCTACCATCTGCTGGCCTCCGAGGACGCGCCGGTGGAGCGATTGCTTTCGGACGTGGTCGTGATCGTGGATCCGCTGATGAACCCGGACGGCCGGGAGCGGTTTCTCAAAATGGTGGCGGAACACCGCGGCACGTCGCCGAATGTGGACGATCAGTCCTTGCTGCATCGCGGCTACTGGCCGCAGGGGCGCGGGAATCACTATCTCTTCGACCTGAACCGCGACTGGATCTACGGCGTTCACCCCGAATCGCGCGGCCGGATCCGGGCCGTCGCCGAGTGGAACCCGCAGTTGTTCGTGGATGCCCACGGGATGGGCGCCCAGGAGACGCATCTCTTTTCGCCACCGCGCGAGCCGATCAATCCGAACATCCCGAAGGAGCGCGAGCGGTGGAGCGAGTTGTTTGCCCGCGATCAGGCGGCGGCCTTCGACCGCGAGGGACTTCGTTACTACACCGGTGAGTGGAACGAGGAATGGTACCCCGGCTACGCGAACGCCTGGGCTTCCTATCGTGGCGGGGTCGGCATTCTCTACGAACAAGCCCGCGTTGCCGAAGACGCCGTCCGGCGTCCGGGCGGCAGCCTTCTGTCGTATCGGGATTCGGTGCGGCATCACGTGATCGGCTCGATGGCCAACCTGGGAACGCTGGCCGCCAACGCCAAGGAACTGCTCCGCTCCTACTACCGGACGCGGCAGGAAGCCTCGGCGGCGGACGGTCCCTATGCCCGCCGCACGTTCGCGTTCCTGCCGTCGGCCAACCGGGCGCGGTGGAACGATCTCGTGGAATTGCTCCGGCTGCAGGGATTCGCCGTGTATCAGGCGACGCAGGCGGTGGCCGTGGCGGAGGCAGCCGATCCGCTGGGGCGGACGCGACGGAACGTGACCTTGCCGCCGGGAACGCTGCTGGTGCCCAACCGCCAACCGCTGGGCCACCTGGTGGCCGCCATGCTGGAATTCGACCCGCGCCTGAGCGAACCGGTTCTCGCCCGGGAACGCCAGGAACTGCTGCAGAAAGGTGGAACCCGCATCTACGACGTGACCGCGTGGAACTTGGCGATGATGTATGACCTTCCGGCGCTGACCCTGGCCACCGATCTGCCGGCCGGGACAACGCTCCTGGCGGCGCCGTCCAATCCGCCCTCGCCCGCCCAAATGTCCGAGCCCCCTGCTCCTGTTGCCCTGGTGTTCGATGGCGCGGACGATCGGTCGGTCACCGCCGCGGCGCGACTCCTGGAACGCGGCGTGGCCGTCCGCGTGGCCGAGAGACCATTTCGCTTGGACGACCGTGATTTCGCGCGGGGATCGGTGGTCGTGGTTCCGCTGGACAACCAGGGATTCGCCGACGGGACGGAGGCCGCCGTACGAACCGTGGCCGGCGAGCTGGGGATTGGTGTGTCGGTGGTGCGCTCCGGGCTCGGCCCGGGGGAGGCACCGGACATCGGGGCCGCGTGGTTTCGGCGGGTGGAACCGCCGCGGATCGTGATTGTCGCACGTGAGGGAGTACGGTCCGGGGACTACGGGGCGGTTTGGCATTTGATCGACCATCGGCTCGGCATCCGCCATTCCCAGGTGCCGGAACGTTCGCTGAACGACCTGGGCCGCTACAACGTATTGGTGATCCCCGAGGCGGCGCCGTCCGCGTGGTCGGCCAACTTCCTCGCGCAGCTCAAGGACTGGGTGAAGAACGGCGGCACGCTGATCGCCACCGGCAGTGCGGCCGTTCCGCTGGCGGCCGAAAAGGCGGAGTTCAGCCGCGTCCGGCTTCTGCCGGATGTGCTGGGTCAACTTGCGGACTACGAAGTCGCGGTTCTGCGCGAATGGCAGGGAAAGGACGTGCGCCTGCCCAAGGCCGAGGACCTGTGGAGCCACCTGACTCAGCCGGGGCTGACCTATCCCTGGCCGATGACGAACGCCGCGTTCCCGGACGAAAAGGAACTCAAACGCCGCGACGCTTGGCAGCAGATCTTCATGCCGCAGGGCGCCATGGTGGCCGGCCGGGTGGACACCAACCATTGGCTGACGTTCGGTTGTGACGAGATCCTGCCGGTGCTTGCGGCCGGCGGCCCCGTCTTGATGGTCGGCAGCGGCGCGCAGGCCGTCATCCGGTATGGCGTGTTGAGTCGGGCCTCAGCGGCGGCGGCGCCGGACAAGACCGAGAAGCCGAAGGAACCGAGGACGGCAGAGTCGAAGGGGGCCGGAGACGAAACCGGGGCGGCTTCAGGCGACAAGCGGGAGAAGCGCGAGACTCCACGCGTCGGCTGGTGCGTGCTGCCGCCCGAGACCGAACTGCGTTTGCGGATGAGCGGTTTGCTGTGGCCGGAAGCGGCGCATCGACTGGCGAACGCGGCCTACTTGTCGCGAGAACCGCTCGGGCGCGGCCAGGTGATCCTGTTCGCGGGACCGCCCGCCTTTCGCGGCGCGTCGCATGGCACCTCGCGTCTGCTCCTCAATGCCATGGTCTACGGTCCCGGTTGCGGTGCCAGCCCGGTCATCCGTCCATAGCCCGGACATTTCACGCTCGCCGCGTGTGAAATATGCTGGGTAGCGGGGAGCTGCCGGGAAGGCGTCGGCGTCGCCCCCCCTGGAGGCAAGGCATCGAGGTCAAACAGGAAAGGGTTCCTGTCCTCCGGGTGTTTCGCCTCCGCGCGTGCCTCGCCGTTACTGCGGCGACGCCACGGCGGTCTTCTTGGTCGGCACCAGGCGCTGGCTGGGGTAACCTGAAACCTTCTCGCCGCGTTTGCGGAGGGACTCGGCGACGTTCGGTTTGAAGTCCGCGGGGACCGTCTTGAGCGCATCCTTCAGCGCGTTGAGCGATTTGCGGCCGGGGATCCGCTGCAGCACACAACGGGCGTCCTCGCGCAACTCGGGGTTGCCGAGCAGCGCCGACACTGCCGGGACCGAGGCGTCGCCGCCGACCTCGGACAGAAGCCAGAGGACTTCGCGTCGCACCGCGACGGAATCCGAGCCGAGGGCGGCGATGAGGGCGGTCTCGACCGCGCCGGCTTCCTTGCCGATGCCGGTTCGGGCGGCGTGATGGACCGTCCCCTCGAGGGCGCGCCGGGCGGCTCGGCGGACTTCGACATTCGCGTCCCCCAGGAGCGGGGCGATGGCAGGGACCACCGGGGCTCCGATAGCCGGGGCGGAGTGGATTGCCTCGGCCCGTTGTTTGTCGTCCTTGCCTTTGAGGGCGGCTACAATTTCAGCATTCGAGTTCATGCTCAGAGGCAGTAGGGGTATCGCTGCGGGCGGCTCATGAGGCGACGGGCCTGGTCGTCGCCGACGATTTCCTGTTTCTCCGGGTTCCACTGGAGCTTGCGGCCCAGGACGAGCGAGAGGTTTCCGAGGACACAGAGGTCGGCGACGCGCACCCCGGCCTCGATGTTCATGATGGTGCGGCGTCCGGTGCGGATGCCTTCGAACCAATCCTCGTGGTGACTGAACCCGGGGCTCTTGGGGACGTCGACGCCGTTGGCCGGCTTTTCGAATTTCTGGGCCTTCGGTTCGGTCCAGGTGCCGCCGTCGCCGCCCCAGAGGACCAGGGTATCCTTGTCTCCGTGGTAGACGGCGCCGTAGTCGGAATGGTGCTTGCGCTCTTCGTTCTCGTAAGGCACGCGGTTGCCGGGTTGGGCCCAGACGAGGGTCCAGTCCGGGTTCTTGAATTCGTAGACGACCTCCATGTCGATGGCGGTGTCCCAAAGGCCTTTGGTGGGGAGGGTGCCTTTGGCCTCGACGCTGACCGGTCCGCGGTAGTCGGCGTTCATGAGGTGGAGGGCGCAGCTCATGACGTGGGCGCCGCGGTCGCGGATTTGGCCGCCGCCGGATTCCATGATCCAGCGGAAGGTGCCGTGGCAGTAGCGGGGGTTGTAAGGGCGCCAGCGCATCGGTCCGAGCCAGAGATCCCAGTCGAGTTCGGGCGGCGGGTTGGAATCCGGGAGGGGTTTGTTGTCGACGGGGCTGGCGTAGTGCCAGCAGGTGACTTTGCGGACGGCGCCGAGCATGCCGTTGGCGAGGTAGAGGTGGGCCAGGTAACAATCGCGTTGGGAGCGGCCCTGGGAACCAACCTGGACGGCAATTCTGTTGCTCGTGGCAGCGGCGACCATGGCCTTGCCTTCCTCGATGGTGCAGCAGGCCGGTTTCTCGACATAGACGTGCTTGCCGCACTCGGCCGCGTGCACGGTTTGAACGCCGTGCCAGTGGTCCGGAGTGGCGATGATCACGGCGTCGATGTCCTTCCGCTCGAGCAGCGCCCGGTAATCCCGATAGGGTGTGCTCTTGGATCCGGCCTTGCGCCAGGCGGCGGCGAGGCGTTTCTCGTCGGCGTCGCAGACGGCGGCGACGGCGACGTCGCCCCGGGCGTTGGCGCGGCCGGCCGTGAAGTCCAGGTGGCCGCCTCCCATGCCGCCGACGCCGATGTGACCGATAACGATGCGGCTGTTGGCGCCGGGTTGGCCCTGTGCCCCCAGCACCCGTGAGGGCACGAATTGGGGCAAGCCCAGCGCGGCACCCGCGGCCAGGGCGGAGCCGGCGGAGCTGAGGAAGGTTCGTCGAGGAATCCGGGCGGTAGGTTTGGCCATAAATGACACCTTTCGGCCGGGCTGCGGGTCGGCCTCGCAGCCGGCATACGACACATTTTCAGTTCCGACGCCTTGCGGGCGCGCCCCAGGGACCTGCGGAATGCCAGTTGGCGGCTCCTGCCGATGCAGGATCGGTCTACTCCTTCAGGAAGCTCTTGAGCATCCAGACCGTCTTCTGATGGAGCGTGATGCGCTCGATCATGAGGTCCTGGCTCTCGGCGTCGTTCGCGGAACCAGCCAGGTCGCGGGCCTCGGCGGCATCGGCCATGAGCTTCTCGTTGGCGGTGATGAGCGCGCGCACATACGCCTCCTGTGACAAGGGCGAGGCGAATTCCTTCATCCGGGCCGTCTGGGCGAATTTGCTCAATCCGCCGATGGCATAAGCGCCGAGGGCGCGAATGCGTTCGGCGATTTCATCGATTGCCTCAAACAGCTCTTCGTATTGCGTTTGGAAGGCGGTGTGGAGGCCGAAGAAGCCCCGTCCTTCGACGTTCCAGTGCGCCAGGTGCGTTAGGGCCATGAGCGCGTAGGAGTCGGCGAGCACTTGATTCAGGCTGTCGGTGAGGCGAGTGCCGGTTTTCGTGGAGGAGTCTTTCGATTTCTTCATAGGCGTGATCCAGTCGATGGGCTGTATCATTACCGAGGTTGAGGGGGGCGTCAATAGGACCCGCGAGGCCTTGGACACCACATGAGCAGGGTTTCTGCTGGACCGTCGGACAACCGTTTTGGGATCTTGCGCCGCATGTTACGGGCATCATTCGCTCCACGACTTCGGATAGTCACCTTGGCCTTCCTGGCGGTGAGCGGCATCGCCCGGGCCCAGGAAGGAACGACGGCGCCCATTCCGGCCCCCGGCACCAACACCATCCACGAACTCCCCGTCATGCTCGTCACCGCCACCCGCACGGAGGAGGATCCGTTTTCCCTGCCGTATTCGGTCGGTGTGGTGACGAGACGGGACCTCGAGGGCAAGCTGCCGCGCACCACGCCGGAGGCGCTCCGCGAACTGCCCGCGGTGATGCTCCAGAAGACCGCCCACGGCCAGGGATCCCCCTATCTGCGCGGCTTCACCGGTTTCCGCACGCTCCTGCTGGTGGACGGCATCCGGCTGAACAACTCGACGTTCCGCGATGGCCCCAACCAATACTGGAGCACGGTGGACGCCCTGTCGCTGGACCATCTCGAGGTGGTGCGGGGGCCCAGCTCGGTCCTCTATGGCAGCGACGCCATCGGGGGCACCGTCAACGCGCTCAGCAAGGGGCGGAATGACTACGCGGGCGCGTTCGGTGCGAACGGCAATCTGCTGTACCGTTTCTCCTCCGCGGAAGAGTCCCAGGTCCTGCGCCCGGAATTCAGCGGTCATCAGGACGGCCGGGTGGGCCTGTACGCGGGGGCGTCGCTCAAGGAGTTTGGCGACCTCCAGGGCGGCGATGAGGTGGGCCAACAGCCACACACGGGTTACCGCGAATGGGACATCGACCTGAAGGCGGAGTATCGGATCACGCCCGAGTCGCGTCTGGTTTATGGCCATCAAACGGTGCGGATGGACGATGCCTGGCGGACCCACTCGACGGTTTACGGCGTGCTCTGGTCGGGAACGACGCGCGGTACGGATCTCCGACGCTCGTTCGATCAGCCGCGGGACCTGGATTACCTCCAGTTCCACGCGGAGCAACTGGAGGGACTGGTGGAGGAAGTGCACGCGAGTGTGTCTCTCCACCAGCAGGGGGAAGTGGAGAATCGCATCCGGGGCAATCGCGCGCGGCAGGTGCAGACGGTCGACGTGGACACCCTCGGGCTTTGGGCGCAGTTGGAGAGCCCCTCGTGCCTGGGCCGCCTGGTCTATGGCGCGGAGTACTACCGCGACTGGGTCGATTCCTCGTATCGGGGTTATGACGCCGCCGGCAACCTCACAACCGTGCGCGTGCAGGGTCCGGTGGCGGACGACGCGACCTACGATCTCGTGGGGGTCTATCTCGAAGACCAGGTGTCCTTCCTGGCCGACCGTTTGGATTTCATCGTGGGGGGGCGCTACACGCACGCCGCCGTGGACGCCAACCGGATTCGCGATCCTTCCACCGGCTCGACCTTCGCGCTGGCCGACTCCTGGAACAACGTGGTCGGAAGCGGGCGGTTGCTCGGCCGCATCGACTCCGCGGAACACGTGCTCGTCTACGCCGGCGCCTCCCAGGGGTTTCGTGCGCCCAACCTCTCCGACCTGACGCGCTGGGACGCCGACTGGGGATTGGAAGTGCCCAGCCCCGGCGTCGAGCCGGAGTTGTTCCTCTCCTTGGAGGCGGGCGCCCGCGTGCGCTGGAACCGATTCCAATTCGAGGCCGCGTATTACCACACGCTGCTGGACGACCTGATCGTGCGCATCCCGACCGGGGAGGATGTGGATTCCGTTCCGGTGGTGACCAAGGAGAACTCCGGCGAGGGCTACGTCCACGGCGTGGAATTGACCGGGAGCGTCCAGCCGCTGCGGGACTGGACGTTGTGGGCCAACTTCAGTTGGATGCGCGGCGAGGTGGAAACCCCGGTGATCGCCGGTGGGGACGAGGTGACCGAGCCCGTGAGCCGCTTGATGCCGACCACGGTGAATTCGGGGCTGCGCTGGCGTCATCCGCGGGGGCGCGTCTGGGCCGAGTTCGCGGCGACGTGGGCGGAGAAGCAGGATCGGCTGGCGTCCAACGACAAGCTCGACACGCAGCGGATCCCCGTGGGGGGCACACCGGGCTACGACGTCTACCACCTGCGCGCCGGCTGGAGTCCCTGCCGTTTTGCCAGCATCACCGCCGCCCTGGAGAATCTCACGGACGAGGACTACCGGATTCACGGCTCCGGCCTCAACGAGGCCGGCCGCAACTTCATCCTCATGGCGGAGTTGCGGTTCTGAAGCCGCGGGCAAGCCTCCGCGCGCCGCGCCAGCATTGGGCCACACAGGACGAGATGGGGATCATCCACCGCGCCGAGAAGCCCAGGCGATTCCGGCGGTTGAGCGAGGCCCCGTGCCGCTCGAGCAGCTTGACCATGCGGGTCCTCCCGAACAGGGCGGCAAACATCACCGGCGTCATCCCCACCCCGTTGTCGGCGTCGATGCTCGCCCCTCGTCCGAGCAGCAGCGTGGCGATGTCTTCGTATCCTTTGAAGGCGACGCCGCCGAGCGGGGTTTGGCCGTGGTCATTGCGGCGATCGACCTCCGCCCCGTGCTCCAGGAGCATCTGCACGGTGTCCTTCCGATCATGGTAGCTCGCGAGCATCAGCAGCGAGTTGCCCCGGGCGTCGGACAGGTTCACCGGGAGACCGTGACGCAGCATCTCGCGCAGGGGGTCGGTCTCGCCGTCGCGCGCGAAGTCGAGCGCCATGGCCTGGAGTTCGGCGTAACGCCTTTCCTCAGCTTCGGTGGTGACGACGTGCATGGGAAGCCCCCATCCGCAGGAGCGCGTACGCTGCGGGGCTACTTGCCCGCCGCGCGATTCTTCACGCCCAGGGCTTTGGCGACGCCGGCCGCGTAGCGCGGATCCGCCTTGTGGAAGTGGACCAACTGGCGTTGCACGATCTTCTCCGGAACGCCCGCCATGGACGCGGCGACGTTCTTGAACAGCCGCCGCTGCTGGTCCGCTGTCAGCAGGCGGAACAGGTTTCCCGGCTGCGTGAAGTCGTCGTTGCCTTCCCGATGATCGTAGCGATCGGCGTCGCCGGAAATCTTGAGCGGCGGCTCGGCAAAGCGCGGGTCCTGGGCGGGCCCGCCGAAGCTGTTCGGCTCGTAGTAGGCGTCGGTGGCCTTCGGGGCGTCGAACCGCATGGGGCCATCCGCGTGGTAGGTGCTCACCGCCCCCTTCGGACGGTTAACGGGCAGCATCTCGTAGTGTGTCCCCACCCGATACCGATGCGCGTCGGGGTACGAGAAGATCCGCGCCTGGAGCATCTTGTCCGGGGAGAAACCGATACCGGGCACGATATTCGAGGGGCTGAAGCAGGACTGCTCGACCTCGGCGAAGTAGTTCTCGGGATTGCGATTCAGCTCGAG
>CAYSPU010000036.1:0-15665 GCA_964432995.1 uncultured Verrucomicrobiota bacterium
CGTCGGGATCGTTGTTCTCGCGGCGGTGACGTGCCTGTTGTCGCGGCTCGCGCCGGCGGCGCCGTCGGTGGATCGGTCCCTGGTCTTCATTGGGGCGGTGGAGCGCGGCGAGATGTTGCGCGAGGTGCGGGGCAACGGGACGCTGGTTCCCGAGGAAGTGCAGTGGATCCCGACGATCAACTCGGCGCGGGTGGCCAAGATCCTGGTGTTGCCGGGAGCGGTGGTGAAGGCGGAGACGGTCTTGGTGGAATTGACAAACCCGGAAGTGGAACGCGCGGCGTTCGATGCCGAATGGGCGTTGCGGGCGGCGGAATCCGATCTGGCCAACCTGCGGGTTCAACTCCAGACCCAGGCGCTGAATCAGCAGGCGGCGGTCGCCAGCACGCAAGCCGCTTACTCCAGCGCCCGGCTCGAATTTGAAGCCAACGAGCAACTGGCCAAGGACGGTCTTGTGCCCCAGATTCTGCTGAAGCAGTCGCGGACACGTTCGGAAGAGCTTGCCAAGTTGCTCGAGATCGAGCAGGAACGACTCAAGATCCAGGCGGAAGCCACCCGGGCCCAGTCGGTCGCCCAAGAAGCCAGGGTCGAACAAGCCCGCGCGTTGCTCGCCCTGAAACGCCAGCACGCCGAGGCTTTGAAGATCCGCGCCGGTTTCGACGGCGTGTTGCAGAAGCTCGGCGACGCCTCCACGCTGCAGGTGGGTCAACAGCTTCCCGCTGGCGCGGGCGTGGCCCGCGTGGCCAATCCCGCCCGCCTCAAGGCGGAAATCCGCATTTACGAAACCCAGGCCAAGGACATCCTGTCGGGGCAGAAAGCCACGATCAAGACGCTGAGCGGCGATGTCATCCCCGGTCGCGTGGCCCGCGTCGATCCCGCGGTGCTGAACGGGACGGTCCTGGTGGACGTGGCGCTCGAAGGCGCGCTTCCCAAGGGCGCGCGCACCGATCTCGGCGTGGATGGCACCATCGAGTTGGACCGACTGGAGGACGCGCTGCATGTGGGCAAGCCCGTCAACGCCACTTCGGAGGGCGCGGTCAGCCTCTTCCGCCTCCTGCCCGGCGGCCGCGAGGCCCGCCGCGTCACCGTCCGCCTCGGCCGCAGCTCCGTAAACGAAGTTGAAATCCTCGATGGCCTCCAGGAAGGCGACCAGGTGGTGTTGTCGGACACCGCCGTCCCTCCGTGGAGCAGCCACGACCGCGTTCGCCTGAACTGACATGAGCACGAACCATCACCCCTTGATCCGCCTCGAAGACATCACCAAGGTGTTCTACACGGACGAGGTCGAAACCCACGCGCTCTCGGGCGTTCACCTCGAGATCTGCAAGGGCGAGTATGTCTCGATTGCCGGGCCTTCCGGCTGCGGGAAGTCGACCCTCCTCTCCATCCTTGGATTGCTGGATACGCCCACCTCGGGCGGCTACTGGCTCAACGAGCATGCCGTGGCCAACCTGGACAACGCCGCCCGGGCGCGCATCCGGAACCGCGAGGTCGGGTTCATCTTCCAGAGCTTCAATCTCATCGGGGACCTCACCGTCTTCGAGAATGTGGAACTGCCGCTGACCTATCGCAGCATGGCGGCGGGCGAACGCCGGGAGCGCGTCGAAGGCGCCCTCGAAAAGGTGGGCATGGCGCATCGCGTCAAGCATTACCCCTCCCAGCTCTCCGGCGGTCAGCAGCGAAGGGTGGCGGTGGCGCGCGCCCTTGCCGGCAAACCATCCATCCTTCTCGCCGACGAGCCGACCGGCAATCTCGACTCGAAGAACGGCGAAGCCGTCATGGAACTGCTGCACGACCTCCACCGCGAGGGCGCGACGTTGTGCATGGTAACCCACGACCCGCGCTTCGCCCGCCACGCCGCCCGAACCATCCAGTTGTTCGACGGCCGGATCGTCGAGGAACAGATCGAAGCATAGCTTTCCATGAACGATCTGCGTTTTGCCCTTCGGCAGTTGTTAAAGTTCCCGGGATTCGCGGCTGCGGTGGTCCTCACCCTGGTGCTGGGGATTGGGTCCACGACCACGGTCTTCTGCTGGATCCAGTCCGTCCTGCTGCGCCCCTTCCCCGGCGTGCGCGATCCGGGTCGGCTGGTGGTTCTCTGCTCCACCATCGGCTCCCGCCCCATCGATACCGTGTCGTACCCGAATGTGAAGGACTACGCCACGCTCACGAACACCTTCGCCGGGGTGATTGCCTCCCAGATGAGCCCCGCCTGCCTGACCATCGACGGGCAGCCGCAGTGGATCTACGGCCAGATCACCACTGCGAACTTCTTCGAGGTGCTGGGCGTGCGCCCGGCCCTGGGACGGTTCTTCCTCGCGGACGAAGAGCGTGCGCGCGGCGGCGCGCCGGTCCTGGTGATCAGCCACGCGCTCTGGCAGCAGCGGTTCGGTGGCGACCCCGCCATCCTGAATCGCGCGGTCGATCTCAACCGGCACACGTTCACCATCGTGGGCGTGGCACCGCCCGACTTCCGGGGCACGATGAGCGGCTTGAGCTGCGACTTCTGGGCCCCGATCGTCATGCACCAGGAAGTCGCCCACTTCGGCAGCCTCACCGAACGCAGCGACAACTGGCTGCACACGATCGCCCGCCTGCAGCCCGGCGTTGCGATTCCCGAGGCGCAAGTGGCGGCAGACACCGTCTCGCGGCAACTCGAACAGGCCTACCCGGACGCGAACCGGGAGAAAGGCTTGCAGGTGCTGCCGCCGTACAAATCGCCGTGGGGCGGGCAGGCGTACTTTCTGCCGGTGCTCAAGCTGCTTCTCGGGGTGAGCCTCGGGGTGCTGCTGATCGTGGCGGCCAACGTCGCCAACCTGCTGCTGGCGCGCGCCCTGGGTCGGCAGAAGGAGATCGCCATCCGCATGGCGCTGGGGGTCAGCAGCCGGCGGTTGCTTGCGCAGTTGATGACGGAGAGCCTGGTGTTCGCCCTTTTGGGCGGGGTGGGGGGAACTTTGATGGCCCATTGGACGTCGCAGCTCTTCGAGTTGTTCGTTCCGAACACCTACCTGCCCGTGGGCTACACGTTCCACGTGAACGCTCAGACGTTGCTCTTCACCCTCGCGGTGACCTTGGCGACGGCGCTGCTCTTCGGGCTGATGCCCGCCCTGCAGTTGCTCCGCACCAACCTCCATGATGTGCTCAAGGAAGGCGGGCGCACCTCCGCCAGCGCCACACCCCATCTCCGTCTGCGCAGCGTCCTGGTCGCCTCCGAAGTGGCCCTGGCCCTCCTGTTGCTGGTCGGAGCCGGCCTTTGCCTGCAAGGCTTCCGCCGGGCGCGGCAGGTCGATCCCGGTTTCGATCCCAAACAGTCCCTGGTGGCCGGCCTGCGGCTCGGAGCCCACGGTTACACCGAAGAAACCGGGATCCTGTTCTACCGCCGCCTCCACGAGCGACTGAGCCAGTCGCCCGGCGTCCGCAGCGTGGCCTTGAGCAGTTGGTTCCCCTTGGGCTTCGAGGGAGGCAGCGGCTGCGATGTCGCCCCGGAAGGCTATCAGCGCGCACCGAACGAGGATACCGACGCCGGTTACTCCATCATCTCCCCGCGCTACTTCGAAACCATGCGCATCCGGTTGCTCGAGGGCCGCGACTTCCGCGACACCGATGACTTCCAAGCTCCGCGGGTCGCCGTCGTCAATGAGGCCCTCGCCCAGCGCTTCTGGCCCGGACAAAGCGCGCTGGGACGCCGGTTCGAAGCCTTGGGACGAACGCTCACCATCGTGGGCGTCGTCGCCACGGGGAAATACCGAGCGCTGAGCGAACCGCCCCGGCCGTATGTCTACCTCCCCTATACCCAGGGTGCCTGGGACCTCAACCTCGGCCTCGTCGTCCGCACCGAGGCTGCTCCCGAAGGAATCATCTCCGCACTCCGCCGCGAAATCCACGCCCTCGACCAGGGGGTCGAGGTGTGGGCCGCTCTTTCCTACGTGGACTACATCCAGGCCGTGTTCCTCGCCCAGCGGGTGACGGCGTCGCTCCTGGTGGTGCTGGGCTCGGTGGCTCTGCTCCTGGCTTCGCTGGGGATCTACGGCGTGATGGCCTACGTCGTCGGCCAGCGGCGACATGAGATCGGATTGCGCATGGCGCTCGGCGCCGGCATCCCGGCCGTCATCCGCCTCATCATGGGACGGGGCATGGCCTTGACCGGTGCGGGAATGCTGGCGGGACTCGTCGCTTCCATCGTGATGACCCGCTTGCTGGCCGGTTTCCTCTACGGCGTCAACCCGCTCGATCCGCTCATCTTCGCCAGCACCCTGGCCTTGCTCGGCGCCGTCGCCGCCGCCGCCTGCCTGCTCCCCGCCCTGCGCGCCGCACAAGTCGACCCCGTCGTCGCCCTCCGCGGAGAATGACGCGCCGGGGAGCAACCAGGCCTTGTCATCGCGTGAGTCTCGCCGCACTCTTCTCGCGATGAAGCTCGTGTCACTTCGTTCTGCGGCCCTCGTCTGTTTCCGTTGGTTGGCACTGGGTATGGTCGCGGCCCTCCCTCCCCTGCTTGCCCAACCCGCCGTGGTCATCAACGAGATCCACTACCACCCGGTGGAGGAACCTGCATTCAACGCTGACGGCTCTCCGGTCATGGACCTCTACCACGATGTCCACGAGTTCCTCGAACTCTTCAATCCCGGCACCGAAGCCGTCAGCCTCCAGGGCTGGGAACTGGCCGGCGGCATCGAATACCACTTCTCTTCGAACGCCGTCATTCAGCCCAAGCAGTTCCTGGTCATCGCCAAAAATCCCGCGCGCCTCGCCGCCGTGGCCGCGTACGGGTTGACGGCCGGAGACCTCCTGGGACCCTACGACGGGCAACTGGGCAACAACAACGACACCATCCGGCTCCGCGACGCGAACCACGACCCGGTCGACGCCGTCAGCTATTCGGGGGCCTTTCCGTGGGCGATCAGCGCCGACGCCCTGGGCGCCGGCCCCGACTTTACCGGGCTGGACCCGGCCGACCACCAGTATCGCGGCCGATCGCTCGAGCGGGTCAGCATCACGCATCCCGCGAACGACCCGGCGAACTGGCTCGCTTCACCACTGCCGGGGAATCCCAGCCCCGGCCGGTCGAACGCCGTGAGCCGGCTGATCCCCAAACCGGTGGTCATCCACTTCAGCGCGCAACAGCAAGCCGATGAAGCCGCCCTCATCCGCGCAGGCCAACCGGCCCTCCTCTCCGCCCGCTTCTCCGGCACCAACCAACTCGCCAACGTCCGCATCGAGTGGTTTGTGGACAACGTCAACCAGACCAACGAACAGCACACGATCACCGCCATGAACCCCGAAGGCCTGCCCGCCGACGCCCGCTTCAGCGTCGTCCTCCCGGGCCAGGCCGACCGCGGCGTCGTCCGCTACCGCTTCCTCGCCGACCGCGGCGAGGGCCTCGAAGTGGTGTCCCCGCGCGCGGACGATCCCTACGCGTGGCACGCCTACTTCGTCAGCCCCGTGCGGACGTCGACCTATCCCATCTACGATGTCTTCATCTCCTCCGCCAGCCTCACCATCCTGAACACGAACATCTCCCAAAGCCCGCGGCGGGTGACCAGCCCCGATCCTCCGGGTTACCCGCGCGAGTCCTGGAATGCCACGCAACCGGCCATCTTCGTTCACGACGGTGTCGTCTACGACATTCACCTGCGCCATCACGGGAGCCGCTACAACCGCAGCGCCGGCCGCTACTCCCTCAAGCTCAAGTTCCCGCGCTATCGCCTGTTCAACGGCTATCAGGGCATCTTCGAGACCGACAAAGGCGACGCGTTTGTCATCGGTCACGGCCTGTTCCAGGCCGCCGGACTGCCCACGTCCAAAGTCCGGTACGTCGACCTCCACCTCAACGACACGACCATGCGCCGGCTCGAACAGGAGGAAATGGACGATCGCCTGCTCGAACGCTTCTACGCGGCGCAGGAACTCCGCAACCCCGGCCTCCCCCCCGAGGAAGTGGGCGAATTCTACAAGTCCGTCGGCGTCATCGGAGGCGTCGAAGGCCCCTATGACATCGGCGACGAACGCCGGCTGACCGCCCGGTCGGTCTGGACCACCCAGGCCCTCTACGAATGGACCTACACCATCCAGAGCGCCGAATGGAAACGCGGCTACTACATCACACAGATGATCGAGGGCCTCTGGAATGCCCGCGGCGACACCCACTCCAACCCCAACCCCAACATCCCCGCCCTGCGCGCCTGGCTCGAGCAGAACTTCGACATCGACAAGACCCTGACCTACCTCGCGGTCCTCAACTGGATGTGTCCCTGGGATGACACCACCCAGAACCACTTCCTCTGGCAGCAGCGCAACGGCCGCTGGTCTCTCCTCCCCTGGGACTTCGACTCCATGTACGGAAGCGGCGACAACACCCCCGCCACCGCCTCGATCTACATGGGCGAAGTCGGCGACCCCAATAACAACTTCCGCGGACCGAACTTCCTCAAAGACAGTTTCTTCAAGGCGTTCCGCGAGGAATACAAACAGCAGCTCTTCCTCCTCAACACCCCCCTCCTCCACCCGGACAACATCCGCGCGCTCGGCTATGGCGCCATCGGCAGTTTCGCCGATGCCCGGTTCGCCTCCGTCAATGCGCAATGCGGCTACGGCACGTTTCAGCGCCCGCAGCAGCCGACGCTTCTTGCCCCCGGCAACGGCATCACCGCCTTGCCCCCGCTGGAGTTGCGCAGCTCCGCTTACGGGCATAGCGCCAGCCCCGCACCCGCGCACGCCAGCACCACCTGGGAAATCCGCGCCGCCACCGGCAGCTACGATCTCCCCGTCTTCAAAATCACCACCACCACCAATCTCACCAGCCTCCCCATCCCGTTCGCGTCGCTCGAGTTTGGCCAAACCTACTCCTGGCGGTGCACCCACACCGACGCCAACGGCCACCCATCGCTGGCGTCCGCCGAATCCTCGTTCAACTTCGGACCATCGTCGTCCGTGGTGACCTTGATCGGCCTCGATGCCACCACCCAATGGCGCTACAACCAGACGGAAGCCGACCCCGCCGGCTGGAAAGACCCCGACTTCAACGCCGATGGCTGGCCTTCCGGCGCCGCCCTGTTCTACGTCGAAAACTCCGCCCTCCCCGATACCAAGCGCACCCCCCTGAGTCTCGGCCGCACCACCTACTACTTCCGCACCGAGTTCGACTTCCCCTACAATCCCGACGAGGTGACGCTGCATCTGCAGCATATCGTCGATGACGGCCTGGTCGTCTACTTGAACGGCACGCCCATCTATCGCGTCAGCATGCCCGAGAGCGGAGTCACCTACAGCACCCTGGCTACCTACACCGTCGGTGACGCCATCGCCGAAGGCCCCTTCGACATCCACACCTCCGCCCTGGTCCAAGGCCGCAACGTCCTGGCGGTCGAAGTCCACCAGTGCGCTGCCGGCAGCACCGACATCGTCTTCGGTCTTTCCCTGCAGGCCACCGTCCCCGCCGTGGCCGGGAACCTCGTCATCAACGAAATCGCCGCCGTCAATCAGGGATCGGTCACCCTCGGCTCCACCACTCCCGATTGGCTCGAGCTGTTCAACGCCAGCAGTCAAGCCGTCGACCTCGGTGGCATGCGTCTCACCGACGACATCCTGCAACCAGATCGATACGTCTTCCCGTCGAACACCGTCCTGGCCGCGCAGGATCACCTGACCGTCTGGTGCGACGACGCCACCACCTCCCCCGGCCTCCACACCGGCTTCGGCCTCAAAGCCGATGGTCAAACGGTTGTCCTCCTGTCGCGCCAAGACACCAGCGCCGTCATCCACGACGCCGTCACCTACGGTCTCCAGCTCCCCGACCTGACCATCGGCCGCTACCCCTCGGGATCGGATAACTGGACGCTAACAACTCCGACGCGGAACGCGCCCAACCAGCCTCAAGCGCTCGGCTCGCCCGATACGATCAAGTTCAACGAGTGGATGGCCTCTCCCAACACCGGGGACGACTGGCTCGAACTCCACAACCCCGACCCCCTGCCCGTCGACCTCGGCGGCCTTTGCCTGACCGACGACCTCGGCGTCCCCATCAACTCGCGCCTGGCCGCACTCTCCTTCCTGGCCGGCAACGGCTTCGTCAAGTTGATCGCCGACGGGAACCCGGAGAACGGTGCGGATCATCTCGACTTCAAACTCAGTGCCAACGGCGAGACCATCGGCCTGTTCGCCGCCAACGGCACTACCCTGATCGATAGCATCACCTTCGGCACCCAGTCGGCCGGCACCTCCCAAGGACGCCTCCCGGACGGCGCCGCCACCATCGTCTCTTTTTCCACCACGCACTCTCCCGGCGAAAGCAACTACTTGCCCCTCGACAACGTCGTCATCCATGAGGTGCTCACCCACTCCGACCCCCCGCTCGAGGACGCCATCGAGTTGCATAACCCCACGACGACCAGCGTCGACCTCAGCGGGTGGTATCTCAGCGACAGCCGCGACCAGCTCCGCAAATACTGCATCCCCGCCGGCACGATCCTCCCCCCAGGCGGCTACACGGTCTTCTACGAATACCAGTTCAACGCGGACACCAACTCCCCCTCGAGCTTCTCCCTCAGCTCGGCGCGCGGCGACCAAGTCCACCTCTCGGCCGCCACCGCCGATGGCAGCGAACTCCTCGGCTATCGTGCCTCGGTCGACTTCGGTCCCGCCGAGAATGGAGTCACTTTCGGGCATTACCTCACCAGCGTGGGCGCGGATTTCACGGCGCTCTCCAGCCGGACGCTGGGCGCCGACGCCCCCTCGACCGTGGCCGAATTCCGCCTGGGCACCGGGCTCCCGAACGCCCTGCCCAAAGTCGGCCCGGTGGTGATCAGCGAGATCCAATACCACCCGCCCGACCTCGGCACCAACGACAACACCCTCGACGAGTTCGTCGAACTCCTCAATATCACCGGCGCCCCCGTCCCCCTGTATGATCCGAGTCACCCCACCAACACCTGGCAGTTGGACGACGCCGTCGAGTTCACGTTCCCCACGGGAATTGCGCTGCTTCCCGGCCAGCCCGTGCTCGTCGTCGGCTTCGATCCCCAAACCAACGCGGCCGCTCTCGCCGAATTCCGCGCCACCTACAGCCTGAGCGAAACCGCAACCATCTTCGGACCCTACGCCGGCAAGCTGGACAACAGCGCCGAGAGCGTCGAACTGTTCAAACCCGATTCCCCGCAGACAGACGGCCCCGACGCGGGGCTGGTGCCCTATGTGTTAGTGGACCGGGTGCACTACCGGGATCTGCCACCGTGGCCGCCGGCCGCGGACGGCACCGGCGCCTCGCTCCAACGCCTCAACGTCGCCGCCTACGGCAACGAACCCACCAACTGGACCGCCGCGACCCCCACTCCCGCCCAGGCAACCTCGTCCGGCGACCAGGACGGCGACGGCTTGCCCGACGATTGGGAAATCACCTACGGAACCGCGGTGGATGTGCCCGATGCGGACGCGGATCCCGACGGGGACAATCTGACGAACCTCGAGGAGTACTGGGCCGGCACGCACCCCGGTGACCCGGCTAGCAACCTCCGCCTCGAGATCGTCGCTGCCGAAAGCGGTTCCATCAACCTCCGGTTCGAGGCGGTCGCCGGTCACACCTACCACCTGCAGCACCGGGACTCGCTCACACCTGCCGACTGGCTCCTCCTCGAGTCCATCCCGGCACCACAGACGAATGGCCTCGTGATCGTCACCGACGAAGCGCCGTCCGAGACCCGTTTCTACCGCGTCGCCACCCCGTAGACCGCTCAGACACCTTTGACTTCCCAGCCCTTCCGGTAGCTCCGGCGCAGGTGGCGCTCCGCCTCCTTGAAGTTCGGGATGCGCACCCGCTTCGCGTCCCACTCCAGCTTCTGTTCCGGACACCGAATCGCCACCGTACCCAGGAGGATCGCCTCGGTCATCGGCCCCGTCTGCGCGAAATGCGATTCGCACGTCGCCCCGCCCAGGCAGGCATCGGCGAAGTGATGATAGTGGTTGCGCGCCTCGAACTTCGGCCGCGGGTAGTCCTTGAACTTCTCTTCCGGGAAGAGCATGGGCGATGTCCCCAGCGGATTGAGCAGCGCGCCCTCCGTCCCGATGATCATCGCCGACTCGGCCGGGTAGTCCTCGACCGTGTAGATCGCCCGGATCTCCTTGGGCGGGAAATACTCCCCGTCGAACCACTCCAGCGTCCATTCCTTCTCCTCGGTCAGCTCGTTTCCGGGAAACACCCAGGTGATGTGGTCGCCTTGCGGCCAGGTGTCGGCCCGCCGAGCAGACGACTCCTTCCAGGATTGCTGGACTTCGGCCACGACCGACTTGGGCGGCTGCATCTTCAGTCCTTTCCACACCGCGTCGAAGACGTGGCACCCGATGTCGCCCGACCAGCCGGTGCCGAAGTCGAGCCACGCCCGCCACTTGACCGGATGGTAGATTCCCGGGGCGTAGGGACGCGTCGGCGCCGTGCCGATCCACAGGTCCCAGTCGAGGCTGGCGGGCGCCGGCTCGCCTTGCGCCGGGCGTGGACCCGGCAGCCGGTAATCCTGCACCGCCCCCGGCCGGTTCGAACAGAGATAGGCGCGCTGGACCTTCCCGATGGCGCCGGACCGTAGGAGATGGACCGCCGTGCGATCGCCGCTACTTGAGGCCATCTGCGTTCCCAGTTGGGTGACGACCTTCTTTTTCACCGCGGCCTCGGTCAAGGCCCGCACCTCGGCCACATCGTGGCACATCGGTTTCTGGCAGTAGACGTGTTTCCCGCGCCGAATCGCCGTCAGCGCGATCGCGCCGTGCATGTGGTCCGGCACCGCGATATTCACCGAGTCGATCCGCGCGCCCTCCTTCTCGAGCAGTTCCCTCCAGTCGCGATAACGGCGGGCGCCCGGCACCGCTTTCGCCGCGGTGTCAAGGGCCTTGGCGTCCACATCGCAGATTGCGGCCACCTCCACGCGCGGATGACCCTTGAAGTTGAGCAGGTCGTGTTCCCCCATGCCGCCGGAGCCGATGCACGCGTGCTGCAGCCGGCTGTTGGGCGAGGATGCGGTCCACGCCGAGTCGGCGACAAACGGGGCGGCCAGAGTGACGGCGCCGGCGGACCTCAGGAATTGGCGACGGGTGAGGGAGCAGGAGGCAGTGTTCATGGAGACGAGAAGCCTCGCGCAGCATGGGGTGTCTTGGCCGGAGGCATGACCATGGACTATCAGGTCTTCCCGTCCTTTCCAAGCTGGAACTCCGCAGCAATGGACGCACCAGTGCATTCGGAGGTTGTCAGTCACCAGTCCGCGTCGGTGAGCGGTCCGGAGCGCGACCGGTCCCCGGTCGCAGCAGCCGCGCGGGGCGGTGGAGCGCCGATGGTTCGAGAACGCGTCCGGCCGGTGCGGCTGCTGCCCGCCGGGACGTCGGGCGGTCCGGAGCGAGCAGGCGCCTCCTTCGCGGAAGCTGCGGATGCCAGGGGTGTGGGCCGCGCGCCGACAACCTGGGGATGCACCGTGGACGCACCCCCACACGGACACTGTGGCCCAGGCGCCGCGGCAGCTCCCTTGAGGAAAGAGGAAATCGCATCACAACGGGAACGGCCGTCGGACTGCAGTGCAACCTTTTGTCGTATATACGACAAAAGGTTGCACTGCTTGCCGAGGGGCGCTTTGCCGCCGTGCTCAGGGACAATCGGGGTGCACGCCGACCCGCGATCGCCGCCGGTGGCCTTTCAGCGGAGAAGGGCGGGCCAAGATCTATGGCGCCACCGGCAGGAGGAGGTGCGACGGATGGGACTTCGAGAGGTGTAGCGTGTTGCGAGCGGGGCGAGTGGCGGAGCCTTGGCGGAAGGGCGCGCCGGTGTTCGGATTCGGGTCATAGGCCGGGGCGCTGCTCGAGGTGACCAGCACGCGCAGTCGGTGACCGCGGTTGAACACGATGCTGGTCGACCACAAGTCCACGTCAAAGGCGTAAACCTTGCCGGGCCTCAGCAGTCGCTCCCGCGCCAGCGACGTCCGATGCCGCGCCCGGAGGATCCCTTCGCAGATGTTGAACGAACGACCATCCGGGTACACATCGCAGAGCTTGACCAGGAAGTCGGTATCGGGCGCGTCACTGCTGGCGAACAGCCGGGCGCGGACGCGGCCGGTGACCTCCAGCGGCGCGGTCAAGGGGCCGGTGCTGAACACCAGCACGTCGGGGCGCTGCTCGAGCGCCCGCTGATCCCGGGGACCGGCCGGCAACGTCAGTTCGTAGCCCCCAATTGTCGGAGCCGGATTCGTCGGGTCGTAGACATAGGCCAGAGCCCCTGTTCCGGCAGGCGCGGAGGCGGACAACGTTCGGTCCTCATGCAGGTAGTAGCGAGTGGGGCGGGTCGGGACTGGCGGCCAAGCGTTGGCGGTGCGCCAGGCATTGCCGGGCGCGTTGGCATCGGTGACATCGCCCATGACGTAGTAGGTGACCGGTGGCAGCTCGTCGACGCCGTTGTCCTGGCCCTTCAGGTGGCAGTCGAACCAGCGAAACTCGTCCTGCACCTGGTTGGGGGGGCGTTTGGCATCGGGGAAGGTCAACTCGCCAGCCTTGTCGGTCAGCACGCCGTGCGTCCACGGGCCCAGCAACAGCTTCTGCCTCCCGCGTGCGCCTGCGCCCCCGCGCTCCTGACAGCCGAGCAAGGCGTCGATGGTGCCCTGGGCGAAGATGTCGAAATAGCCGCCGATGTGGAGGATGGGCCAGCGGACGTACTTGAGTCGGCGATTCAGATCACGTGCCTGCCAGTAGGCGTCGTAGTTCGGGTGGGCGGTCCAGATTTCGAGGGCCTTCGGGCTGAACTGGCTCACGCGGAGCCAGTCCTCGATCATCGCCTTGCGGAAGACCCCGCCGCGGTAGATGCCGCCTTCATAGAGGTCGGGCGCCGCCACGGTGACATGCTGGCACGCGACCCGGTCGGTGCCGCTCCCTGCCAATTGGTATTGGGTGATCCCCAACGCGGAACCGCCATACGTCCCGATCCGCCCGTTGCACCAGGGCTGTTGGGCAATCCATTTGACAGTGTCGAATCCGTCCCAACCGTCGGACCAACCATCCGCGTGAAACGGCAGGTTCTCGCCCTTGGAGGCGAAGCGACCCCGGGTATCCTGGATGACGATGGCGTAGCCATGGCGCGCGCCGCCGCGCCCGATCTCTCCCCCCATTGCCTTGCTGTAGGGCGAGCGCAGCAGGACCACGGGGAACGGCGGCGGCGCGTCCGGCAGGTAGACGTCCGTCGACAACTCGATGCCGTCGCGCATGCGCACCGCCTGTGTCGTCGCGGCGGGGGCGACAGACTCGGCGGCCTGGGCCAGGACGGTCCAGATGCAGAGTGCGCCTGTTGCCGCGTTGAGCCAGTGCGCACACTGGAAACCGAAGTTCACCCTGGGCGGCCGCCCATCGCCGGAGGCCCGAAGGGCCTTGAGTATCTGGCATTTGACCATGTCGCGCAGACTAGCGGCAGGGCGACAGTGGAACAAGAATGAACGGGATGGGCAGGCTGGGGGGCGCGCAGTCTGACCCCGCCCCCGCGTCGGCCTGCTTTGCGCGCCGCGAGTGCCCGCCGCTCTGGCGGGAAAGCAACGCTCGACCCAACGAGAGCGGCTTCTGGAGTTGGGGCGGGCCTCCGCCTCGGACCTCGCTGCGCCCGGGGACGCGCGCAGTCGGTGACCGATTCCCGGGCGCGACTCCGGGTCCTGGAGCGAGGCTACTTCGCTTACCGGACGGGGGAGAGCATTTCGCCGCCGACGAGGCGGGTCATGCGTTGCTGTTCGGAGACGGGGATCAAGCCCGCCTGGACCTTTTGCCAGCCCGCATCCCGCAGGGAGCGCCAACCGTAGCGCCGCGCCGCAGCGCGCAACTGCCCGGCATGCGCGCCGGGCACAATCCGGTCCGCGATGTCCTCGTTGATGAGGAAGAACTCATAGATGGCGACGCGCCCCCGGGCGCCACGGTTGCTGCATTCCTCGCAACCGCGTCCGCGGGACGCGCGGACGGCGGTCGGTTCGATGTGCAGGGCGGCGGCCATCTCGGCGCGCAGATCATCGGGGATCTCGGGGTCGGGTTCGAGGCAGTGGCGGCAGACGCGGCGGACCAATCGCTGGGCGATGCTGCAGACGAGGGAGGAACTGACGAGATACGGCTCGATTTTCATCTCGAGCAACCGGGTGACGGCTCCGACGCTGTCGTTGGTGTGGAGGGTGGAGAAGACCAGATGTCCGGTTTGGGCGGCGCGCACGGCGATTTCCGCGGTTTCGGAGTCGCGGATTTCCCCGATCAGCACCACGTCCGGGTCATGGCGAAGGATTGAGCGGAGTCCGCAACTGAAGGAGAGGCCGATATCGTCGCGCACCTGGATCTGGGTGGTGCCTTCGAGCTGGTATTCGATGGGGTCTTCGATGGTGATGATTTTGCGTTCGCCGTCATTGGCGTGGGCGAGGGCGGCGTAGAGCGTGGTGGTTTTGCCGCTGCCGGTCGGTCCGGTGAGGAGCACCATTCCCTGCGGCAGGCGGGTCAGATCGGCAAACAGCGCTTCCTGCTCCGGTTCCATGCCCAATTGGTTGAGATCCAGGAAGAGGCTTTCGCGGCCCAGGATGCGGAGGCAGACGGCTTCGCCGTGTTTGGTGGGAACGATCGACACGCGCAGATCATAGTCTCCGCCCGCCGTTTTCGTGGCGATGCAGCCGTCGTGCGGAAGCCGTTTCTCCGCGATGTTCAGGCCGGCCATGATTTTCAGGCGGGAGACGATGCTGCCGTGTAGTTGTCGCAGGCCGCCCGGGACCGGCACGTTTTGCAGCAGGCCGTCGATCCGGTATTTGAGCCGGATGGAGTCATGATACGGTTCGATGTGAACATCGGTCGCCTGCAGCCGCAACGCTTCGAGCAGGACCTGGTCGACGAAGTCGGCGATGGTCGAGTCGACGGTGGAACCGTCATCGATCGGTTTGACATCGAAGACGAGTTCCTCGTCGAGGTCGCCGAGTCCGCGTTCGGCGCGGAGGCGCTGGATGGTTTCGGCGCCGAGGCCGAAGTGTTGTTTGATGGCGGCGTGGATGGAGCTTGGGGTGGCGAGGGAGATGCGGAGGCGTTTGCCGAGGAGCAGGCGGAGGTTGCCGAGGTCCATCTGGCGCGGGGGCTCGCTGAAGACGAGGGTGAGCTGCTCGCCTTGGAGGGCGGTGGGCACCATGCGGTAGTGGAACACCAACTTGACGGGCACCAGGTCGAGGAGGGTGGGATGCAGCCGCACCTCGCTTGGGATCACGAATTCGAGATCGTGGAGGTGGGCCAGGGCGCGATAGGTATCCTCCTCGGAAGCGAAGTTGAGGTCGACGATGGCCCGGTGTTGGGAAACGCCGAGCCGCTGCTGGCGGCGCCGGACCTGTTCCAACTGCTTGGCATCGAGCTTGCCCTGTTCGAAGAGCAGGTCTCCCACCTCGCGTCGAGTCGGTTCGTTTTCCATGGCAGCTTGGGCGGGTGGCGGTTTGTTCACGGAACCGGCACTTGGATGGACTGTGTCTTGCGGAATTCGAGCTGGTTCGTCTCCCCCGCGCGGTTGGTCAGGATGAGGAGATCCCGTTCCATGTTCTGGATGAACCAGTCGGCGATGACATTGGTTCCCGCGGTCCCGACCAGTGGGGAGCCGTCGACTTTGAGGAACGCCCGGCGGGGGGCGTCGCCGGGGTCGATGTGTCCCAAGTAGACCAGTTCGACCT
>CAYSPU010000036.1:15675-29771 GCA_964432995.1 uncultured Verrucomicrobiota bacterium
AGGAAGTGCGAGGGCTGTAAAAAGCCGGGCCCCGGGGGTGGGCCCAGGGAAGCCGGGTCGCCCGTGGGGGGGGGGGGGGGGGGGGGGGGGGGTTGGGGGGGGGGGGGGCTGGAACGCGGTCGTGTAGAAGGCGGTCCATTGATTGGTGGGAACGGCCAAGGAGGGCACAGCGGCCCCGGAAAGCAGGTTGGCGAACTGCCCGGCGGGGAGCAGTGCCGCCGGCGGGACCGACGTCCGCTGGCCGAGCGGGAACCGCAGCATGCCGGATCCGTAGTCGCGAATGACCAGGAACAAGAGGGCGGCGACCCCGACCAGGAGCGCCAGGGTCAGCCATCGGTCTCTCTGAATTTCCTTGAGCATGCTTGTCCGCCGATGCGTCCCGGCCGGCCGGCGGCGGGGCGCTGGGGTTTCACTCCAGCCTGTCGCGCTTCATCAGGGCGAATCCGCTCGTGGTCAACTCCAAACGCACTCCCTCCAGTTGTTCCCGGGATTCCTTGCGCATCAGGATTCGCTGCAGGAACAGGCCGGGCTTGCCTTTCGGCGGGTTGGCGACGCCTCGCGTTTGCAGTTCGGCCTCGGCGAGCGGGAGCATTTCGAGGAATCGATTCGCGGCGGTGGCGGAGCCGAGCACCTCGAGGCGAATGGGGAGTTCGACGAGGATTTCGGGGGCGTTGGTGCTGGCGGTGTGGATCCGGGCCGGCAAGGTCTGGAGTCCCACGACCTGGTCCAGGCCGCATTGGAGTGCCGATCGCACGGCATGGTGGGCCACGGCCAGGTGCGGCCACAAGAGGACGGGCGGTTGCCGTTCGTCGACGCTGTATTCGGGGAATCCGGAAGCGACGGAGGGCTGGAGAGCGACCTTTCGCTCTTGGGCGAGGCGGGTGAGTTCCTCGATGCGGGTTTGGCGTTCGTTTCCGAAGTCAATCAGCCGGAAGGATTCTTCCAGGCGCGCGGCGGTTGCCGGATCGAATTGGAGCCGTTCCCGCACCACTTCGAGCAACTGGTTCAGGGCGGTGCCGGACCGGTTGACCTCGTTGCGCAAGTCGAGAATCCGCGAGACGTAGTCGCCCCCGAAGGCATTGGTTTGGGGGCTGGCCGATTGGAGTTCCTGCCACAACTGAGTCAGCGGCTGATCCAACTCGGCAATCTGCTGCGTCAGCCGCCGGTACACGACCACGTAGTAGAGGGCCAAACAGAACCCGAGCAGGATCAGGCTCCGCTGGACTCGTGATCGTCTTCGCGCACTGAGCATGAGTGGTTATGGATTGGTGGTTCCGTTGGCGCCGCGCCCGGCGCCGTTGGCGCCATTCCGCGTCGCCCTCCGCGGCTCGGATGCGGTCGTTGGCGGAAAACGGTTGGTGGACGCGTCCCTGGGTTCAAACGGGTTTGGGGCGGCCTCGAGTTCGAGGGCGACCGACCCGTCCGGGAGCATCACCTGCGGATTGACCACGCGCCGCCGCCGGTCGTCGGCGAGGGAATCGACGTTGCGATAGAGCGGTGAGAGTTTCATGCGGCCGACGATGTCGCTCAGGATCTTGCGGCGGGCGTCTCCCTGTTCGGAGAGGCAGAGCTCGACGATATAGCCGTCGCGGGCGCGATACGGGGCTTCGGCGATGGAGTTGGCGGGGAGCGACACGGGTGCGGGGGCGGGAGCGGCGGGCGGCGGTTCTGCGGGCGCGTTGGTGCCGGGGGGGGCGTTGGTGCCGGAGGGCGCGGCGGGCGGCGGATTCGTCGCGACCCAGAGGGGCGCGGCGCCATAGCTGACCTGATCGGCAAAGAGCACGCAATAGAAGGTCTGGTTGCTGCGGATGTGCTGCAGCAAGGCCAGGGTCTGCAAGATGCCCAACGTCTCGCGCTGCCGTTCGAGCACTGGTCGGACTTGATCGTAGTCCTGAATCATCCGGCGGGACAGCACTTCCGTCGTCCGCGCCTCGGCGAGGGCCAGCCGTCCCTGGGTTTCCAGCGCCTGCTTCTCGCCCAGGACATCGATCTTCTGCCAGGTTCCGATGCCCAGGGCGACGGCGAGGAGAAGGAGGAGGAAGAAGAGCAGGGAATAGAGAACCTGCAGGGCATGATGGCGGTTCCAGTAGAGTCGAACTTCGTCGGGGAGCAGCGATGCCGGATGGCGGGCGCGCCCGAGGGCGTGCATGGCGGCGCCGTAGGCCACGGCGAAGGTTCCTTCCGGGAACACGGCGTCTTCGGGCTCCGGCCATGTTTGGAATTGGAGGGCGCCGTGGCGGTTGAGGAACTCCCTGAGGCCGCGTTGGGCTGCGCCGCCGCCCGCCAGTACGTACTCGAAGGAGGCCGGTGCCAGCTCGATCAACGGGTTCTCCTTGATCCACTCCTCGACAACATGCTCGAGCTCGGTGAGCCAACGTTTCCAGGCGTCGAGCAGCGCGGGTTCCGCGTCGTTGGCGCCCAGGTCGACGGCGGTGCGCAGGCGTTCGGCCTCTTCCGCGGAACAGCCCCGTCGGGTCGCCAGCGCATCACTCAGGCTGTCGGTGCCCAGCGGGAAGCTGCTGATGTAGACCGGTTGCCCGTGCAGGATGACGGAGACCAGCGTGCCCACCGCGCCGATGTCGACCAGGACCACGCGCTCGGCGTCGGGCCGCTGCGCCTGGAAAGCGGCGACCAGAGCGTTGGCGGTGGTGGTGACCTCACAGAGATCGAGGTGGCTGAGGCCGCACCGGGCAATCTGGCGCTGGATCTCGGCCTCCTGGCAGAGAGTGACCCAGTAGGGATTCTCGTGCCGCCCGAAGGGGCGCAAGGGGCTGTAATCGTGAACGATCTGGCTTTCCCCCAGACCGCTCAGCTTGACGGTCTCTTCTTCGATGGCGAGCTTGACATCTGCGGGTTCGGCCGTCGGCAGATCGACGATTTGGGATAGGGCGCGGTAGTGGGGCAGGGCCAGGGCGATGGGGTTGCCCCCCAGTTCCTGGACGACGGTCTGCGCTTGTCGCAGAATCTCCTCCTCCACCGCAGCTCCGGAGGCGCGCAACTCGACGCGTTCGCGCTGCAGGACGCGCACCCGACCGAACATTTCCTCGACGAGGAGCAGTTTCAGGGTCTGGCTTCCGGCGTCGACGGCCAACAGCCGTCGGGACGGCAACATCGGAAGGTCCCGGCGCGTGGAGGGCTGGAGCGAAGCGGCCACGACCTACCTTTCCGTATCCTCGTAGATCAGGAACTCGCCGGATTCGCTGATGATGGTCGCGGTGACGAAGATGAGCAGGTAGCGCGGCTTGTCGATTTCGGTGCGCCGGCGGAACAGCGGTCCGATGAGCGGGAGGCTGCCCAGGACGGGGACGGACTCGACATAAGTGCTCTGTTCGCGCTCGAGGACGCCGCCCATGACCACCGTTTCCCCCGAACGGACGACGACCCGGGTGGAGAGTTCCTGCGTTCGGGATTCCGGGAGCTTGATATCGAAGGAGCTGATGACGTTCCCCGAGGCATCCACGTCGGTGAGGGTGGCGAAGGTTACGAGTTTGACGTCCTGGTTGACGGTGGGGCTCAGCGCCAGAAGGATGCTGCGGCCGTCGCCGCCGATGCTGGCGAGCACGTCGAGTTGCACCCCCGCAGTCAGTTTGGTCGGTTTCCCGCTCGGCACAAACGAGGAGGCGGAGGTGCGCTCGGTGATGGTGGTCTTGACGGTGTATTCCTCGTAGTAGTACTGCACTTTGCCGTCGTGGATGGTGGCGGGCCGGTTGTTGAGGACGGTGAGACGCGGGGCGCTCAGGGTCTGGCTTTCGCCGCTCTGTTCGAGCGCGGAGATGGTCGCGCTCAGCGTGGCGCGACCGAGGATGTTGGTGAAGAACTCCTGCAGACCGAGCCCGACGCCTGCCCGTTGGCTGTCGGTGGAGACGATTCCCGTGTAGTCGTAGGCGGACCGGGCGGCGGCGAACGATCGGCCGGTCTCCCAGAGAACGCCCAACTGCATGAAGGCCGGTTGCGTGACCGTCACGAACCGGGCCTCGATCAGCACTTGCTGAATCGGGCGGTCAAACTCGCGGATGATCCCTTCCAACACCTCCAACTCCTCGCGCGTGCCCCGAGCCACGATGGTGTTTCGCTCGTAGTCAATGAAGTATTTCGAACCCGTGAAGAAATTCGTGATGGCCACCTCGAGCGACGGCATTGTGGGGGCGTTGTCGTTCACGAACTGGCTGATCTTCCGCACCTCGGTAATCGCGGTGACCTGCTGGTTGGCCGGATTCAACTGTTTCGTCAGGACGGTGTCCCCGCTCCCCATCTGGGCCGGCAGCACGAAGCCCCGCCGCAGTTGGTAGAACCGCGTCTCTTCCCGCTTCTTCTTCGGATCCTTGCCGTCGACGATCCAGACCAGGTTGTCTCCGACCTGGAACTGCACTTCGAGGTTGCGCGAGACGTAGTCCAGAAACTCGCTCAACGGCACCTTGTCGAAGTTGGCGCTGAGCGTCTGCTTGAACGCGGGGAGCGATTTGTCGGCGACGAAGTTGATCCGGTTCGAGGTGCCGACGTTGAAGATGATGGCCTCGAGGGGGACGTTGTCGAGGTGGACGCTGATCTCTTGGTCGAGGACTTTGGCCATGCGGCCCTCCTGGCTCTCGAGGTCGAACAGGGGGCCCCGCAGATAGTTGGTACGGCCGTAACGGCCCGGGACATAGGGACCCGATTCGATTTGGTCGATGGCGTCCCGGACGTCCTTGCGTGGGGGCAAACCGCGGTCCTTCCCTTCGAGAAGCAAGTCGGGCACGGTCGGATTGAAGACCGAGTTGTCGGAGTCGATCTCCCGGATTTTTGCCTCGAGGGCCTGCGCCCGCCGCACGTCGCTCTGTTTCGTCACCCAACTGTATACGCGCTGGACCGCGCTATCCTGCGGGTCCAGCTCGTGGAGCGCGTTCGCCTGGCGTTCTGCTTCCGCCCACTTTCCTTTCCGCGCGAGGTCGAGGATGGCCTTCAGCTCGTTGTCATGGCGGGAGCTGTATTCACGCTTTTCCGCCGGCGCGGCGGCCGCGGCAGGTTTTGTTTCGGCGGGCGAGGTCTTCTCCGTCGCCTGCGCCCCGGGCTCGGTGGCAGTTGGAGCGGCCGCGGATGGGGACTCGACCGGCGCGGCGGTCGCGGCCTCCGCCTTCTGGCGCGACTTGGTCACGGGGCCGGGGGGGGCGTGGCATGAGGCCAGCACCACGATGAGCAGGACGCCTCCTGCCCAGCCTGCATAGGTCCTAAGGCTCGCCATAGGCTCAGGTGTTCCGACGCCCATCCGCGCCGGTGTATTCATACGATCCGCAAACGACCGGTCATCCTTCGCCACTTCCCGGGGGGAAGCTGGCGCGTCTGTTCCCGACGGCGCGCGTGCTCTTTCAAGCCACGAGCCGATACCAAAGATCCCGCTGCCGCGGCTCGTAACCCATATCCCGGATGAGCCGCCGCATGTCGGCCACGCTCATGCGGTAGGTCGCGCCCGCCTGCGCCACCACGTTTTCCTCCAGCATGACGCTGCCGAGATCGTTGGCACCGAACCGCAGCGCCACCTGCCCGACCTCCGGCCCCTGCGTCACCCAGGAGCTTTGCACGCTGGCGAAGTTGTCGAGGTACACCCGGCTCAGCGCCTGCATCCGCAGGTACTCGTGGGCGCCTACGGTCGGTGTTTGGAGTCTCGTATTCTGGGCCTGAAAAGTCCAGCCTATGAACGCGGTAAAACCGCCGGTCCGGTCCTGCTGCGCGCGCACCCGCTCCAGGTGTTCCAGGCGCTCCGCCACCGTTTCCACGTGGCCGAACATCATGGTCGCCGTAGTGCTCATCCCCAGCCGATGGGCGGTGTCCATGACCTGCATCCATTCGTCGCTGGTCGCCTTGCGCGGGGAGACGCGGCGACGGATGCGGTCCACGAGGATCTCGGCGCCGCCACCGGGAATGGACCCCAACCCCGCTTCGCGAAACCGGCGCAGGATCTCCTCGAGCGGACGCTGGAAGAGTTTCTGGAAATGCACGAACTCGCTGGGGCCAAAGCCGTGTATGTTGATGGCCGGGAACTTCTCCCGGATGTGCGCCAGGAGATCGAGATACCAGGTGAGGGACAGTCCCGGGTGATGGCCGCCCTGCAGCAGGATCTGCGTGCCCCCCAGGGCGAGGGTTTCCTCGATCTTGCGATCCAGATCCGCCCGCGTGATCACGTAGGCGTCGGCATCCCCCGCCTGCCGGTAGAAGGCGCAGAACTGGCAGCGGACATCGCAGACGTTCGTGTAGTTGATGTTCCGATCGACGATGTAGGTGACGATTTCGTTGCCGCGGCCTTCGTAGGCCGTCGCCCGGGCGAGACGGCGGCGGCGATCCGCCAGCGCGCCCAGTTCCGACAGGGGCAGGGTATACAAATCGAGCGCCTCGGACACGTCGATGCGCCTGCCATCCCATACCTTCTGCCGCAGATCGTCGCTAGAGTCCTTGAAGTTCAAAACACGTTGTTGACGGATCAAGTTCTGAATTCGGCGTTTCAGGGTTTAAGGACTCTATAGGCGAGGCGGCGGCAGAGGCGGAACCGAATGGCCGTCAGATGTCCGAGTCAAGTTGAACAGCCATGGTCTGAGGCGCCGCCTCGCTGGCCGGCATACTTCACGCCCTTCCGGTGCGCCGGTCCCGTGTGCATCCCCAGGATGCACCGTATGCCGGCTGGAATGCAAAACCGCGCCTTCTCGAGAGAAACACCCTGGCGCGCGCCCAGCCACACAATCCACACGGTGTTCGCTGTCCGAGGCGGATGGGAAGGACCCATTTCTTTCAGTTTCTTCACTTCGGGCGGGGGAGGCGGTCAGAAGACGTAGTGCGGCTCGCGGGCCGCCCCTAGTCCGTGCTTGCAGAGCAGTTCAACGAAGCGCCGAATGCCCCGCTTTTCGTCGCTCCCGAGGTGGTAGTGGATGTGCCAACCCAGATAGTCCTTGAGGAAGTCGGGTGGATAGTCCGTCCGCTCCCGGATGATCTGGTCGAGGGTGTCCATTCCGAAGTCCTTGGCTTCCCGCAGTTGGCGGCGCAGCGGGGCGTGGTCCCTCTCGCGACGCATGGTCCACACCGCGTAGACGAAGGGGAGCTGCGTTGCTTCATACCAAGCGGCGCCCAGATCCCAGATGGCGTGCTCCGGTTCCGCCGAAAGGAAACTCAGAGCGCGGTCGCCGATGAGCAGGATCGCATCGGGCCAAGGGCCACCTTCCGTCTCGGGCAGCAACCGGAAGACGGGTCGGATCCCGCGTTCGGCCAGCAACACTTCGAGCAGCAACCGGCTCGTGAGCGACACCGGGTCGCAATGCACTTCCCGGATCTCCGACAACGGCTGGCGATGAGCCAGGAATACGCTCTTGACCTCGCCCAGTGAGGCGACGGCAATCCCGTCCAGAACGTCGTACCGATCGTCCAGCAAGGACTCGGTCACGCTGAGCAACGCGGCATCCAGCTCTCCCCGGCGCAGGCAGTCCCCCAACTGGGCCGGCGGCAGGAACCGGATCTGGTCTTCCAGGCCGCGCGTCAGCGGCACTGCGTTCAAGTGCGGAACCGATCCCACGCGGAACGGGGCCAGGGATTGGGAGAGGTCGTCTTCGCGGCGGCGTTGTTCGGCCCGCCGTTCTCGTTCGATCCGCCGCTCGAGGTCGGTGCTGGTCTCCACCGGCGCCAGCCGCAGTTTGGGATGGGATTCGTCTTGGTTCACTTGGCGATGCGGACCGGCTGGTAGTTGGTATCCCTCTGGACGGGCACCCGCCCGGTTTCGCGGATTGCCCGGATCATGTCGGCCTCGGTTTGCCGCTGGGGCGACTGCGCGCCGGCCATGTGGAAGATATGCTCTTCGAGGATCGTTCCGTGCAGGTCGTCGGCCCCGAACTCCAGGGCCACCTGGGCCAGCTTGAGCCCCATCCCCACCCAGTAAGCGGTGAGATGGTCGAAGTTGTCCAGATACAGGCGACTGACCGCCATCGTGCGCAGGGTGTCGAGGCCCGTGGGGGCGCTGGTTACCGGGATCCGGTTGTTCCCCGGATGATACGGCAGCGGAACGAAACCCGAGAACCCCCCGGTCTCGTCCTGGAGCGCGCGCAGTTGCCGGAGATGATCGACGCGGTCTTCGAGGGACTCGACGTGCCCGTAGAGCATCGTGCAGGTGCTGTGTCCGCCCATCCGATGCCACGTGCGGTGGACGTCCAGGTATTCCGCGGCCGTTTCCTTGCCGCGGGCGATGGCGTCGCGCACTTCCTGGCGGAAGATCTCGGCGCCGCCGCCGGTGAGGGCGTCCAAGCCGGCGTGGCGCAGCAGCTCCAACGTCTCAGGAATCGACTTTCGGGCCAGGCCCGCCAGGTGGCGGATTTCGATCGCCGTAAAGCACTTGAGCTGCAGCCGGGGATCCAGGGATTTCAGGGCCCGCAGCATGTCGAGGTAATACTCGAACGGCAACGACGGATGCAGCCCGCCGACGATGTGCAGTTCCGTGATTCCGCACGCGGCGGCCTCGCGGGCCTTGTCCACCATCTGGTCGATGGTCAGTTCGAAGCCGTCCTGGTTGCGCTTCTTGCGGGAAAACGCGCAGAACTGGCAACTGAGGATACAGTAATTCGAGTAGTTGATGTAGCGGTTGAGGATGTAGCTGACCCGATCGCCATTGCGCCGGCGATTGGCCAGGTCGGCCAATCCCCCCAGCGCATGGAGGTCCGTGCTCTGGAACAGCCGCACGGCGTCGGCCTCCGACAGCCGGAGGCCCGCCTCGATCCGGCTGGCGATCTCCGCCAACCCCTGGTCTTCCAGTCGCACACTCATCGTTTCACCCGGAAGCCGGGAAAGACCACTTCCGCGACGACCACCGCCAGGAAGACGAAACTGATCACGGCATTCATCCGAAAGAAAGCGGCATGGATCCACTTGTGGCTGCGGCGCCGGGCGAGCCAGTGTTCGAGAATCAGGCTGCCCAGAATGATCACCAAGCCCGTAATGTAGGCCACCCGAAAACGCGAAAGCAAACCGAACAGCGCGAGAAACCCCCACATCAACATGTGGGCCAGAAACGAGGCCTGCAGCGCATTGCGCGGCCCCCACCGCACCACCAACGAATGCAGACCGTGTTGCCGGTCAAACTCATAGTCCTGCAGCGCGTAGATGATGTCGAAGCCGATCAGCCAGAACAGGACCGCCACCGCCAGGATCAATGGGAGCAAGGCGCTTTGGGCGGGAGGCCACCAGGAGAACCCGCCGCGCACCGCCAGCCAGGCCCCGATGGGGGCCAGCGCCAGGGCCAGCCCCAGGTAGAGGTGGGTGAAATCCGTGAAGCGCTTTGTCACCGAGTAGAAACAGACCAGGAACAGCGCCACCGGCGAGAGGTAGAGGCAGAGGGGATTCAAAAGCCAGGCTGCCGCCACCAATCCGCAGGCGCTCACTGCCCAGAGCGCCCATGCCGACGCCAGGGAGATTCCGCCCGTCGGCAGATGCCGCGACGCCGTGCGGGGATTGGCTCGATCATATTCCCGGTCCACGATCCGGTTGAAGGTCATCGCGCAGGTGCGCGCCGACACCATCGCCAGGAGCACAAGCCCGAACACCCGCCACCCGGGCCATCCCCGCTGATCCCGGGCGGCCACCACCATCGAAGCCAACGCAAACGGCAGGGCAAACACCGTGTGCGAGAACTTGACGAACTCCCCCCACGCGCGCAGCCGGGCGAACATCACTCCTCCTCCTCCCGCCAACGCGCCGCCAGGGAATGCCCGATTCCAAGGTGATCCAGGACGCGTGCCACGACCGTGTCGGCCACCTCCGCAACGTCCTTCGGGTGCGAGTAGAACGAGGGGTTGGCGGGGAGAATCGTGGCGCCGGCTTGAAGCAGCAGTTCGAAGTTCTTCACATGGACCAAATGCAGCGGCGTCTCGCGCGGCACCAGGATCAGCTTCCGCCGCTCTTTCAGGGCGACGTCCGCCGCCCGCAACAACAAGTCACTGCTCAAACCGTGGGCGATCCGGCCCAAGGTCCCCATGCTGCACGGGATCACCACCATGGCGTCCATGGCGTTCGAACCGCTCGCGAACGGCGCGTCCATGCTTCCCACCGCATGCCTCACCGCGCCCTGGGGCAAACGGAGACCACCGGGGAGTTCCTCGGCCACTACCGCCGGTGCGTAGGCGCTCAGCACCACGTGCACTTCGTGGCGCCCCGCCTCCAGACAGTCCAGAAGACGCTGCGCGTAGATCGCACCGCTCGCCCCGGTTATCGCCACGACCAATCTCATATCCGGTCTCTTTGCCGTCGTCCGCCGCGCCCCAATATGGAGGTTCACCCGCATGCGGGGCAAGCCCCGCCGCGCCGCTTTCGGGCAACGGTTTCCTGCGCCGGCCCGGCAAAGCGCCGCAGCAGCGGGCGCACTCCAAGACGGCCAGCGTGCTCGAGGGGCGCGTTCGGAATCGCGCCAGTGTCGTGGAGTGCGTGCGCCACCGCGCCGCTTTACGATCCGGGGCTGGGATGCTGACCGCCACTTTGAATCGCATCTCCAACGGTTGGGCACGGCGCTTTGTTCACGCCCGATGTCCCGGCGGGCAGCAGCATCGCATGCCAGACGTGCGCAGTTGAATCCGGGCTTGAGTTGGATCTTCGCGTCTGCACAATGCGGTTGTGCTGCGAAGTGGCCAGGCGTTGGCGGCTTCCCTGCTGGCAGTCGTCTGGTTCGGGTGCTCGGCAGGGAACCAGCAGCGCGTTCGTCTCCACGCCATCCCCCGACCCACCCGCACGGGAACGCAGGTCGCCCGGGAGCAACCCCGCCCGAGTGATCCCACGCCACCGCATACGAATGCGGCTCCGCTCCCGCAGACCGCCTTGGTTCCCACCGCCGCGCCGGTTCTGCCGGCCGTCCGCTCGGCGCTGGGGGTGGACTGGGTTTCGCTGGCGGCGTGGGTCCAAGCCAACCAGTGCGGGGCCGTCCAACGCCTCCTCGGTGCCTCCCAGGTGACCATGGAGTTCACCTGCCCCCACGGGTTGTTCCGGCTGGCGGCCAACTCACCATGGGCCTACTGCGACGGTGTGGCGTGCTGGTTGGGGTTTCCGCCGACGGCGGCCAACGGGGAACTCCTGGTGCATCAGTTGGACGCCGAGAAATGTCTCCATCCTCTGTTGGCTCCGCTTTCACTCCCGTCGAACGCCGATCGGTTGGTGGTCATCGACCCGGGCCACGGAGGGGAGAGTCCCGGGACCCGGAGCGTGGTGACGGGACAGCCCGAGAAACACTACGCGCTCGACTGGGCTCAGCGCCTGGCGCCTTTGCTCGAAGCGAAGGGTTGGCGGGTCGTCCTCACCCGGACCAACGACGTCGAGCTTTCGCTCCCGGAAAGGGCCGCCATCGCTGACCGCTGGCAGGCGACGCTGTTCATCAGCCTGCACTTCAATTCCACCCCGTCCAGCGATCTCCAGGGCATCGAAACCTTCTGTCTGACTCCGACCGGAATGCCGTCGACCATCACCCGGGAATACGAGGACGATGCCACCCGCGTCTTCCCGAACAACGCCTATGACCGCGAGAATGTGGCCCTCGCGTTCCGCCTCCACCGCGCCCTCCTGGCGGCCACGGATGCCGGCGACCGCGGAGTCCGTCGTGCGCGGTTCATGGGGGTGCTTCGTCCCCAACAACGTCCCGCCGTCCTCATCGAAGGCGGCTACCTCTCCAACCCCGAGGAAGCGCAGCGGATCGACACTGCCGGTTACCGGCAGAAGCTCGCCGAGGCGATCGCCCAAGCCCTGACTGGACGCGGTCTCGCTCTCGATGCGGCGACTGCCTCCACCCCCCAAACGTCTCCGTGACGCAGTCCCCCGTCATCCTCGTAACCGGCGGCGCTGGATTCATCGGATCCCACTTGGTCGAGCGATTGTTGGCCGATGGCTGCCGTGTTCGCGTGATCGACGACCTGTCGACCGGTCGCCTGGAGAACCTGACAGCTCCTCTGAAGGATCCGCGCCTCGATTTCGTAGAGGCAAAGGTCTCCGAGTGCGCCCAGTTGCCCAGACTCGCCGACGAAGCCGACTTCATCTTCCACCTCGCGGCCGCCGTCGGAGTGGACTTGGTTGTGCGCACGCCCATCCGCACGATATCGACGAACCTGGACGAGACGGAGTCGATCCTGAAGGTGGCGAGTCGGCGCCGCGTTCCACTCCTTGTTGCCTCCACATCAGAGGTTTATGGAAAGAGCACCAAAGAGGCTTTTGCGGAGGACGACGACCTCCTGATCGGCCCCTCCTACCTGAGCCGGTGGAGCTACGCCTGCTCGAAGCTCACCGACGAGTTCCTTGCCTTCGCCTACTCCCGCGAGGCGCAAGTCCCGGTCACCGTCACCCGGCTCTTCAACACCGTCGGGCCGCGACAGACCGGGCGCTACGGAATGGTGCTCCCGCGGTTCATCGAAGCCGCCAAGACGGGGCGGAACCTCACGGTGTTTGGCGACGGCACTCAGACTCGCTGTTTCTGCGATGTCTCGGACACAGTGGAAGCCCTGGTCCGCCTCTGCCGGTGTCCGGCCGCCCGGGGCGAAATCGTCAACGTGGGCAACGATACCGAGATCTCGATCATTGACTTGGCGCGTCAGGTGATCCGGCTGTTGAACTCCGCTTCTTCCATCGAGTTCATCCCCTACGAGACCGCGTACGCGCCGGGTTTCGAGGATATGCAGCGCCGGCGGCCAGTGATCAACAAGTGTTTCCGGCTCACTGGCTTCCGCCCGGCGACTCCGTTGGCGGACATCATCCTCAAGACGGCGGCTTCCTGAGTGCGGCCCGCTACGGCTTGAGCGCTGGAAACAGCAAGGGGCACCCTCCGCGGGTGCCCCCTGGCTCAAAGGTTGATCTGATCGGACCGGATCAGTCAGGGATACCGAAGTAGTTGTTGTCGTCGCCGGAATTGCGGAGCTGTTCGCGCAACTTGGAACTGGTGAGCTGCTGGACGCTGGCATCACCCAAGCCCATGTTCCCGCCGTTGCCGTGGGTGTCCTTCGTATATCCCGCGCCCTTGGCGGCGGCAGTGGTGCCGACAATGTGGTTGGTGCCCATGCGCGCGTAGATGCCACCGGTCTTGACCGGGATGGTCACTGCTGTCTGGCGGATCCCGGTGGTCGAGGCCGAATTGGTGATGTTCCGGTCCCCGGTCAGGATCATCTGCGGCATCGTCTCCTGGGCGTCATACCCGACCACATAGCTGATGCTCTTGTTGCGAACAGAAGCGACCATGGTATGCAACCAGTTGGTCGCGATGATCCGGGAAGGGGTCACGTTGTCACTGGGGCAGTTCAGGATCTTGGGCGTGGTCAGCTCGTTCGACATGACCACGTAGTTCATGAAGCAGTAGGTGTTCACCATGCCTGCCGTCGCCGGACGAAACTCGGAGGAGCCGCCCTGGTTCGTGGACACGCCCATGGGGAGGGTATCGTTGTTGTCGATGGCGAAGGTCTTGAACGCCAACCCCACCTGCTTCAGGTTATTCACGCAGGCGATACGCTGGGCCTTGGCTTTCGCTTTGGCCAGGGCGGGCAAAAGCATGCCGGCCAGAATGGCGATGATAGCGATGACCACCAGCAGCTCGATCAGCGTGAAAGCTCCGGTCCGATAACGTTTGAGCAGTCTTTTCATTGCTACGTATATGTGTTGTTGGGTTGACAGCTTCGGCACTCTAGTCAGCCCGACCCGAGTGTCAATCCATTTTCCTCTTCGTTAGCACAGACGGTGCCACGACCGCTTCGCACCGGGTTTCAGGCCCAATTCTGCCTTGTTCGCGCCCCTTTTCAACACTCCCGCTGTGGATTCCCGGCGGTCTGCCTCCGCTCCCGGTAAATCTTCACGCACTTCGCGTGAAAATCACGCATCCGGCACCCGGTGCTGCCATCCCGGTGGGGGGGCAGCAGCATCTCTCAGGGGCGGGGAGTGGCCCCTCCCCCTCCGGGGCAGCCGACGTTTCCTGGCCGGCCGCAGCCCAGGCGTCCGGTCCAACAGACTCACCCCCCCATGAATCTCCCCACCCATTCTGGGATACCACTTCGCGAGAAAGGTAGGGCGCCCTCTCCGAGGGCGGCGGAAGAGCATCCAACCTGGCACGTTCTTCCGGCGCGCCCGGAGGCCTGCTCGCG
>CAYSPU010000037.1:0-19344 GCA_964432995.1 uncultured Verrucomicrobiota bacterium
GATTTGCGCCGGCAACTCTGAGCAGGTGTCCCGGACCCCGATTCGGCGCTTGCCAGGGCCGAATTCGATGGTGTAGGTTCCGCGCCCGCGAAGACGATGCGGTCACCGCCTGCGGAGGCATCCGTTCGGGTTGCAGATCACCGTTCGGGGTTGCCGGGGGCACAGGGTCGAGCGCGATTGCCGGGCACGCTGCAAATGCTTGGTAATCAGGGTGCATCCGTAGCTCAATTGGATAGAGCATCTGACTACGGATCAGAAGGTTCAAGGTTCAACTCCTTGCGGATGCGCCATTCTGCTGCAACAAGTTACGAATAAGCAGCCGCGGCGTTGTGAAGCCTGCTCGGACGCTTCTTGGACGTTTTTCGGGTTCTGGAGAGGTTTTCACGGGATTCCGGCTGAAGGGCAGGATCCGCCGCAGAGCCGGTCTGTTCCTGTGTCAGATGGGTTCGCCGGGCCTCTTGTGCTGTCAGCCCGCCCTTGCGGGCGCAGGGCCAATGGCCGAATCTGCGCGCCACTTGGAGCCTCTGGCTTGGTGACCGATGCCCAACGTCCACATCTCCAACTCCAAGTACTTGTGGGGCCTTCAGTGCCCGAAACTGCTCTGGCACGCCTACAACGCCAAAAACCTCATCCCTGAACCGGACGCGGCCCAGCAAGCGATTCTTGATCAAGGCCACGAGGTGGGCGCTCCGGCCAAGCAACCGTACCCCGAGGGCGTAGAAGTTGGCGAGAGCGTCACCGACCTCGACGAAACCCTTCGGGTGCCGATTGTGCGCGCCGTGCCCAAGGCGCGTCCTGAAGCATCCCGCAGGGTGGTTTGTTCGCCCGGCACCGCCTTGGTGGCGACGTAGCGGCTCACGTTGTCCGTGCCGGGAACAACGACCCGGTTGGTGTCCACTGCGACCAGCGGGCTGATCGCCAGGGCCAAGGACAGCAGGATGATGAGTGAAAGGTCTCATGGAGTCGGTGCGGTGTCTCTTGTTGGAAGACGCACTGGGCGTGGTTTCCATTCATTCCGCCCGGACTTGGGCCTCATTTCAGACAGACCACTGGCGTGCAGGAACCGCCGTTGCCCTCCCCCCACAGAGGTGATACTAGTCTGATACTGCCATGCCGCGCAAGGTTCGCCAGCTCATCGCCGACTTGGAAAAAGCGGGGTTTGTGAACCGGGGCGGCAAGGGCAGTCACCGCAACTTCACGCATCCGAGAGGGTTGCGGGTGACGGTGAGCGGCCATGCCGGGGACGATGCGAAAGCGTATCAGGAACGGGACTTGCGGCGGGCGCTGGAAGCAGTGAAGGAGTGAAGGTTTATGACGCGCAAGCAAATCAAGGCGCAGACGGCGCGGTACGCGAAATTCGTTGAGTGGAGCGACGAAGACCAGTGCTTCATTGGCCGTTGCCCGGAACTCATGCTCGGCGGCGTTCACGGGAACGACGAGGCGAAGGTCTATGCGGAGTTGTGCGTCGCAGCGGAAGAAGTGGTTGATTTAATCCACCGGGACGGTCTGGAGATGCCGGATCCGCTGGGCAAGAAGGAGTTTAGCGGCAAATTCGTGCTGCGCGTGGAACCAGCCATTCACCGTCGCCTCGCGGCCAAAGCCCTCGCCGCCGGTGAGAGTCTCAACAGCTACTGTGTCAAGGCGCTGGTGAGAGCTTGACGAGGAACGGCCGTCGCTCTTTGGGCAGGACTACACCCCACCGGCGGCTACGGACGATCGGCCGCCGGTGGGGCTTCCCAACAACCAGGCGGCCAAGAGAGGAGCCGCCTCCATTTCCAGAAGCGCAGAATCGTCGCGGAAGCCGCCAAGCTTATGCGCCCCACTGCTGATGAACCAGGTCGGTCGCAACCGTTTTTGCGGGGAGCGGACGGCGAAATCCCTCGCCTTGCCGGAGAACTGGTGCGTCATCAACCGCTACGGGCCCAGGCAACTCATCCTCTGGAACGTTGCCGGACGCGTTGAATACAACCGCGGCTGACCGGTTCAGTGTGCTGAAGGGCGGAACCTATGGACGAACGACGCGCCATCGAACTCTGTGTGCGGCACCGAGACCCGGTGGGTTTTGACTTCCTGGTGCAGAAGTACCGGCGCGAGGCTTTCGTTCACGCGTTGGCGCTGCTCAGGAATCCGGAGGATGCCTTGGACGCCTGCCAAGACTCGTTTGCCAAGGCGTTTGCCGCGATTCCGGGGATGCGCGAGCTTCCCCAGTTCTATCCGTGGTTCTACTGCATCCTGCGAAATCGCTGCCTTAATCTGCTCGCCCGTCGGCAGACGTCCGACCGTTATCGCGAGGCGGAACAGCGCGATGCCGCCCAGGCGACGGAGTCGGCGACGCCGGGTGATCTGCTCGAACAACGTGAGGAACAACAACGGGTGCAACGGGCGTTGGACTCGTTGAGTCCCGCGCATCGTGAGATCCTCGTCATGAAATACTACCAGGAGCACCGTTACGAGGAGATCGCCGGGATTCTGGGAATCCCCAGAGGCTCAGTCATGAGCCGGCTCTATCACGCGCGCATCGCCTTGCGCAAGGCATACCTCAAACTCGACCCGGAGGCGCACCGGTGGTCACCGGAGGAAAGCATATGAACAACTGCGAACCATTCAAAGGACTGCTGGTAGGCCTGTTGGACGGCGAATTGACGCCGGACGAGACCCGCCAGATCAACGAGCACCTCACCCGTTGCGCCGCGTGCCGCGCGGAATACGAGCGACTCCGCGAAACCACGGGAAAGCTCGCGGCGATCTCCTATCGCGAACCGGACGACGCGGTCTTGGCGCGCGCGTGGAGAAGCCCCTTCAGCCGACTGGCGCGGAATACATCCCTGGTCATGATTATTGGCGGCTACGCCCTGCTCATTGGCTATGGGCTCTACGAGTTTCTGGGCAGCGGCAAAGAGGAACTGCCGGCGAAGATGGGTCTCGCCGCGGTTGTCATGGGCTTTCTGATCCTGTTGGTTCAGTTGATACGCGAACGGCTCCGAACGTGGAAAACCGATCCTTACAAGGAGATTGAGCGATGATCATCACGACTACCGGTTCGATCCAAGGCAAGGCCATCCGTCGCACGCTTGGCCTCGTGAAGGGCAACACCATCCGCGCCCGGCACATCGGGCGGGACATCATGGCGTTGCTCCGCAACATCGTCGGGGGCGAGATCACCGACTACACGAAGTTACTGGCGGAGTCGCGCGAACAGTCCCTGGATCGAATGGTGGCGGACGCACAGCGGCTGGGAGCCAACGCGGTGGTCGAGGTTCGCTTTATGACATCGGTGCTCATGGGCGGCGCGGCCGAACTGCTCGCCTATGGCACCGCCGTGGTGGTCGAGGAAGAGCAGCCCATTCCGCCTTCCGGTATTCGAGCTGGCTAGAATCCTCGTGCCGCGGAACACGTTACCGTCAAATCAACACATCGTTCCGCGGATCGGGCGGGGCGGAGCTTGCCGCGACGTCGCCACCCGGGCAACATGAGGTCCATGGATTTCGGTCTCGCAGCGCCGCCTGGCGATGGCAGGATTCCCGGCAAGCGACTGCGCGGTTACCAGGCACTCGTCGGTGTTCTGCACCTGACGGTGGCCTTGACCGCGGTCGCGGCTGGTGACGTGCTGCGCGAGGTGCGCGTCAGCTCCGTCCGGCGTGTGTTCCACAATGGCGAGCACAATGCCTTCACCGCGATCTATCTGGCGGGATTGACCCTGGAGGAGGAGTAGGTTTTTGCGCGTGGCCGGTAGGGGCCGGGCAGTCCCACACGCGGCGCGTCCAGTGGATTCACCAGCGCGCCTGCCGGGACCGCGGGTCTTCTCGACCCGCAGCAGAACGCACCCGCCCTAGAGTCCTTGAAGTTCAAAACACGTTGTTGACAGATCAAGTTCTGAATTCGGCGTTCTACGATTCAAGGGCTCTATAGGCGAGGCGGCGGCAAAGGCGGAACCGAATGGCCGTCAGATGTCCGAGTCAAGTTGAACCGCCCTGGTCTGAGGCGCCGCCTCGCTGGTCCTTCGGCACGGGAGTTCGCGAACGAGCTTCTGGCTCAGGGATTCTCTGCCGGGGCCGAGTTCGTGCGGAGCATCTCGATGCGCGAGCGGAGGGCGGCCTGAACGTCGGCGGGGAGGGTGGCGCGGGAGAGTGTCCGTTCGTAGAGGGCGGCGGCCTCGCGCTGTCGACCGGCGCGCTCGTGGATCTGGCCCAGCATCTGGAGCGAATCCAGATGCGCGGGTGTGCGCTCGAGCACAGCTTCGAGGGCGGCCATGGCGCCGGGGACGTCTCCTTTCTGGAGTTGGTAGTAGGCGAGCGTGAAGCCGTATTTCGGCTCGGCAGGGCTGTGCTGGACCGCCTGACGGCACAGGGCGATGGCTTCATCCGGATGCTCGCCGGCAACCAGGACCGCCAGGTTGTAGGCGGCGGCGGCCATGGTGGGATCGACCTTGAGCGCCGCCCGCAGCCGTGTCTGCGCTTCGGTCAGGTCTCCTTTCTCGGCGACCAGGAGTCCCAGGTTGAAGTTCGCCGCCGCGTTGTTCGGCTCGCGCTCCAGGGCACGGCGCAAGGACTGTTCCGCTTTGTCCAGTTGGCCCGCTTCGGCGTAGAGGAGGGAACCGTTGACCAGCGGCAGGATGTTGGCGGGGTCGAGGCGCGCCGAGGTCTCATAGGCGTTGAGGGCGGCGCGACGATCGCCGTGGAGGTGGTGGAAGTTGCCGAGGTTGTATTGCGAGATCGAGTCGTCCGGGCGGCTGTTGAGCATGCCCAGGTACTCCTTGAGGACGCGGTCGAGCAACTCGGCCTGAGGAGGGTACAGTTGTTGGCGGGGATAACCCAGCATGGTGGAGGCGGCGGCCAGGCGCACCACGCGGTAGTCGTCGCTCAAGGCCCTTACGACGGCTTCACGCGTTGCCGGGTCGGCCAGGTCCGAGTGCAGGACGGCTACGGCGGCCGCGCGCAGGAGGGGTGAGGAATCCGTCGCCGCCCGGCGCAGGGCTGGCCAGGAGGAGGGGTGGTTGCAGCCTTCCAGGAGCCGGACGAGTGATGCGGCGAAGATCTCGTTGCGGTCGGAGGCGGCGAGGTACGCCAGGACATCCGGCAGGCGCGACCAGTCGCGCCTTCGGGCGGCCTGCACTAGGTCGGCGCGGCGCAACACCGGTGCCTGGTAATCGTTCTGGTGCCACTCGCGCACCCACCGGTCGGCCCAGGCGGATTCCTGGTTCGTGTGACAGATGTTGCAGGCGTTGGGCGACTGGAAGGCGAGGGTCGCGGCGGGCGTGGGCGGCAGCATCGAATGGTCGCTGCGCACCATGCGGGCGAATTCCGTTTGCGGCATGTGGCAGGCGATGCAGCGGTTGCCCGTGCTCTCCGGCGGGTGATGCGAGTGGGCGGCGACATCCTCCACACGCTGTTCATGACAGGGAAGGCAGGCGGAATTCGGGTCCTCTCTTTGGCGGAAACGGCCGCTCGAGGTGTGACAATGCAGACACTCGAACTGCTCCGACTTGAGGCAGCTGCTCAGTCGCCAGGTGGTGTACGTGTAGTTCTCGCCGAGATCCCGACCGTCCGGGTAGTAGTCCGGGCTTTCGAGCGTGACCAACCCGAAGTGATCGAAGAGCCGCGCGCCGGGTGGGAAGGCGTCGCTGAGGACCTGGGACTTCGCGTGGCAGGCCGAGCAGTGGTCGTTGCGCTGCGCCGTCGTCATGGTCGAGGTCCGAATGATCTTCAGGTCCTCAGGTTTGCCGTCCCCGGCGGCGACGCAGACCCGGACATGCTCCGCCGATGGGCCGTGGCAGGTTTCGCAGTTGATCCCCGGTTCTCTCCAGGTGGTGTGATAGGATTCGGTGACCGGATCGTAGTTGCGGGTCAACTGACTGACGTGGCAACTGTGGCAGGCGGTGTTGAAGGTGTACGGCGGCTCGGTCCAGTGAATGAGTTCGTTGGCGACGTTGGGGAAGTGGCGGACGGCACTGGCGGCGGTGTCGTACCATTCCCGGCGCCGGACGTCGTAGGCCACAGGCAGCGTCTGCAATCGTCCCTTGTCCAGCGGGGTTAGAAAGTAGAACACGTTTTTTCCGCCGAGCACCTGTTCGATGCGATACCGCTTCTCGCCGTGCGGACCCGTTTCACGAACCACGGCGGGGACAGCCGTCACGTCCGCCACGTAACGGTTCGCGCCCACGCGCACCTCATTGGTCATGGGGGTGAGCCGGTCACGCGCCAACGCGGCGGTGAATGGCTGCATTGCCAAACCGTGGTGCGAGGTGGCCCATTTCCGGTAGAAGTCCTCGTGACAATCCCGGCAGCTCTTCGACCCCGCCCAAGGATCGTGCTCCGCTGCCGCCGGGGCGGTCCGGCCACCAGCAGTGCCCCAGAGCAGAAAGAGAAGGCCGACGACCCGCCTCACGGCCGCCAGACGAGGATGCGCCAGTGCTGCGGACATCGGTCCTTCACGGTTGCCGGACAAACTCCACGTCGAAGCTCTGGTCGAGGGCTGCCTGGTAGTAGATCCCTGTCATCCGGTCGGTTGCGGGCTCGTATACCAAGGTGTAGACGCAGCCCGGGTAATTCACGTCCTGCAGCTCAATGAACACCTTGCACCCGGACCCTTGCGCAGTGGCCTCCGCCCTGGATACGTGAATCGCGCGCGGATTGAAATAGGCCGCGTCGAGCTTGCCCTCCGGGGTCACATCCCGGACCTCGACAACGTAGCCGCCGTCCGGACGCAGCCATCGGCCCTTGAGTTTCGCAAACACGGGCGGGGTGGCGGCGGCGGGGGCGGCGTTGGATCCGGCAGGGGTGTTTGGCACCGGGGGCGCCGCCTGCTCCTTGCCGCCGCAGGAAGACATCAGGACCGCGGCGACGAGGGTGGCGAGGACGGCCGTGGCTTTCATGACGAGCGGAGTCTGAGTGGGCGCAAGCCCCGGGGCAATCGCGTTCTTCGAGTAGGTCTTTGCGCGAGTGGGCGCGGTTGCGGCAAGAGGTGCATGCCTTTGCGGACGCCCGAGGCCGGGCGTCCCTACCTTGCGGGCGATGCCATCGGATTCCCCGCGGGATCGACCAGGATTGCCGTGACGAAAACCAGGAGTCGCTTCGCGCCGTCACCCGGGCGTTCGACCGGCTGACCCTCGGGGTCGACGGGATGCGCGAGGACCAGGGTTTCACCGCTCCGGACAGTCGCATCCGCTGGAATCAACCGTTTCCGGATGCGGGGGAGCGGGAGGGCGACCTGCTGTTGCTGGCCGTTCACGGCGACCAACACGCGATTCGTGGGGACAATCGGTTCGTAGCCGAGGAATTCCTGAACGTTGGCCCACGCCACCAAGTGGATGGTCGCACGGTCGTCACTGGCGGTCGCCACCACGTCGAGCGTGGGGCCGGTGGGGAAGGTTTCCGTGGTGTAGATATTGGTCGGGCCATCGGCGGGGATGAGCTGGCCGGGGGCAACCACGACATCCGGGTTCACCCCGGTGACGATCGGTCGGAGCTCGACCACCTGGATCTGGGCCTGGCGACCGCTCAGCGTGGTAAGCCGCGGCGCGGCCATCAGATCGGTGCCCGCCTGGGACTCCAGCACCTTGAGGATGTCCCGCAATTGACGGTCGGAGAGGACGGCTAGCGCGCTGTTCGAGGCGGTGAATGTGGCGGGAGCCATCGCCAGCCAACTCAGCGCCGCGTGCCGGAGGTTTGCTTCCGGAATCTCGACGAACTTGGCCTCGATCAGGATTTGCTGCGGGGCCTTGGTGGCTTGCTCCAGTGCCGCCTCCACCCGTTCGAGATCTTCAGGGGAGGCGCGGACCATCAACACGCCCTTGCCGTGCGAGTAGTAGATCCCATTTGGGAGTGCCATGGATACGCCGGCATCGGCGAAGAAGCTGCGGAGCAACTCGGCTTCGTTCGTCTGGCTGAGGGGTAGAGGGGGCCTCAGGTTGTCGAGGAATGTCTCGGGATTCACTCGGTAGATCCGCGTTTCCAGCAATGGATCAGGGGATACAGCATTCAAAGCCTCCTCGATCGTGATCAGCCGCCCGGAGGGCCAGTTCGTGGTTTCCCGGGAAGCAGCCGGATGAGTGACTTGGGGCCAAATCCTCGGGACATCGAAGGGCCAGTTCGTGGTCGCCCGGGCTGTGGCCAGGAGAGGCGACGAGACAGTATTCTGCACTGGTGCCGACGGGGTGTCGGGCTTCGGTGTCAGGGGCGCCGTTTCCGCTGAGGGTGTGGCCGCACCTGCCCGGATTGGCGCCATGGGCAACAGCAGGAAACCGAGAACGAACACCGCCAGCCATCCTACCGGTCCCAGCGCCGCACGCGCGGGTGGGGGTTGCTCGACAATCCGGCGGATGCGGCGGCCAATGCGGCTCCGCGGCTCGGCCATCCCGAGCAGGCCCAGGCTCGGGCGCGCTGGGACCGCAGCAAATCGCGTGATGGCCAGGAGGGCGTCGGCGTAGTCGGCGGAACGTTCCTGCAGCGCGAAGAGAACGCGTTCGTCGGTGGCTTCTTCCCGGACAGTGCGGAGGCGGCGGCCGGCCAGCCAGAGGAGCGGGTGCCACCAGTACACGATCTGCAGCAGGGTCTGCAGGAGGTTCACCCAAAGATCACCCCGCTGGACGTGCGCCAGTTCGTGCAGCAGGACCGAGCGCAATTGCTCCGAGGTGAGCCGCGAGGCGAGTGAGGTCGGGATCAGGATCTTGGGGTGGAAAAGACCACAGACCGCCGGCGAATGAACGCGCTCGGTCAGGCAAACGGCAACGGGGCGGTGGGCGGACAGGGTCTCCTGGCAGTCAGCGAGAAGCTCGATCAGAGAAGGCGGAGGCGACTCCGCGTGCCTGACTGCGCTTCGGAGGCGCCGAGTGTGGTGCAGGCATCGAGTGGCAAGAAGACACAAACCCACGGCCCAGGCACCCAGCAACCAATTGGACCAATGGACGGGTTCTGGGCGCGAGGGCGAGACGGTTGGCAGGCTGGGAATCGTGCGGGTCCCGCTGGAGACGATCGTGACGCGGGTGGCTGGGCGGGAGGCGGTCGGCACGACTGGGTCGGACGGCCGAGGCCACCACGCCATCAGGCCTGTCGGCAGCGATACCGTGGGCGGGAGCAGCAGCTTCACTAACACCAACAGCCAAAGGCCATGACGCACGGCAGCGCGGACCCTTCGACGCAGGAGAAGGTCCAGGAGAAACAACACGCCAATGAGCAGGCTCGACTGCCAGAGCATGGACCAAGCGAAGGCGACGGCGGTCTGCGAGAGGTTGGTGAGGTTCACGGTTCAGGGTTGGGAGGTTGGGAGGTTCAGGGTTGGGAGGTTGGAAGGTTCAGGGTTGGGAGGTTGGAAGGTTACCCCCGAAGGCTTGTAGGGCGCGACTCCGAGGAGGACTCGCGAGCAGGTCTCCGCATCGCGCCGCGACGGACTGGTTCGGCGAAAACATCCCCCGGCGCCCTCGGAGAGGTCGCCCTACCTTTTATGCGAAAGGGTATCGCAGAATGGCCAGGGGGATTCATGGTTGCCGCCCCCGTCGCTTTCGCGCGCGGATGAGTCGCTCGAGTTCGGCCAGTTCGGCAGGCGAGACTTTCTCGGATTCGATGAGGCACTGCACCATCGGAGTCAGGGCGCCGTCGAAGGCGTGGTGAAGTGCATAGCGCAGTTCGCTTCGCTGCGCCTCTTGGCGGGAGATCGCGGAGCGGTAGAGGGTGAGGTGGCCGCGTTTCTCGGCGGTGAGCAGGCCCTTGACCACCATGCGGTCCATGAGGGTGCGGACGGTGCTGTAGGTCCACTGAGTGCGAGCCTGGAGCCGGGCCTGGACGTCCGGGGCCGTGGCTGGTTCCTTTTCCCAGACGGCCTTGATGATGGACCACTCGGCCTCGGTGAGTTCGATGGGGGATGGCGTTGAGTTGGGCATGGCGATGTCGAGCGGCGGCGACTGTGCTTGACAGATGTAAAGATTGTCAAGCGGGATCTTTACATATGTCAAGGAGAGGGGCCGGACAGCCGCCAAAAGGCGCAAAACGCACCAAAGGCAGCGACTGTGGTCTCCGGCCTCGCCAGAGCGGCGCGGTGAAGACTCCGGTCACTCCGGAAACGTGAAACAGCCAAACACCTCGAAGTCCGTGCGATTCAGAGTGAGCAGACTGGTGATGCCGGCGGCGTGCAGGATGGCGGCCCACTGCGTATCCAGCAGACGCTTTCGGCCCAACTGATGTTCGCGAAGCCAACGCAGGAACAGTCGGGAGCTTTCGGCATTCGGCAGCACCGGCACCACCTCGGCTGCATTCCACAACGCCTCGGCGCGGGCGATCGCCTGCTCCATGGAAAGCGGCGACGCAAACCGCCGCGGGTCCGTCACGATGTGGATGAACTCGGCCAGGACCTGCGGGACCAAGGCGAAGGAATCGCCTGCTGCCGTCAAGTGCTCGAACCGCTTCCGGGCGATGCCGTGGGCCGCATGACTGACGACCTCCACCGCGACCAGAAACGAGGTGTCAATCCCGTGCGTCATTCAACATCTCTCCGAGCAGATCATCTTCGCCGGTCGATGGGACCATGGCGCCAAGATCGAGCGGTGCCAGGGTCCGAAGACTGGTTCGCGGCCGGATACGGGTCTCACGGAAGGATTCCATCGCTTCCCGGATCAGCTCCGCAGCGGTTCGGTCTGTGCGCCGTGCGTGTTCCAGGAAATCCCGGTAGACGGGTTCGGACACATTCACGGATATTGTTTTCATATACCGGGGCATATATGCCTTCGATTGGCTTGGTTGTCAAAGGCTTGCTTCTGGTTGTAGCGGGCAAGATCTGGACGCCACGGACCGTCGCCATCGACTCCCTGACGGGAGGCGGACGCTGCTTGGACCTCCAGGGTTGAGAGGTGCGGGCTATCGTCGTCGCCAGCGGGGTGTTGGCGGTCGAGACGGCGTCGATCATCCTAACGAGTGGTTGGTTCTCCATCACTTCATCGGAATACACCTTGTTGCGCTGCCATGCATCGATGCTGCGCAGCAGGAAGTCGGACAGGCGGCGCACGAGTGGATGCGGGCGGTAAGGTGGCTCCTCCGGCGAGGTGAAGAGGTTCCCGGAGTCGGGCGGGTGATTCTCCGGGACCACCGAATCCTCGCCGGCAATGTCCTCCGCGGTGTCGAGTGGGACGTCATCAAACTCGCGCTCCCGCAATCGTTGTCTCCAGCAATGCGCTTCCTCAGAGTGTCTTCTAAAGACGCGTCCCTTTGTACTCGCGGCCGAACGGTCGAGTGAGTGTCTTCTAAAGACCCGTCCCTTTGTACCCGCGGCCGAACGGTCGAGTGAGCCAGTGTGCGCTTTCAGTGTTCCCCGGGCGTTCCGCCCACCTGGGCAGACGCTTTCCACGAACCCGGCAGCGCGGGGTCGGCTTCCGGGGCGAGCAACTCCAGCGTGAAGCCGTGGCCATCGGCCTCTGCGGGCCACGGAGCCGCGTCGTCATAGGGGATCGTGAGCGCCACGGTCCCGTCCGGCCGGAACAGCCGAAGTGTGTCCCCGCTGTTGTTCAGCCCGAAGCCGAAGTCACCGATGGAGTCCACTTCCAGCGGGTGCTGCAGACGGAACCGGGAGTCGTCGCGGACCAGGACCAGGCAGCCGCCGGGTTCGAGGGTGCGATCCGGAAGCAGGAAGAAATGGTCATCGTCCTCGTCACGGAAGATCCAGCCGGCGAGAGCCACGGGCGTTGCGCCCGGGTTGCAGAGTTCCACCCAATCGCCGGAATCAAGCTCTGCGGGCGGGTGATACATGATCTCGGTGAGGATCAGTTCCGAGGGTTCGGGAGGAGTGCCCGGGGCCGGTCCCATCCTGGCCACCACGGTATTGGTGGCGCCGCGTGCGACGTGGAATTGGAGTGTCGGGGTGGCCACGGCGCCACCGGGGGTGGTCCACTCGAGGAAGCGGTAACCGGGATTAGGGACCGGGCGGAGGGTGTTCGCGAGGTCGGCGAAGTAGATGCCCTGCCAGGGGAGTGCGTTCACGGTCAGGGTGTTCACCGCCACCGTGCCCGCGCCTTCGGGTTCCACGCGGACCTCGAGTGCGCCCTCGCCGCCGGTCAGGCCAAACTCCTGCGCGCAATCGTGGCGAATCTTGGCGGGACGCGCCGCGGCAAAGTCGAGCAGTCCATTGATGTTCGCCTCCCAGGTCTCCGGGAGGAAGGGTTGGTACTCGGGTTGATGGGGTGTGCCGAAACCGCGCGCGACCAGTTCCTCCCAGCTCCAGCGGTGGAGGTGAGCGCCGATTTCGGGGCGGAGGGCGGCCGCCATTTCCTGGATGGTCTGCGCCACGTGGTCTTCGCGGAAGAGGCTGTTGAGCAGGTCCGTGCAGCGGCGGACAAAGCGTTCCCGGAAGCGGGCGTTCTGAAGCAGGCTGCGGAAGATGAGGGTCTGGCCGGCGCCATTGGGCCAGCCGACGCTCGTATTGGTGCCGGTGGTGTAGAACCGGAACATGTTCCGGTAGTCGGCGTAGTCGCGCGCCATGGCGGGTTGGTAGACCTCCGGCGGCCAGAGGTCGAAGGCGTAGTCCTGATCGTAGAGCAGCCAGCGGAACCGCCCCCGGGTGGCGCGGGGGCGCCAGCACTTGACGTTGCCGATGTCGAAGTTTCCGCCGTAGAGAACGGCCAGTTGGTAGTCGATGAAGTTGTCGATATCGAGGTAGCGTTCGGCGACGAGGTCATAGGCGCCGTCAGCGGCGAGGTCCCGGGAGGAGAGGTAGTTGCGCATCTGGGTGTAGTGGGTGGCGGTGCCGGCGCGGACGGCCCCGAGGCCTTCGATGAGGTCGACGCTTCCGGCCGCGGCATCGTGGTGCGACAGGACGTAGTGCTCGTTGAGCTTCTCCCGGATGTTGTAGATGCCCCAATACTCGCCGTTGATGTAGACCACGGCCGGGCGATAGGCCTGCGCATCCAGCGTGGTGCCCTTGACCAGTTGTCGCAGGAGGGCGTCGCGCATCACGGTGAACTGCCCGTTCACGAAGTAGCTGCCGTAGGAGAGGGTCGGGCCGAACTCGGTGATCGGCGGGCGGGGCGGCGTCTGGTGGGTGCTCTGGTTGTCGTTGCCCGAGTTTCGCAACACCAGCGCCTCGAACTCCGTGACCTCCTCGTCGGGGAAGAGGCGATGATCGAACTTGCCGGCGCCGTAGGATCGGCGCGCAAACAGGGCGAAGGATTTCTGCGGATAACCCCGCGAACCCCAGCCGCCGAAGATCTTCATGCCCGCGCGTTGTCGGAGGGCGACCGCGTGGTCCGGTTCGAAGAACTCGAGCGCCACCTCGACTTCGCGGTCGAGCCAGGCATAGGAGCCGTTGTAGGGGAAGTTCTTGAGCACCTGGTCTTGGCTGGAAAGGACGCTCGGGCCCAGGCCGTAGAGGTAGCCATCCCGAAACTCCAGGAAACTGGGTGTTGTCGCCAGCGAAACCACCGGCAGTTGGTGTTCCACGCCGATGAAGAAACTCCGGCTTTCCGGCGCGCTGCCCCGTCCTTCCGCGTCAGAGGCCATCACCCGCACCACCGTGGAGGCCGCCAGGTGGAGCGGTCCGGTCAGCACCGGGGATTGCGGCGTGGGCGGCGAACCATCGACCGTGTAGCGCACCGTGTGCTCCGGTTCGGCCGCGTGGATGGTCACGTCCACCGGCCCGTCGAAGAACCCGCCGTCGGGCGCAAAGGTCGGCGCCAGCACCACCGGGCCGTCGCCGGCAACCGCGTTTTCCCTGCCCGGAGTGATGGCGTCCTTGTCGTAGAGGCGCAGTTCCGCGGCGCCATCCGGCATGCGCCCCATCGACTGATCGGACGCCAGCGCCGGGACCTGCAATTGGTCGAGCGGCCGCAACGCGGGGTCGCTCAGAATCACGGTCTCGCCCGCGGCGCTGAGCCTGAAACTGGTGTGCAACGGCTCGTCCGGGTTCGTGCGGTCCAGGCTGGAAGCATAGACGAGGAGGAAACCGTGCGGCTGGAGCAGGACGCCAGGGAACCGCCACCGGCCCGGCGCGGCTGCGTCGTCGCTGAGCGCGTAGCCGGTCAGGTCCACCGCCTCGTCGTTGGGGTTGTAGAGTTCGATCCAGTCCCAGAAGGCGCCTTCCTGGTCAGGCAGGGCGCTTTCGTTGTCGCACATCACCTCGTTGATCAGGATCGCGGGGCCGGGTTCGCTGGAATCAAGCGCGCGAACCCGGCAGAACAACCGCTGGCCGGCCATCGGGATGGTGACGCGAAAGCGTCCTTCCGCCTCGACCACGATGAGCGCGTCCGCGGAGTCCCGCCAGCCGTCCGGCGGGGGAAGGTTCGTGGCCATTTCCACCGCAAACGCGCTGGGATCCTGTCCGAGGGACTGGAACTGGAAGTCCAACCGTGTTCCCGGCTGAACCTGGGCGGAGGCCGGATCGATCCAGGGCGACGCCTGGGCCAGCGCTTGGGGCACTGCAAACCACGACATCGCCAGGGCGACAAGGGAATGGAATGCGATTCGTTGCATCAGCATCAGGGGATGGTTCGAGCGGGGTTTGCCGCCTGGAGGTTTTTGAGGAGGAACTCCGCGCCCTGCGGATGCCCGGCCAGCAGCGGGCCAGCGGAACCCCACCCGGCAACTTCCTGCGGCGCGCCGAATCGCACCAGCAACGGCGCGGCCAGGAGCCAGTGCCCGATTTCGTTCGGATGCACGCCGTCGTCGGCCAGCCGGTAATCGGGACGGACGGCGCGCTGCTTCGCGAGGAACCGGTTCATTGGGCCGTGGACGTCCACCACGTCCCAGCCGCGTTGCCGTTGCTCCAACAACCAGTCCGAGTAACGGTCCAGCACCGTGTTGTAGTTCTCAGCGGGCGGCGTTCCGGACCGGCCGTTCTGGGGATCGAAGGTCGGCGGCGTGAGGTGAAGAATGCGCGCGCCCGCCGCGGTGACCTGCTCGCGCAACCGCTGAATTCCCGACCGGAAGGCGGCAAAGCGGCTCTCTTCGAGCGGCAGGTAGATACCGTCGTTCATGCCGTAACAGGCGATGACGAGGGTTGGCTTGGTCTGAGACAGCACGCGTTCCAGCCGCTCCTGCAGGTGTGGCCGGGGAAACTGGCCGGCGGCATGGCCCTCCTCCGAAAGGCCCGACACCGTCTCGCTCGGCAAGCCGAGGTTCAGCAATTCCCCGTGCCACCGCGGATACCGCAACCGGAGGAATGCCTCGAAGTACTCCACGTACTGCCCGGCGTAGGTGATGCTGTCGCCCAGGACCGGGACGCGTACCTCGGGGGACAGGGTGGGCGACGGAGCAGCCGCCGGCGACGACCCCGCCGCGCACCATCCCGCCAGCAGGATCAGTCCAACCCGGAAGCCACCTCGACAACGCACGCATTGCATGCCGCGATTCTAAGGTCCCGCGCGGAAAGCGAAATGGGAATTCTCCGCTCGACTCTTGGCATCCCGGAGCCGCTGGGTTTCGCGGCTAACTTGGGCGAAGGGGAATGGCGCCCGGGCCCCATGGTCCCAGCAGCAGTCGTCGCAACGCAAACCACGAAACTCCTACCATTTTCTCCCGTGGACGCTATGCTTCGCCCATGAGGCCGGTTCCGGAGGAATTGGGCTCAGCCCAGAGCCAGATCGAGCGTCTCTCCCGCGAGGTGGCCAGGCTTCGGCAGGAGCTGGATGCCGCGAAGCAAGGTGCCGCGGACCAGGGCATCACGGTGGACACGCCTCGGGACAGCGGCGAGCGCCAGAGGGTGGAACGGGAGCTGCGGGAGAGTGAGCGGCGTTTCCGGGAGCTTTTCGATCTGCTACCGGCGTCCATCAGCTTCACGAGGAAATCGGACCACGTGTTTCTCGAGGTGAATCGGGGTTTCGAGGTGGGTTCCGGAATGCGGCGGGAGGACGTCATCGGGCGCTCGGCGCGCCATCTTGCCCTCTGGGCCAGCACCGAGGAACGCGACAAGCTGCTGCACCTGCTCGACACCCAGGGGGATATCCGTAACCACGAAATGCGGGTGATGACGGCAAACGGCCGCAGGCTCCAGATGTCGTTCAGCGCTTCGAGTGTCATCGTGGGCGGCGAGCCGGGGTGGCTGAGTGTGCTGACCGATGTCACGGCGCTGAGGGAGGCCGAGGAAGCGGTCCGCGAGAACGAGAGACGCCTCCAACTCCTGGTCGAAAACTCGTCGGATATCCTCGGGGTGATGAGTGCCGCCGGCGTTCTGATGTCGCTGCGCGGCCCTTTGCGGCGGATTCTCGGCTACGAATCGGATGAACTCATCGGGCAGAGCGCGTTCGAGTTCATGCATCCCGAGGACATTCCCGGGGTTCGTCGGGTGCTGGAGGAGTTGGTCACGACTCCCGGGGTGGCCCGCCGTGCGGAGTACCGGTGTCGGCACAAGGAGGGAATGTGGGTGCCTATGGAGGCCTCGGGCACCAACCGGCTCGACGAACCAGGCATCGGCGGCATCGTGCTCAGCATCCGCGACATCACCGAGCGCAAGGAGGCGGAGCGGGAGCGCGGGAGGCTTCAGGAACAGCTCCAACAGGCGATGAAGATGGAGGCCATTGGCCGTTTGGCCGGCGGGGTGGCGCACGACTTCAACAACCTGCTGACCGCCATCAGTGGCAACCTGGAGCTGGCGAAGCTCGATCTGGATCCTGCCGACCCACTCCACCAGTATCTGGTCGAAGCCTCGGATGCGGCCAGAAGCGCCGCGGAGCTGACACGCCAGCTCCTGACCTTCTCCCGGCGCCAGATCATCGAGCCCAGGATCCTGAATCTCAACGAGTTGATCGGGAATCTGCGGAAGATGCTCACCCGCCTGATCGGCGAGGACATCACCCTGGAGACGAAGCTCGCGGCCGAGCTCGGCTCGGTCCGGGTCGATCCGGGGCAGTTCCAGCAGCTCGTCGTCAACCTCTGCGTCAATGCGCGCGACGCGATGCCCGACGGCGGGAAGCTGGCCATCGAGACGGGGAACGCCGATCTCGACGAGTCGTTCTGCCACCTGCAGCCGGATGTGCGCCCCGGGGGATACGTTCGGATCGCGGTGAGCGACACGGGGCAGGGGATGAGCGAAGAGGTGCGGCAGCGCATCTTCGAACCGTTTTTCACCACCAAGGAAGAGGGCCGTGGCACCGGGCTTGGGCTCGCGACGGTGTTCGGCGTGGTCAAGCAGGCGGGCGGGGTGATCGATGTGTATTCGGAGACCGGGATGGGCACGACGTTCCGCATCTACCTGCCGCGCGTCGAAGAGCCGGCAGAGAGTCCGGCGCGGCCGGCCTGCAGAGCCGAGCTGCCACGCGGGAACGAGGTCGTTCTGCTGGTCGAGGACGAGGCGAGTGTGCGGGAGTTCTCCGCGGCCATGCTCAAGCGGCTGGGCTACCGCGTTCTGGCTGCGGCGAATGGGGGCGAGGCGATCCTGCTGGCCGAGAAGAGGAGCGAGCCGATCGATCTCCTGCTGACGGACGTGGTCATGCCGGGCATGAACGGCCGCGAGCTGGCCGAGCGTTTGCAGCAGAGCCATCCGGAGGCCCAGGTGCTGTTCACCTCGGGCTACACGGAGGATGTGATCGTGCGCCGCGGAGTCATGGACGAGGTGATGCACTACATTGGGAAGCCGTACACCATGCAGGCGTTGGCGGAGAAGGTTCGTCGCGTGCTGGATGCGAAGCCGGCCGAGCCCCGGTAGTGGTTCTGCTCCGCGAATGGGAAGTCGAGAAGGCAGCGGTGGCCCCGGGGGGTTGGGGGACGGGATCCGGCGGGATTCAGGCGCTGGCGGTTCGGTCGTTCCCGGTCGACGCGCGGTTTTCGCTCCTGCGGACGGGCGCTCTGTCGGCTCCGGGAAGATCCCGCCTCGGCGGGCGGTCCGGAGCGCGACCGGTCCCCGGTCGCAGCAGCCACGCTGGGCGGTAGTGGGTCAATGGTTCGAGAACGCGTCCGGCCGGTGAGGCTGCTGCCCGCCGGGACGTCGGGCGGTCCGGAGCGGCCAGATGCCTCCTTCGCTGAAGCTGCGGAGGCCTGGGGCTGTTGGCCACCCACCGTCTGGCCGCTTCCAGATCCGGTTTCCCCATCGCGGAGCGTGCAACGGTGTTGCCCGCCCACCGACGGGGACTGGTGACCGACAACCTCCGGATGCACTGGGGATGCACCGGGGTGGGGAGCAGTCTTGCGGCGCCAGGGCGGGTGGCGGATACTCGCGCGACTACCGGCCATGAACTTGATCCGATCCTCCTTCTCGCGGTGTCCCCAATGGTTTCGAGTGGCGGCGGTGGCCTTGGCCATGGGCGGCATCGAGGTCGGCGCCGCGTCGCTGCGCGTGGAGAACCTCCGGTGCGAATACCGCGTTGAGCCGCGGGGCGTGGACGTCCGTGCGCCGCGGTTTTCGTGGACGTTGTCGTCGCCGGGGCGCGGCGAACGGCAGACGGCCTATCAGGTGTTGGTCGCTTCTTCGCCTCAGGAGCTGAGGGCGGACCATGGCGATCTGTGGGAGAGCGGCCGGGTGCTTTCCGGGGAGACGGCGCAGGTGGCCTATGCGGGTCGGGCGCTGATCTCGCGCCAGTCGTGTTGGTGGAAGGTGCGCGTGTGGGACGGGCAGGGGCGTTGCGGTGGCTGGAGCGCGCCGGCCAGTTGGACGATGGGACTGCTCGAGCCGTCCGATTGGCAGGCCCGGTGGATCGCGGATCCGGAGCAGGCGGCGGTTGTGGGTCCGGCCGGCCCGCGGAACGGATTCCACAGCGCGTTCGTGACCAATGCGCTGACCGCGCAGAGCGTGATTCTTGATCTGGGTGCGCCGCGGGAGGTGGATGGCTTGCGCCTCTGCCCGGCGCGGCCCTACGACTGGCAGCCGGACACGCCCGGGTTCCTCTTTCCGCTGCGGTTCCGGTTGGAGGCGGCGGCGAACGCCGATTTCGCCGAGGCCCGAACCCTGGTCGATCGGACGACGGCCGACGAACCGAATCCGGGGACCAACGCGGCGACGCATGTGTTCCCGGCGGTCACGGCGCGCTGGGTGCGCCTGACCGTGACGCGGATGCGCGAGCGGGATGCCGGTCAGCACGCGTTTGCCCTGGCCGAACTGCAACTGCTTCACGGGAGCAATGTCGTGTCCGCCGGCGCCACGGTGACGGCGCGGGACTCGATCGAGAGCGGGGCATGGTCGCAGGCGAATCTGACGGATGGTCAAGAGGTGAGCATAGGTCCGCCCCGAGACGCGGGCGCGCTGCCGGTGACGCAGATGCGCAAGGGCTTCGCTCTGGCCCGCGGTGTGAAGCGGGCGACGGTTTACGTGACGGCGCTGGGGCTCTACGAGTTGCGGATCAACGGCCAGCGGGTGGGGGAGGCGGTTCTCGCCCCGGAATGGACGAGTTACCGTCGGCGGATCCAGTATCAGGTTCACGATGTCACGCGGCATCTGCGCGCC
>CAYSPU010000037.1:19354-29759 GCA_964432995.1 uncultured Verrucomicrobiota bacterium
GACGAATGTCTGTCCAAATCCATTCGCGAAAGTGCCGGGGAGAACGTGGTGGGCGCGCTCGTGGCCGAGGGCTGGTATGCGGGGCGCCTGATGGTGGTGGGCCGCTTCGCCTACGGCACCCACCCGCGCCTCCTGCTTCAACTCGAGATCGAGGAGGACGACGGCAGCCGGCGAATCATCGTCACAGACGAGACCTGGCGCACGACGACCCAGGGTTCGATCACCGCGGCCGGCATCTACGATGGCGAGACTTGCGATTTCCGGAAGGAACAGGAGGGGTGGGAGACCGGAGGGTACGACGACGGGGCTTGGAAGCGCGCGGCGGCCTTCGATCGCGACGATCGCCTCCTGGTCTGGCAGCGGAACGAACCGATTGCGATCACGCGCGAGTTGGCCCCGGTGGGTCGCACGGAGCCGCGGCCCGGCGTCCATGTGTTCGACTTCGGGCAGAACCTCGTCGGCTGGTGCCGGTTGCGGGTGTCGGGTGCCGCCGGCCAGCCCGTCACCCTCCGGCACGCGGAAATGCTCAACGACGATGGCACCTTGTACACCGCCAACCTGCGCGGCGCGCCCCAGGTCGATCGGTGCATCCCGCGCACCGGCGCGGTTTTCGAATACGAGCCGCGGTTCACCTACCACGGCTTCCGGTTCGTCGAAATCACCGGCGTCACCCGCCCGCCGCCGCTGGCCGCCATTCGCGCCCGCGTGCTGCATTCGGCGGCGCCGGAGGTTGGTTCGTTCGCCTGTTCGGATCCCAGCCTGGAGCAACTGATGCGGAACATCCTCTGGACCCAGCGGGCGAACCTGATGAGTTCGCCCAACGATTGTCCGCAGCGCGACGAGCGGTTCGGTTGGATGGGCGACATCCAGGCGTTTGCGCAGACGGCGATATTCCAGATGGACCTGGCGGCGTTTGGCACGAAGTGGCTGCAGGACGTTCGGGACGACCAGGCGGCCGACGGGCGGTTTCCGGATTTTGCGCCGCACCCGGGCGATCCCAATCGGGCGTTTTCAGGGGCGCCGGCGTGGGCCGATGCCGGGGTGATCGTTCCCTGGCGGCTGTACGAGAATTACGGCGACCGGCGGGTGCTGGATGAGCACTTCGACGCGGCCCGACGCTGGGTGGACTCGGTGGCGCGCGCCAACCCTGACCTCCTCTGGCGCGAGCGGCGACTGAATGACTACAACGATTGGCTCAACGGCGACTGGGTGCGTCAGGCGGGTTGGCCCACGAAAGGCGGTTCGACGCCGAACGAGGTGTTCGCCACGGCCTTCTTTGCGCATTCCGCGGACCTCGTGGCCCGGATGGCGGAGGTGACCGGGCGCGAGACCGAGGCGCAGCGTTATCGCGATCTGGCGGGGCGGATTCGGTGGGCGTTCCAGCAGGCGTACGTGGCGGCCGACGGGCGGATCCTGGGCGACACCCAAGGCGGGTATGCCTTGGCGCTGCATTTCGACCTGTTGCCGGAGGAACAGCGGCCGCGGGCGGCGCAGCACTTGGCGGAGGGCATCGAGCGCTACCAGGGGCACTTGTCCACGGGCATCCAGACCACGCACCGCGCGCTGCTCGAGTTGGCGCGGAACGGCCGCGTCGACCTCGGCTGGCAGTTGTTGACGGACCGCCGGTTTCCGTCGTGGTTCTACATGCTGGACCAGGGCGCAACCACGATCTGGGAACGGTGGGACGGCTATGTGAAAGGGCGCGGCTTCCAGGACGCCGGCATGAATTCGTTCAACCATTGGGCGTTCGGCGCCGTGGGCGAATGGGTGTGGCGCCATGTCGTGGGCCTGAACCCGGACGAGCGCCAACCGGGGTGGCGGCATTTCCTCGTGGCCCCTCGACCCGGCGGCGGCGTGACCTGGGTGCGGGGAAGCTACCAATCGCTGCGGGGCCGCATCGAAGTGGAGTGGCGGATTCAGGGCAACCGCTTCGAGATGAAGGTGGGAGTGCCGCCGGGCGCCACGGCCACGGTCCGCGTGCCGACTGCGAACCCGGACGCGGTTCGCGAGGGCCGAAGACGCGCAGCCCGGGCGGTCGGGATCAGCGTTTTGCCGTCCGAAGCCGACGCGGCACTGTTCGAAGTGGGGTCGGGCCGCTACCGTTTTTCCGCCCCGCGGTGAGGCGTGTGCGCAGGCTTTTTGACCGCCGCGATGGTTCGACCAGCGAGGCGGCGCCTCAGACCATGGCTGCTCAACTTGACTCGGACATCTGACGGCCATTCGGTTCCGCCTCTGCCGCCGCCTCGCCTATAGAGTCCTTGAATCCTGTTACACCGAATTCAGAACTTGATCTGTCAACAACGTGTTTTGAGCTTCAAGGACTCCAGTGGGCCCTGGGAGAGCACATGATCTCAAGCGCGAGCCCCAGTCACGCGGCTCCGGGGGGCGGTGCGGTATTTGCGGCCGGAGGCTTCGGCTCCGAGGATCGAGAGCGTGGAGCAGGCGCCGCTGGCGAGGGCGGCGGTCTGGAGGAAGTGACGGCGATTGGGTTTCATGGGCCTGGTGGGGTGGGCAGGATGCGGGGCACTGTGTTGGAGGAGCCGTGCGGGTGCAAGGCTGCATGCTTTTGCGCTTTGAAGTTTGGGGGTGCGCACCTATAAGGGGGGCATGCTGCCGTTGCTGCTGAAACATCCTGTCATCTGGGTGTTGTTGTTGATGAGCACGGTGGTAGTGGTGGTCTTCATTGAACGACTGCTGCACTATCACCGGGCGCAAATCAACTCGTTCGAGTTCCTGAATGGGATTCGGAATGTGCTGAAGCGCGACAACGTGGTGGAGGCGTTGTCGATCTGTGAGGCGACGCCGGGTCCGGTGGCCCGGCTGGTGAAGACGGCGATCATGAGCCGCGAGAAGGGTCGGGAAATGGTGCGGGAGGCGATGGAGGAGGTGGGTTTGGTCGAGGTGCCGCGACTGGAGGAGAAGCTGAACCTGATGGCGACGATTGCGCAGATTGCGCCGTTGGTCGGGCTCTTGGGGACGGTGATGGGGTTCATCCAGGTGTTCTACGCGCTGCAGCAGGCGGGGCCGTTTGCCGGGATCCAGGACTTGTCCGGGGGGATTTGGGAGGCCCTGCTTTCGATGGCGGCCGGGCTGGCGGTGTCGATTCCCGCCTATGCCGGCTACAACTTCCTGGTGCACCGGGTGAACAGCATCGTGCTGGACATGGAGAAGGCGTCGGCGGAGGTCCTGAACCTGGTGGCGGCCAATGGGAACGGTGACGCCCCATGAAGTTCCAGCGCAACGCCCGACCGTTTCGGGGGCAGTTGGACGCGCTGCCGTTTGTCGGGGTGATGTTCCTCCTGGTCCTGTTTCTCCTGCTGCAATCGTCGTTTGTCTTTGTGCCCGGGGTGTCGATTCAGTTGCCGGAGAGCGCGGCCACGGTTTCGGCGATCACGAACGCGACGGTGACCGTGGCGGTGGACGCGCGCGGGCAGTTGATTTTCCGGAATCAGTTTGCGCGCGAGGAGGATCTGCGGCAGGGGTTTGTGGACGCGGTGAACAAGCATCGCGGGGCCGTCACCCTGGTGTTGATGGCGGACCGGAGTGTGCCGAACGAGGTCATCGTGCGGTTGGTGACCATGGCGCGCCACCACGGGATCCGGGAGGCGCTGCTGGCGACCCGTTCCCCGGCGGCCGCGGGTCAGCCGTGAGGGGCGGCGGTGACGAGCCATGACGACGTCGGATCACCTGGATGGAACCTGGAGCCGCAACCGATGGCTGATCACGGGCGTCGGGTTCTTCTGCCTTCAGGTCTTGCTTGTGGTCGTGCTTTCCGAGCGCGGCCTGCCGCATCCGCCGCCGCTGACGCGGCAACCGGGCCTGACCGTGCTCGACTTGCGGCAGGAGGCGCAAGGCTTCGGACGGGCTTTGGAGCAGTCGGATCCACTCTTGTTCGCGGTGCCGAGCGCCCGTGGGAGGAGCGGGGTGGGAGGCGAAGCGGTGGGCGAGGCGGGCGGTCTGAAGCCATTGGGGGACGCCCCGGTGCTGTGGTTGCCGGCCCACAGCAACTGGTTTGGCGCGGGGGCAGTCGGGTTGGAGACGCCCCCGGGGCTGGCGCCGCGCCCGGTGGCGGAGAAACCGGGGCCGCTGCTCTCCGAGGTCCGGCCGGCGCCGGTGCCGTTGCCGAAGGCGTCGCGGCTCGAGTTGGAAGCGAGACTGGCGGAACGGGGGCTGGCGGCGCTGCTCCCCGTGCCCGCCTTGAGTCATTCGAACGTGTTGGACGCGACGCACGTTCAGGTGTGCGTGGAGCCGGACGGCGGGGTGTTCTCCGCTCTGGTGTTGCGCAGCAGCGGGCTTAAATCGGCGGACGATCAGGCGCTGGCGCTGGCGTGGAGCGCGCGGTTTCGGCGGCTGCCTGCAGGAGGGGCCCCGGCGCCGGCGGTGGAGCGGATGTGGGGCCGCATGGTCTTTCACTGGCACGTGGTGGGGCCGGAGGGCAAGAACGGGGCCGCGGGAGGTGCGCCATGAGACCGGATCTCCTTTTCTTTCTGTACGTCGTGGTGTTGCTGGGGGGAATGGCCGCCGCGGGGATCTACCATGAACGACGCCGGAAACTGTTCCAACCCTCTCCCAGTCGCGACCGGATCTTCCGGTGCGGCACCTGTGGGTTCGTGTATACGGACGACCCGGATGTGGACCGCTCCCGCTGTCCGCAGTGCGGAACCGTCAACAACGAGTTCCAATTCTAGCCCGCCGACTTTTCGCAGGGACGTGAAATGTCCGGGCTAACCGGCGGATTCGGTCTTGACCTCGACCACGTCGTGAGGCGCGGCTTCGCGCTGGCCGGCGCTGCTGACGCGGATATAGCGGGCCTGGGCCCGGAGCTGTTCCGGGTTGGCGGCCCCAAGGTAGCCCATGCCGGACTGGATGCCGCCGACGAGTTGGGCGAGAATGCGGTCCAGGGAGGCGGAGACTTCCTTGAGGGCTTCGATGCCCTCGGGGGCCATCTTCTGCGGCTGTTGGGGGGAATGGCCATAGCGGGCGGCGGATCCGGCCTTCATGGCGGCGAGGCTGCCCATGCCGCGGTACTGTTTGTAGAGTTTGCCGCCGATTTCCATGATGTTGCCGGGGGCTTCGGGGCAGCCGGCCAACAAACCGCCGCACATGACCGCGTGGGCGAGGGTCAGGGCCTTGACGATGTCACCGGACTTGGTGATGCCGCCGTCGGCCACGAGCGTGACCTGGCAGTTCTGGGCGGCCCGCGAGGCGACGTAGAGCGCGGTCATCTGCGGGACGCCGACTCCCGCGACGACGCGAGTGGTGCAGATGGAGCCCGGTCCCTGACCGACCTTGATGGTGTTCGCGCCGCAGCGGGCCAGAAACTCGACGCCTTCCGCGCTGGTCACATTGCCCGCGATGATGGGCAGTTCGCGGAACGTCTCGCGGAGGAGGCGGACGGTGTCGCCGACGCCGCGGCTGTGCCCGTGCGCGGTGGAGACGGCGACGACGTCGACGCCGCGTTCGACCAGGTTCCCCACGTGAGTGAGGATGCGGTCGCGGTCGAGTTCCCCAAAGGCGTTCCGGGTGGCGGAGACGGCGGCGCCGCACAGCAGACGGAAGTGGGAGTCGCGCGCGGGTTTGAATTGGGCGTTGCGCTCCTGGGCGATGCGCTCGACGTCGCTCAAGGTGAAGAGCCCGCGGAGATGGTCGGTTCTGTCGACCACGAGCAGTTTGTGAATGCCCGGGTGCTCCGTGAAGAAGCGGTCGGCGGTGGCCATGGGATCGGGGCCGAGCGCGTCGTGGTGGATGGTGTGCACCTGGGCGCGGGGGGTGAGCGCTTCGGCCACCCGGCGTCGGGCGTGGCGTTGTTTGACGACGTGGCCGGGGAGGAGCCCGACGAGGATGTTGGCGGCGTCGACGACCGGGAAGGTGCTGAAGGCGAACTTCCGTTTCTCGATCATCTCGATCACGTCCCCGATGTGTTGGTCGGAGGACACCTTGATGGGGTCCTGGATGAGGCCGTGGATGTGGTTTTTGACGCGGCTGACTTCCGAGAGCTGCTGTTTCTCGGGCATGTTGTAGTGGATGAGTCCCAGCCCGCCGATCAGGGCCATGGCAATCGCCATGCGGGATTCGGTGACGGTGTCCATGTCCGCGGAGATCACGGGGATGTTGAGATGCAGGCCGGCGGCGAGCACGACGTCGAGCTGGGTGTCACGCGGGAGGATCTCGGAATACCGGGTGGCCAACGTGACGTCGTCGTAGGTCAGGGCCACGTGTCGGTTCTGGGCGAAGAACGCGTCCGCAGAACGGTAGAACGGTTCGTCGACGGCCGCGCCGGCAGGTTGATTGACTTCCATGCCGGATGATGCCGGCGGGCGTGCGAGGCTGGCAAGGGCAAAGCGGGGCCTACATGTGCGCGACGATGTTGGCGCCGAATTCGGAGCAGCGGATGCGGGTGGCGCCGTCCAGGAGGCGGGCGAAGTCGTAGGTGACCCGTTTGCTGGCAATGGCGCCGGTGAGCCCCTGGAGAATCAGGTCGGCCGCCTCGGTCCAGCCCAGATGGCGGAGCATCATCTCGCCGGAGAGCACGACGGAGCCGGGATTGACCTGGTCCTTGCCGGCGTATTTGGGGGCGGTGCCGTGGGTGGCCTCGAAGATGGCGTGGCCGGTCACGTAGTTGATGTTGCCGCCGGGGGCGATCCCGATGCCGCCCACCTGCGCGGCCAAAGCATCGCTGAGGTAGTCGCCATTCAAGTTCAGCGTCGCGATGACGTCAAAGTCCTCCGGACGGGTGAGCACCTGTTGGAGCGTGATGTCGGCGATGGCGTCCTTGATGAGGACCGCTCCGCTTTGGAGGGCGTCCCGTTGTTCGGCGTTGGCGGCGTCTTTGCCCTTTTCCTTGCGGGTGCGTTCCCACTGGGCCCAGGTGTAGACTTGACGGCCGAAGTGCCGCTCCGCCGCCGCATAGCCCCAGTCGCGAAAGGCGCCTTCGGTGTACTTCATGATGTTCCCTTTGTGGACGAGGGTGACGCTTCTCCGGCCGTTCCGCAGGGCGTAGGCGATGGCGGCGTGCACCAAGCGGGTGCTGCCCTGTTGGCTGACGGGTTTGACGCCGAGGCCCACGGCGACCTCGGCCGGTTCCGACACGCCGGCGCGCTTCCAGAAATCGGCCGCCTTTTCGCGCGTGCCGAACCGGATCTTCTGAAAGTCCTGGGGGAACTCGCGTTCGAGGAAGTCGAGCAACTTCTGCGACTCGGGGGAGCCGGCGGGGTATTCGATGCCGGCGTAGATGTCCTCGGTGTTCTCGCGGAAGATGACCATGTTCACCTTCTCGGGATGTTTCACGGGGGAGGGAACGCCGGAGAAGTATTGGACGGGGCGGAGGCAGACGTAGAGGTCGAGGAGTTGGCGGAGGGCGACGTTGAGCGAGCGGATGCCGCCGCCGACGGGGGTGGTGAGCGGGCCCTTGATGCCGACCAGGTAGTCCCGGAAGGCGGCGACGGTGTCGTCAGGCAGCCAGGAGTGGAAACGTTTGAAGGACTCCTCGCCAGCATAGACCTCGAACCAGGCGATCTGGCGCCGGCCACCGTAGGCTTTCTGCACGGCGGCATCGAAGACCTGCTGGCTGGCGGCCCAGATGTCGGGTCCCGTGCCATCACCGCGGATGAACGGCAGGATGGGACGATCGGGGACCTCCAGTTTGCCTTGGGAGATCGAGATGCGGTCGCCGGCAGGAGGGGTGGCGTGGGTGTAAGGCATGGCGGGTGGCGGGCGATGGGCGATGGGAGGGGGCAATTGTGCGGTCGGTCTCAGGCGACGGCGGCGGGCAGGCGAAGGGTTGCCGGGGCGAGGAAAGCGTCGCGGGCTTTCTGCGCGGCGTTCTCGGCCGTCAGCCCGTATTTGTGCCGCAGTTCCTCCGCGGAACTGGCGTGTTCGATGAACTGGTCCGGCCACCCGAGGCGCACGAGAGGCGTAGTGACGCCGCGTTCGGCCAACAGTTCGAGAACGGCCGAGCCGTAGCCGCCGGCCAGGGCATGGTCTTCGAAGGTGAGGAGAACATCCGCGGTGCGGCCGAAAAACTCGTGGAGGCCGGCGTCGAGGGGTTTGATGAAACGCGGGTTGACGACGGCGACGTCGAAGCCTTCCCGGGCGAGGAGGTCGGCGGTGTCACGGGCGAGGGCGTGCATGTTGCCGAGGCCGAACAGGGCGACTTTGCGGCCGCCCTCCATGCTGAAGGGGCGGGTGACTTCGCCGGAGCCGATCGGGAGGAGAGCGGGCTGGTCCTTGACGGGGACGCCGAGGGCGGGACCACGAGGGTAGCGGATGGCGACGGGCCATCGCTGGTGGGTGGCCGTGAACATCATATCGACCAGTTCATCTTCGTCCTTGGGCTGCATGGCGATGAGGTTGGGCACGCAGCGGAGGAAGGCGATGTCGAAGAGGCCGTGATGGGTCGGTCCGTCGCTGGCCGAGAGGCCGGCCCGATCCATGCAGAGGATGACCGGCAATTCCTGGAGGGCCGCGTCGTGGATCACGCAATCATACGCCCGTTGCATAAACGACGAGTAGATGGCGCAGACGGGGTGGAAACCCATGGTGGCCATGCCGCACGCGAAGATGACGGCGTGTTCCTCGGCGATGCCGACGTCGTAGTACCGGTCGGGCATGGCCTTTTCCAGGGCGCGCAGGCCGGTGCCGCTGGGCATGGCGGCGGTGATGCCGACGATGGTGGAATCCCGTTTGCAGAGGCGGACCATGGCCTGCCCGAAGACGTCCTGCCAATTGGGGGGGGCGCCGGGCTGCGGCGGGGCGGAGGCGCCGGTCCGAATGTCGTAGGGGCCGGTTCCGTGGAACTTCTCCGGATGCCGCTGCGCAATCTCGTATCCTCGGCCCTTGGTGGTCATCACATGGAGGACCACCGGCTGGGTGCAGGTCCGCGCATACTCCAGGGCGGCGATGAGCGTGGGCAGGTCGTGGCCGTCGATGGGGCCGATATACCGGAGGCCCATCTCCTCGAAAATCAGGCTGCTGCCGTAGCCGCCGCGGCCGTCAGCTTCGCCCGGCACGCTGGCGCTGGGCTCGAGGGCGACCCCGGCGACGGCGCCCTTGAAACCCTCCTGGGCTTTGTGGGCAAGCTTGAGGGCGATGTCGCCCTTGGGGAAGCGGCGCATCAGCCGCTCGAAATCGCTGCGCATGCGCTCGTAGCGCGGGTGCGTGATGAGGCGGTTCAGGTAGCCGGAGATGGCGCCGACGTTCTTGGCGATGCTCCATTCGTTGTCGTTGAGGATTCCGATGAAGCGCTTGGTGGTGTGGCTGATGTTGTTGAGGGCCTCGAAGGAGATGCCGTTGGTGAGGGCGGCATCGCCGAAGATGGCCACGACGTGTTCCTGGCTGCCGCGTTTGTCGCGGGCGGCGGCGATCCCGAGAGCGGCGGAGAGGGCGGTGCCGGCGTGGGCGGATCCGTAGCAATCATGCGGGCTCTCGGAGCGGACCGCGAAGCCGCACAAGCCGTTGGTCGTGCGGATGGTGTGGAAGCGGTTCTTGCGGCCGGTCAGGAGCTTGTGCACGTAGGATTGGTGGCTGACATCCCATACGAACTTGTCCTGCGGCGTCTGGAACACGCGGTGCAGCGCGATCGTCAACTCCACCACGCCGAGGTTGGGGCCCAGGTGCCCGCCGTTGCGGGAAAGGACGGAAATCAGTTCCTCGCGGATCTCGGCGGCGAGCTTGACCAACTGCTCGGGAGTGAGCTTCTTGACGTGCTCCGGGCTGTCGACCATGTCCAGGAATCGACTCATGGGGATGCGCTCCTTGCTCCCAAAAAGAAGAGGTCCGACCCGGTCGGACCGCTGTCTGCTCGGCGAGCGTGAGGCTGGGGGATTGGGCTACTCTTCTTCGTTCAGGTGGAGAGGTTGGGCTTGGGGAACGCCCTCGGCGTCGGCCTCCAGTTTCTGGATGCGCAGCTCCGCTTCGGCGAGCTTCGCCTGGCAGACTTTGGCGAGGCGGTTGCCCTCTTCATAACGGGCCAGCAACGTCTCCAGGGGCAACTCGTCCGATTCCATCTCTTCAACGATGGTCTCGAGCTTCTGCAGAGCCTCTTCGAACGGCAGGTTGTCCTCTTTCACGCCGTCCGCCGGGGCTGGTTTCGACGGTTTCGACACGCCCCGGAACGTAGGACAAACCGGAGGAGGCGTCGAGCCCCCATTTTGGAGCCATGGGGCACGGTCACTTCGGGTTCGGAGCGCCCGCCGCCATGCGCCCTGCCGCTCAGACGTCGCAGATGTCAATGGCCTGGCGGAGGGAGGCGAGGACGTCGGACCGCCGGGGGACGAACTCCTGAGCGACGAATCCCTTGTAGCCGGTCGCCGCGATGGCCTTCATGATGGCCGGGTAGAACAGCTCCTGGGTCTCGTCGATTTCGTTGCGGCCCGGCACCCCGCCGGTGTGGTAGTGCCCGATGTAG
>CAYSPU010000038.1:0-29704 GCA_964432995.1 uncultured Verrucomicrobiota bacterium
TGGGATGAGAGTCACGTTTGTTTACCCGCGGTTCGAGAAGTTCCTGCAGAGTCTGCCGGAGCTGGATCAGGGTTTGGTCAACTACTTCCTCGGCGATTTCACCACGCCCCCTTCGCTGGGAATCCCGATTCTCGCGTCGCTCACGCCGCCGGACGTCGAGATCGAGTTCATTGACGACAACAGCGGGCAGCCGTTGCGGTTCGACCGGGCGACGGACCTGGTGGCGATCAACTGTTTCACGCCGCAGGCGACGCGCGCGTTCGAGATTGCCGACGGTTTTCGCGCGGCGGGACGCAAGGTGGTGATGGGGGGCTTGTTCCCGTCGTTCATGGCGGACGAGTGCCTGCAGCACGCCGACGCCGTGAACCTGGGCGAAGGGGAGCCGACTTGGCGACAGATCCTCGAAGACGCGCGTCGGGGGGAACTGAAACCACGGTATGTGGGCGGGTGCTCGACCGACCTGTCGACGACCCCGGCGCCGCGGCGCGATCTGTTCTATCGGAACGAGTTCTACGATTGGGACGAGGACCTGGTGCAGGCGACGCGCGGCTGCGTCTACACGTGCGCCATGTGCGCCCTGCCGGCTCAAATGGGGGCCCGAATGCGGTTTCGTCCGATTGATCGCGTGGTGGACGAGATCCGCGGGTTGCGCTTCGAGAACGTCTATCTGGCGGATGATACCCTGTTCTTCCCGCACCGGCGCATGAACGAGTATGCGCGCGAGTTGTTTCGCGCCCTCGAGCCCCTCGGGAAGAAGTACTTCGTCTCCTCGACGATGGCCCTGAACACCGAGCCGGAGTTCTTCCGGCTGGCGGCCCGGGCGGGAGTGCGGAACTTCTACTGCACGCTGAACGTCGATCCGGTCTCGATTCGGGCTCTGCAGGGCGGGGCCAAGGAACGCCAGGCGCTGTCGGATCTGGTCAGGCTCACCGAGGATCTGGGGATCCGGTTCTTCGCCTCCTGCGGCTTGGGGCGCGACTGGGACGGTCCGGACATTGCCGATCAGATTCTGGATTTGCTGGACGCCGCGGATGTGCACACGGCGGAGTTCTTCATCTTCACGCCGTATCCGGGCTCGGTGCAGTGGGAGCGGTTGCAGCGGCAGAAACGGATCTTCGATTTCCACTGGGCCCACTACAACGGCGCGCACGTGGTGGCCCGGCCGGAGAACCTGACGCCGGACCAGCTTCGGGAGCAGTTCCTGAAGGTATGGAACGAGTTCTTCCGCCGGCAGAAGACCCGCCACGCAGCGGCGCTCGAGCCGGCGACGTGGAAGAACGGGGTGCAGGTGGTGGGCAAACCGCTGCAGCGACAGGGGGTGCGGCGGCAGGCGGCGGTGACCGGCATCGGGCTGCTGAGCCCGATCGGCAACGACCCGGCCACCGTCACCGAATCTCTGCGCAGCGGCCGCCATGGGCTCCTCCCCGTCGCGCGGTTCGATATGCAGCACTTCCGAACCAACATTGGGGGTGAGGTGAAGGACTTCGACGCCGCCCAATGGCTGAGTGCGGCCGAACTCGAGGAATACGAGGATCTCTACCTGCGCTATGCGATTGCGGCGGCACGGACGGCGCTGCGGAACGCCGGGATCACGCCGCCGGCCGAGGGCGTGCGCCGCGACATCGGTTTGGTGCTGGGGACGTGCAACGGCGGGCTGAACTCGGCCGAGGCCGAGTATGCCTGGAAGCACGGGCGCAGTTCCCGGCCTTTCGATCAGCGGATGCATCTGCAGGCGCAGATCTACGGGTTTGGCAAGGCGATGGCCTCGGCGTTGCGGCTCGGGGGCGAAGCGTGGGTCGTGACCACGGCCTGTTCCTCGACGACGGGGGCGCTGGGCCTGGCGCAGATGCTCATCAATCGGGGCTACTACGACGTGGTGCTCGTGGGCGGATCGGACGTGCTGTGCGTGGCCAACGTTTCCGGTTTCGACGCGCTCAAGGCGACGTCGACCGGGCGGATGGCGCCATTCTCCCTGCCTGTGGGGTTGAACATTGGCGAGGGGGCCTGCTTCTGGGTCGTCGAGGAGATGGAACATGCCTTCCTGCGGCACGCCACCTGCCTCGGTCGCCTCGTGGGCCATGCCACGACGTCGGACGCGTACCACCCGACGACGCCGGATCCGCGGGGGTTGGGAGTGCACCGGACGCTGGCGGCGGCGCTGGCGGACTCGGGCATGGCGCTATCCGATCTGGGGTGCCTGAACGCGCATGGCAGCGGCACGGAAGCGAACGACAAGGCGGAGACGAGAGGCATCGTGCGGTTTCTGGGCGGGCAACCGCTGCCGGTAGTGTCCACGAAGTCCTTTTTCGGGCACAGCATGGGCGTGACCGGTATTCTCGAGACCACCTGCCAACTGCTGGCCATGAACGCCGGGTTCATTCCTCCGACACTGAACTTCAGCGAGCCCCGCCCGGGCTGCACGCTGGACTACGTGCCGAATCAGGCGCGGGCGGCCGGTTACCGGGCGTTTCTCAAGGCCAACTACGCGTTCGGGGGGAACAACGCCGCGGTGGTCGTGGCGAAGTGGGACACACCCACCCCGCCGCGTCCGCAAGTGAACGAGCGCGTGGTGATCACCGGTGCCGGTTGCGTGACGTCGCTGGGCCTGGGTTGCCGCGCGACTCTCGAGGGATTGCGCGCGGGGCGGGTGGGATTGTCCGCGGTGACCGCCTTCCCGCTGCGGAACACGCGTTCCCGGCTGGTGGGCCAGGTGCCCGCCTTCCGCGGAGACGAGGTGGATCGCCGGATCGATTTCAGCGGTCTGAACCCGATCAGCAAGTATGCGGTGGCGGCGGCGCGACTGGCCCTCGACCACGCCCGGCTGCGGGTGACGCCGCAGAACGGCGACGACGTGGGCGTGGCGATGGGCGTGTGCAACGGGCCGTCGGAAATGGCGCACATGGACAGCGTGTTCACCAGCGCGTCGTTCGCCGCCAACATTGCCAGCTTCTCGAATATCACGGCCAATTCGACCGCCGGCTGGGTCTCGACCATGTTGGGGCTGCGCGGCGCGAACACGTCGCTCTCGGCCGGGCCCCACGCGGCGCTGCAGGGGATCGCGTATGCACTGGATGTCCTGGCGGAACGCCGGGCGAAGGCCATGCTCGCCGGGGCGGCGGACGAGGTCTACGCGCAGACGTATCACAATTACGACGGACTGGACTTTCTCTTCGCGGGCGATGAGGAATCCGACTACCGGCTGCGGCCCGAGTCCGATTGGCGGCGGGTGCTGGGGGACGGCGCGGCGATGTTTGTGCTCGAGACGGCGGCGGCGGCTCAGGCTCGCGGCGCGCGGGTGCTCGGCGAGGTGCTGGGTTATGGAATGAGCATGGACGCGGAGGGTTTTTTGGCACCGAACCTGGGAACCGCGGGCCTCGTGCACGCCCTGCGGCTGGCACTGGGGCGTGCCGGAGTGAAGACCGAGGAGGTGGATCTGGTGGTCTGGGCGCCGCAGGGGAATCGGCAGGATCTGAAGGTGTTGCGGTGTCTCGAGCGGGTGTGGGGTGCCGCGGCGGTGCGGTTGCCGCTGGCGGCCACGACCTTTCACACCGGGTTCATAGAGGCGTCGTCGATCGGCGTCGGGTTGGCTGCGGTTCTCGAGGCCCTGGCCGATGGTGGCGCATCTGCTCACTGTCCCCAAGGGACTTCCTCTCTTTCGGACCGCGGGTCTTCCGACCCGCAGCTCCCGTCCGGCTGGCAGTCACAGTTCAGCAGCGGTGCGGAGGAGCCACGGTCCGCGACTGCGGACAGCGCGTGCCTGGCTGGCCGCCTTGAGCTGTGGCCGCAACGCACGGGCATGGCTGAGCTCGACCAGCGCCGACTCGAGGCGAGGCCGCGTCAGGTGGTGGCGCTGGCGAGCACGGATTTGGGGTACAACTTCGCGCTGGTGGTACGACCGGGATGGCAGGAATGAGACCGCACGTCGTTCTGACGGGATTGGGGCTGATCTCGAGTGTCGGGGGCGACACCGAATCGGCGGCGCGCGCCTTTGTGTCGGGCGCCCGTGGTCTCGTGGAGTTGGAGTCGGCGCTGACGGCTCACTTGCGCGCGCGGTTCGCCGGGCTGATCCGCGATCCGGAGGTGGCGGCGTGTCTGCGCGAGAGCGGTTTGGCGGCCTACGACCGGCACGTGATACTGGCGCTGGCGGCCGCTCGCGAGGCGCTGTCCCAAGCGGGTGTTGTCCCGCGAGAGTGGGGGCGGCGGATGGGATTCATCTTCTCGACCTGCTCGGGGCCGATGTTGCTGATCGAGGGGCACTACGAGCGGATTCTGGCGGGGAAACCGGAGCTGAGCGCGGAGGAGTTGTATGCCAAACGATACTACGCTGGCGCGCAGATCCTGGCCCAGAGGCTCGGCATCGGGGGGCCATGCACCACGGTGGTCACGGCGTGCACAGCGAGCACCGCGGCGATCGGATTGGCGGCCGACCTGATTCGGTGTGGCGTGATCGATGGCGCGTTGGCCGGGGGCGCGGATTCGTTCTCCCTGAGCACCTTGGCCGGATTCGACGGCCTCAAGGCAACTTCGGAAGGTCGATGCGCTCCGTTCTCCAAACCCTATGGCTTGAACCTGGGGGAGGCGGCCGGCTTTGTGTTTCTCGAGCGCGAAGAACGCGCCCGGGAACGCGGGGCGCGGGTGCGCGCCGAGTTGCTGGGCACGGGGATGAGCAACGACGCGTATCATCCTTCGGCGCCGGAGCCGTCGGGACGCGGGTTGGCGTCGGCCATCCGCCGGGCGCTGGCGGATGCCGGCGTCGAGCCTTCCCGAATTGGCTACATCAACGCGCACGGGACCGGGACGGAGGCCAACGACAAGGCGGAGGCTCGGGCGATGCGCAAGGTCTTCGGCGGGCACATGGAACACGTGCCGGTCAGCTCGACGAAGTCACAGTTGGGGCATTGTCTGGGAGCCGCGGGAGCGGCGGAGGTGATTGCGACGATTCTGTGCGCGGAGGCGGGGGTGCTGCCTTCGACGGCGGGTTTCACGCAGCCGCGGGAAGGGTGCGCGCTGGACTGTGTGCCTCAGCCGGGTCGGCCGTGGGTCGGGTCGCGGGTGTTCCTGTCGAACAACGCGGCGTTTGGCGGCCACAACGCGTCGCTGGTGGCGTCGGTTCCGGGACCGGAGCCGGCGGAGGTCGGGCGCAAGCGGCGCGAGGCCGAGACCGGGGCGGAGGTGGTGATCACGGGTTGTGGCGTGGTGACGGCGCTGGGATTGGGAGCGGACGTGCTGCAGGCAGGGGTGGCGGGTGCCGGCAACGGGCTGCGGGGATGTCCACTTCCCGGCCTGGCGCCGGTCGAGGCCGGCCTGGTCCCGGAGCAGGAGGTGGCGCGGTATGACCGCCGGCTGGATCTGCGGGACATGGATCGCTCGAGCCGATGGGCAACCGTGGCGGCGCTTCTAGCCATTCGCGATGCGCGCTATTCGGAACGGCCGGCGGCGTTGGCCGACCTGGGATTGTATCTGAGCTTGTCCGCAGGGCCGTCGTGGGCGGAATCGGAGTTCCTCACGTCGTACCTGGCCAATCAGCGGCAGGTGACGATGCTCTCGGCGTTTCCCTACATCGTGCCGAGTTCGGTGGCGGGGAATGTTTGTCGGGCGCTGCTGCTGACGGGGCACAACGTGACGTTGTGCGGCGGGCCGGGGGCGGGCTTGCTGGGACTGGGTCTGGCCGCTGCGGCCATCCGGAGCGGCCACGCCGGGGCGATCCTGAGCGGGGCGGTCGACGAGTTGACGGAGCGGATACTGGCGGACGGCGTTCTGGCGGGGGAATGGGGGGCGGCGTCGGCGCGCGCGCCGGGGGAAGGGGCGGCCGTGTTCCTGTTGGAGGAACGCCGGCATGCGGAGCGGCGCGGGGCGCGTCCTCTCGCGTTGCTCGCCGGCTACGCTACAAGCACTGAAGCCCCATCAGGCCACGACGCGGGAGATGAACCCGGCCAGTTGGAGGGGGCGGTTCGGGAAGCGCTGGCGGAGAGCGGGCTTGCGGCGGCGGACATGGATGCAGTGTGTGTATTGGGGGAGGAGGAGCGGATTCGACGGGTGCTGGCCGAACGGTTGGGGATCGTTCGGGGCCTGGGCTGGGCTTCGGTGGCGCGGAGGACGGGGGTGCTGGAGGGGGCGCAACCGCTGGTGGATCTGGTGGCGGCGCTGCGGGGAACACCGTGCGGGGCGCAGCCGGTTCGGAATCTCCTGGCGGTGGTGAGCACGCGGCGGGGTGTTCACGGGGCGGTGGTGCTCAAAAGGGTTGATATCTGACAGCGGCCTCCGCCAAGATAACCGCCCGCGGCTCCAGGCGGTTTGGGGCGGGGCGGGGCCCAGATCAGCAGGCATGACGAAGACACAAGACGCACCAGAAAAGGTCACGCTGCGGCGAACGATTGAACGTCGCGTGCGGGTGATCGAGGTTTTCAAGCAGGAACTCATCCGGCGGCTGAACCTTCCCTACACGCCGGAGGACATCCATGAGGACGTCTCCCTCCTGGGATCCGGGTTGGGACTGGACTCCCTGGACGCGCTGGAGATCGTTCTCTGCGTGGAGAGCTGTTTTCAGATCAAGATCCCGGACGACAACGTCGGCATTCTCCGGTCGATCAACACGGTGGTGGATTTTGTTCTGCAGGAGCAGGGTCGACAGGGAGGTGCGGCTTGAGGGGCACTCCGATTCGCAGCCGCTGGGAGGCGGCCGGCGCCACCTTCCGCGAGCGCGCGGGCGTCGAGGTCGTCGCTCGTGCGGCCGCCTCCGCTGAGGCCGAATACCGGGCCATCCGCGAGGCGGTGGGCTTGACCGACTTCAGCTTCCTGCGGTGCTACCGGCTGCCGGAAGAGCGGGGGATCGACTATCTGGACGGCAAGTTGGCGGGCAACGTGGCCAAGATCCGGTTCGGCCGCGTGCTGCACACGTTTCTGGCGGGGACCGACGGCTTGTTGGCGGCGGACGTGTATGTGGCGAACAACGACCAGGAGTTTCTGGTCTTCTGCGAGAGCATTGTCCCGGACGGTGAACTGGAAAGCCTGCTCGCGCCGGGGGCGTCCGAGGCCGGCCTCGAAGACCTGTCGGCCAGCCATGTCGTGCTGAGCCTGGACGGCTTCAAAGCATGGGCGGTGGCGAAGAAGCTGTTTGGCCCGGACGTCCTGGGGCTTCCGTATCTCTCGATCGAAACGTATCCGTTCGAGGGGATCCCCATTCGGCTCGTGCGTGCGGGCAAGACCTCCGAGTTCGGCTATCTCCTGCTGACACCGGTGGCGGCGGCCGGGCAGTTGTTCGATGTTCTGCGGGGCGAAGTGATGGCGCTCGAGGGCCAGCTCTGCGGTGCGGACATTCACGACGATCTGCGGTTGGAGGGCCGCTTCTTCAACATTCACGCGGAGGGCGTGCGCGTGGGGGATCCGCTGGCGCTGGGTTTGCAGTGGATGATCGACCTCGAGAAGCCGTCGTTCCTGGGGAGCGAGCCCATCCTGCAGCGGCGCGCGGCGGGGCTGCAGCGGAAGATCGTGGGAGTGTCCCTGGAGCCGGGGTCGGAGCGGCTGGCGGTTGGCGGAAGGGTGTTCCTCGAGTCGGAAGCGATTGGGGAAGTGGTGGCGGCGGCGTATTCGCACGAGTTGGGGCGGTGGCTCGGTTTGGCGCTGCTGCCGGTGGCGTGGGCGTATGCGGGGTTGCACTATCGGCTGGGAAGCGCCGGGGGCCCGGACCTGCAGACCATCTCCATGCCGCCGATCTTTCCGAAGAGCCTCGGGGTGAAACTGGACGAGATGTAGTGCGGGCCCTGCGGCCGCGCGATGACTGTCGAACGGCGAGTCCTTGGGATGAGTGGCGTGCCACGCTGGATCAAACGGCGAATTCCGATTCGCCCGGCGTTTCATCAGACGGATCTGATGCGGGTGATCCACAACGCGGTCTATCTCCTGTGGTTCGAGGAGGGGCGGTTGGAGATCATGCTGGAGGTATTGCCGATCGAGGAGGCGCTCGAGCTCGGGGTGGCCATGCCGGTCGTCGAGAACGTCTGCCGCTATCACAAGCCGGTCCGACTGGGCGACCCGATCGTCCTGTACACCACCCACCGGATCCAGCCCACCTATGAAGGGCGACTGGTCTTTGAACATTCCCTCGTGCACGAAAAGCAGAAGGTCGAGATGGCGTCCGGTCAGACGGTCACCACCCTGGTCGATTACCGCACCAACCAACTGATCAAGGAATGGCCGCCGGCCATCTGGCAGCGGTACCAGGAACTTCGCTGAGCTATGGACACTCCCCAAACCTTGGCCGGCCGGATCGCGATCGTCACCGGAGGCTCGCGAGGAATCGGCCGCGCTGTCGTCGAGCGCTTCGCCGCCCTCGGGGCGCGGGTCTACTTCACCTACCAGCAGCGCGAGGATCTGGCCCGCGAAGTCGCCGCTTGCGGCGCGGAACCGCTGCGGTGTTCGCAGACCGACGGGGCGGCCATCGACGCGGCCCTGGCGAAAGTCCAGGCCGAGGCGGGGCGGTTGGACATTCTGGTGAACAACGCCGGGATCACCTGTGACCAGTTCCTCATGTTGATGCCCGAGGCCGACTGGCAGAAGGTCCTGGACGTGAACCTGAATGGCGCCTTTCGCTGGTGCAAAGGGGCGACGCGCCCGATGCTCCTCCAGCGCCAGGGCGTGATCATCAACATCGCGTCGGTCAGCGGCTTGGTCGGCGTGGCTGGCCAAACCAACTACTCCGCCTCCAAGGGGGCCCTCATCGCTTTCTCCCGCTCGCTGGCTGCCGAACTCGGCGCCAAAGGGATCCGCGTCAACACCGTCGTTCCGGGCTTCATCGAAACCGACATGACCGCCAAGCTGCCGCGAGCGATCAAAGAGCGCAACCTCGAGCGAATCCTCACGAAACGATTCGGCAAGCCAGCGGAAGTCGCCGCCGTGGTCGCCTTCCTCGCTTCCGAGGAAGCCTCCTACATTGTGGGGCAGACGATCGTGGTCGATGGCGGCCTGACCGCCAGCGCCAGCTAACTACCGAGAGTGCCGCATGAAGGTGTTTCTCTTTCCTGGCCAGGGTTCGCAGGAGGTCGGCATGGGGGCCGACCTCCTATCGACGGACTCGCTCTTTCGGGGGCTGCTGGCCCAGGCGAGCGAAGCGGTGGGGGCCGACCTCGAGCGGATCTGCCGGCGCGGACCGGAGACCGAACTCCGGCGGTCGCGGAATGTCCAGCCGCTGATGATCTGTGTGTCGCTGGGCTACGCCTATCGGTTGGTGGAGGCGAGAGTGAACCCGGACGTGGTCGCCGGGCATTCGCTGGGCGAGGTGAGCGCGTTGGCCCTGGCCGGAGTGCTCAGCGCCGAAGAGGCGGTTCAGGTGGCCGTGTGCCGCGGCGAGGTGATGGAGGAGGCTGCGAGCTGCGTTGCCGGCGGCATGGTGGCGGTGAATGTGCAGGATCGGGAGGCGTTCCTCGATCTGGTGCAGGGATTGGCCGGCGTGGTGGTGGCCAACGACAATTCGCCGGAGCAATTGGTCCTTTCCGGAGAACGCGACGCGCTCGAGGAAGCGGTCGACCGCGTGGTGGTGGCCCGACTGGGCACATGCCGGAAACTGGCGGTGGCGGGTCCCTGGCACACGCCGTATCTGGCGGCGGCGCGGGACGCCTTTGCCGCGCGCATCGAGGAGATACCCTTTCGCGAAGCCACCGTGCCGTGGATCTCGAACGTAACCGGCCAGGCGGAGCGTGATCCCGAGGCGATCCGGAGCTTGCTGGTTCGGGCCCTGGCGGAGCCCGTGCGCTGGCGCGCTTGTATGGAGACCATCGGCCAGCAGCCGATCCGTGCGCTCCTGGAGATCGGCCCCGGCCGGGTGCTGTCGGGCCTGGCGCGCGCCAATGGCTTCGGACTCGAAACTGCCATCCATCACGTGAACAACCTCCGCGGCGTCGAGGCCGCCGTGCGGGATCTGGCGGGCTCGGGTTGACCATGCGGCAGCGGAAAGACGCGGAGGCGAGTTTGGAGGGCCGGCCTGCCGACCTGTGGCCTGCCGGAGCCGCAGTGCGCCAGCCGACCTTCCGAGGCGCCGATGTGCCGATCTGCCGATCTGCCGATCTGCCGCCCGACGCGGGGATTGCAGCGCGCCAGGACGATGAAGCCTGGCTGCCGGGGCTGCCCCGAGGCACGACAGCCGGCGACACCGACTTCTCCTTTCGTCCCTGGGGCGACTCTCAGCCTCGGAGACACATGCCGGCTGGAAAGGCGGCGCTACGCAGTTCATGGGGGCATTCGAGATTTTCTACTTTCCGGCGGTCGCCCGCCCCTTAGTATCGCGCCATGTCGCAAGTCCCGGTAGCGTCCGAACCCGTGCGAACGAGTCCCTTGGGGCATGATACATCGGCCTTGCCCGATCCCGAGCCGCTTGGTTCCGCGACGGGTTGCAACCGGAGGCGCTCCCTGGTGTTCCGGATGGCGACGCCGGAGGAACGTCCGGCGCTCTATGCCCTGCGGCACGAGGTGTATGCCCGGGAGTTGGGGCAGTACCCTGTCAACCCCGAAGGGCGTCTGACGGACGCCCTGGACGCCTTCAACATCTACATCGTCGCGATGGCTGGCGAGCGGATCGCCGGCTTCGTCTCGGTGACGCCACCGGGCCACGGACGGTATTCGATCGACAAGTACTTTCGGCGGGAGGAACTGCCGTTCCCGGCGGACGACCATCTTTTCGAGATTCGGCTGCTAACGGTGCCGCAGGAATCCCGTCGGCGCTTGATCGCACTGGCGCTGATGTGGGCGGCGTTCCGGTACATCGAGTCCCAGGGGGGAACGCGCCTGGTGGCCATCGGGCGTGAGGAGATCGTTCCCATCCATTTTCGGGTGGGTTTGAAGGACACGGGGCTGAGGACGCAGTCCGGCGCGGTGAAATACCGGCTCGTGCACGCCGAGATGCGGGATGTCCACAACGCGTTGTGGAGCATCCATCGCATGTTGCAGCGGATTGAGTCCGAGTCCGAGTGGGAGATTGGGACGCCTTTTTGGACGCCCGCACCGACCTATCACGGCGGGGAGTTTTTCAAGGCGATCGGTGAGGAGTTTGACGATCTCGATCGCCGGCGGCAGATCATCAATGCGGACGTGTTGGACGCCTGGTATCCGCCGGCGCCGGGGGTGTTGGCCGCGCTGCGGGAGGACCTCGCGTGGCTGGCCCGCACTTCGCCGCCAACGAACTGCGAGGGATTGGTGCGCGTGATCGCACGCGCCCGCGGCGTCAGCCCGGGGTGCATTCTGCCGGGAGGCGGATCATCGGACCTGATCTTCCGCGCGCTGCGGCAGTGGCTGGCGCCGACCTCGAGGGCGTTGATCCTGGATCCGAGCTACGGGGAATACCGCCACGTCCTGGAGAAGGTGATTGGCTGTTCGGTGGAGCGCTGGCCGTTGGACGCCGGACGCCGATACCGGCCCGACCTCGAGGCGCTCTCCCGGCGGTTGCGGGAGGGCGGGGTGGACCTGGCGGTGATCGTGAATCCGAACAGCCCGACGGGACAGCACGTGCCGCGAGTTGAGATGGAGGCGTTCTTGAGCGAGGTGCCATCGGCGACTCGCGTGTGGGTGGACGAAACCTACGTGGACTACGTGGGGAGCGACCAGTCGGTGGAGGCGTTTGCGGCGCGTTCGCCGAACGTCATCGTCTGCAAGTCGATGTCCAAGGTTTACGCGTTGAGCGGGATGCGGGTGGCGTATCTGTGTGCCGGGCCGCATCTGCTCGAGCCGCTGGCTGCGGTCACGCCACCGTGGGTGGTCGGGTTGCCGGGGCAGTTGGCCGCGGTGCGGGCGCTCCAGGATCCGGCCTACTACCAGGCGCGCTGGCGCGAGACCCACACTCTGCGCGAGCAGTTGGCCGAGCGGCTGCGAGGGTTCGGATGGCAAGTCCTCTCGGGCGCGGCGAACCTGCTGCTGTGCCAGTTGCCGGCGGAGGGACCAGATGCCGCCACGCTCATCGCGCGATGCCAGGAACAAGGACTGTGGCTCCGAAGCACGGCGGGTATCAGCTCGTGCCTGGGCGACCGTTGCGTCCGCGTCGCGGTCAAGGACGCGGAAACCAACCAGCGGATGGCGGGGATCCTGTCGCGGGTCCTGGCGGGTGAGCGGTCCTGATCGAGGGCAATGCACCCGAGAGCATCCGCGCCATGCTGTGCGAAGCAGGTCTGTTCAACTGACTACTACCGGCGCATGGGCAAAAGGCCAGATGTCCCAATTCAGGCCGTTGTGTCTCAGGATTACGGCGGTGTCGCTCCGGGTCCTGGCAATGAAATCCGTCGCTTCGTCGACTCTTGCGAAGGAGTTCACAACGGACTTGCCATCAACCACTAACACTGGTTGGTCGGAGATGATCGTGGTCTCGTCTAGATACCCAGCGAACATATCGAGGGGACCATGCCTGCAGGAGTCGTTCCAGGCTTTCTGCTTGTCAGGGGAGGGGAGTCTGGTACTAGAAGCGGCGCGTGCTTTCCGGCGCCAAATACCGGCTGGGTGTTCTTGGCTCAGGCAAGGGATCGAACATGGTCGCGATCGCCGAGGCCTGCGCCGCGGGCCGCCTGCCGGCCGAGATCAGTATTGTGCTCTCGGACGTTCCTGAGGCCGGCATCCTGGATCGCGCCCGGGAACTGGGTCTGCGAGGGCTCTACCTGCCGCCGGGGCGGTTCCGGACCAAGCTGGACGGAGAAGGGGAGCAAGCGTATGTGGACGCCCTGCGGGAAGCGCGGGTGGATCTGGTGCTCCTGGCGGGGTTCATGAGGATTCTGAAGTCGGGTCTGCTGCGGGCGTTTCCGCAGCGGGTGTTGAACATCCACCCGGCGTTGCTCCCGGCGTTTCCGGGCCTCGAAGCCTGGAAGCAGGCCTTCGACTACGGGGTGAAGGTTGCCGGTTGTACGGTGCACCTGGTGGATGAAGGGGTGGACACGGGACCCATCCTCGTGCAGAAGACGGTGCCGGTGCTGGATACCGACACCCCCGCGACGCTCCACGCGCGCATCCAGCAGCAAGAGCGGATTGCCTACACGGAAGCCGTCGAGGCCGTCCTGGCCGGGAGGATCCGCCTGGAGGGCCGTCGGGCCCTGGGAATGGCGGCGGCTTGAGTTGCCGGCGCCAACGCCCGAAGTGCGGGTGGCCCCGGCGGCAGGAGAGAATACTCCGATACGGCGGTGCGGCGGGGGAGTCTGCCGCGAGACCGCGATGCGTGCGACGGGTTCGTTTGGAAGCAACATGGCATGAAGAGAAAACAGAACAAGCCGGCCGCCGTGCCGGTGGCGAAGGCGAAGGTGTTGCGCCTCGGGTTGCCCAAGGGCAGCCTGCAGGAGGCAACCCTGGAGAAGATGGCCAAGGCGGGATACAACATCTCCGTCAGCAGCCGGTCCTACATCCCGTACGTCGACGATGAGGAACTCGAGATCCGGTTGATCCGCGCCCAGGAGGTCAGTCGATACGTCGAACATGGATACCTGGATTGCGGGATCACCGGATACGATTGGATTCAGGAGAACGCGTCCGACGTGCACGAGGTGGGCGAATTCCTCTTCAGCAAGTCGACGCGCCAGCCGGCGCGCTGGGTGCTGGCCGTGCCGGAGAACTCGCCGGTGCGCGCCGTCCGGGATCTCGAAGGCAAACGCATCGCCACCGAAGTCGTCGAGCTCACCCGCCGGTATCTGCAACGGCACGGCGTTCATGCCGAAGTCGAGTTCTCCTGGGGAGCCACGGAGGTCAAGGCCCACGAGTTGGTCGACGCTATCGTGGAGTTGACCGAGACCGGGTCGTCGCTGCGGGCGAACAAGCTGCGGATCGTCGACACGCTGCTGGCGTCGACGCCGCGGTTGATCGCCCACCACGCCTCCTGGCGGGACCCGTGGAAGCGGCAGAAGATCGAGACGCTGGCGATGCTCCTCCGCGGGGCCTTGGAGGCGGAGGCCAAGGTGGGTCTGAAGATGAACATTGCGCGGCGGAACCTGGATCGGCTGCTGCGCAGCCTGCCTGCGTTGCGCAACCCGACCATTTCGCAGCTCGGCCAACCCGGATGGGTGGCCGTGGAAACGGTGATCGATGAACACGTCGTGCGGGAGATCATACCCCAACTGAAGGCTGCCGGGGCTGAAGGAATCATTGAATACCCGCTGAACAAAGTCGTATACTGACCGGCCAACGGAACACTTATGGGATCATTGAAGAAGCGTCGGAAGGCGAAGATCAACAAGCACAAGCGCCGCAAGAAACTGCGCGCCAATCGGCACAAGAAGCGTACCTGGCAGAAGTAGTCCTCTGCCGGGTCGGTCACGCATTTGTTCGTTTTCTGCGAACGCGGCTCCGCTCGCGCGGAGCCGCGTTGCGTCCCATGAACTTTCCCAGATGGATGGACGCCTCCCGCGCGGGATGGTGGGGATTGGCGGTCGGGGGGGTGCTGGCCCTGTCGTGGACCGGCTGCCGGTCGGCCGGCCCCGGCACCGCGGACCGCCCGGGCGACGCCGGCGGGCAGCAGGACGCGCCACCGGAGGCCCGCGATTGGAGCCCGGAGCAGATGGAGGAGCGCGCGCGGCGGCACGCCCATTTCGCCGCCGGAGTCCTCACCGAGCTCCAGAACGAACCGGCCGCCTCGCTCGACCACTTCGTGGCGGCAGCGGAGGCGGATCCGCTCAACGAAACCCTGATGCTCCAGGTGGCCGGCCGGCTGTTGCGGGCCCAGGCCGCTGAACGCGCCGAGGCCCTGCTCGCCAAGGCCGCTCGAAATCCCGACGCCCCCGCGAGCTACCTCTCCTGGCGGGCCCTCGCCCTGCAACAGCAGGGGAAGACCGACGAAGCCATCCAGGCCAACCGGGACGCGCTCCGGCGCAACCCCGCCTTGTTGATGGCGTGGCAACACCTGGTGGCCATCTACTCCGAGCGCCAGCAAACGGACGAGCTGTTCGCGCTGCTGACGGAGGCGGCCAGCCAGACCAGCCAGGACCCCAATTACCTCGTGACCATCGCGGATCTCCACCTCGCGGCGGCCCATCTGCACCCCACCCGGCTCGACTCCGTCAAACCTCGCTGCCGCGAGTTGCTGGATCGGGCCGCGGAACTGCCCCTGGACGATCCGGTCCTGGCGCACCGGTTGGCTGGAGCCTATCGCCAGATCGGCGAAATGCAGAGGGCCGAGGATATCTACCTCAAGATCCTCGAACGCAATCCGTCCGCGCCGCTCGTGCGCGAGAACCTCGTCGACATCTACCTCACCACGAGCAATCGGGAGGCGGCCGCTCGCCAGCTTCGATCGTTGATCGAGGCGGACCCGACCAACGAGCGTGCGACCTACCTCCTGGGGGCCTTGGCGTTTCAGGAGAACCGCCTCGAGGAGGCCGAGGATTACCTCGAGAAAGCTCTCCTGCTCCAGCCGTTGTTCGAGCCGGCTTATTACGATCTTGCCGGGGTGAAGCTCTCCCGGGACAAACCCGAGGAGGCGCTGGCGCTGCTCGACCGGGCGCGGGGCCGGTTTCCCCGCGCTTTCCTGCTCGAGTTCTATTCCGGGCTCGCCCATGCGCGCGCCAAGCGCTACGCCGAGGCGGTACGCCATTACACGGAGGCGGAGGCGCTGGCCGCGACCGGCGAGCGCTCCCGCTTGAACCACGTCTTCTACTTCCAGTACGGCGTCGCGTGCGAACGCAAAGGCGACTTCGCCGAAGCCGAACAGCACATGCGCAAGGCCATCGAACTCGCACCCACGTTCGCCGAAGCGCTGAACTACCTCGGGTATATGTGGGCCGACCGCGGAGAGAAGCTCGACGAGGCCCGCGCCCTGATCGAACGCGCGCTGGCCATCGAACCGGACAACGGGGCCTACCTCGACAGCATGGCCTGGGTTCTCTTCAAACAGGGGAAAGCCCCCGAAGCGCTCGAGTGGATGCTCAAGGCCATCCAGCACGTCGAAGAAGAGGAAGAGGACGCCACGCTCTACGATCACCTTGGCGACGTCTACCAGGCGCTGGGCGAAGCGGCCAAGGCCCGCGAGGCGTGGGAGCGATCCCTCGCCATCGAAAGCAGCGAGGCGGTGCGCAAGAAACTCGAATCGCCGGCCGCGCCCCCCGTGCGGGAACCTGGAGCGCCCGCTCAGTAACACCGGCTGCAATACACCTCATAGACCTTCACCCGGCCTCCGGGGAAATAGGCGTTCGTCGGGAACTCGAACCGGCGAGCGTCCGCATGGTACGTCAGTTCGGTCGGCTTCCCCGGGAAGTTCGGGTCGTAGGCGGCAAACCGCGTGAGGCCCGGTTGTTCCTCCGCCGCGAACAAGAGGACCGCGTGATTGATGCGGAGGCTCGGGAAGCTGACCAGGTGCACCACCACCGGCCGGTTCCGCGCGATTTCCCGCGCGAGACCGGCTGCCGCGCGCGCCTGGTGCGCCCGCGAGAAGGGCAGGATCATCCGCCAGTGCCCGCGCTGGAAGTAGCTCTCCCAGAAACTGCCGCACTCCTCCTGCAGCATCTCCTCCCGCGCCGCGCTGAACTCCCGCAGATTCGCATACCCCGGGATCACCACCCGCTCCTCCGGCCAGGAGTCGTGACGCGGACTCCGGCCGATCACCTCCCGCACCAGGCGCCGTTCCTCCGCTTCCCCCACCCGACACGCCGCCCCATCGAAGCGTGCATGCTGGAAGAACTGCTTCGCGGAGCGAACGACCACGAAACAACGATGGGTGTAGTGGGGCCTCGGTTGACGCGCCGTTCCCTTCCAGCGGCCCTCGGCGTCAAACGCGTAGTCCCACAGCAACTCGTTCGCATATGCGAAGGTGTCGATCCCGAACTGAAACGGGCGTTCCCCGGCAATCCGCCGGGGAGCGGCACAGCCGGTCAGGAACGCCAAGGCCAGCCCCAAAAGCGCCAGGCGCGCAAACCTGGGCAGACTTGGCGTGCCGCCGCGCCGCTGTCGTCTGCCGGGAGGACGCACCCGCACTGGAAAGCGCCGCGGCGGCGGACGCACTCCAAGACAGCCGGCGCGGTCCGCGGGCGTCCTCGAGGTCGCGCCAGCGTCGGGGAGTGCCCCACCGGCCTTCGGGGTGCCCGCACAAGGCAGGGCGCGCCCTCCGGGCGCGCCGGAGACATTGCCCCCGTTGACTGCTTCTTGCGGCGCCTTCGGAGAGGTCGCCCTACCGTGCGCTGCATGGGCAGGAGCTGCGATGATAGTGAACTGGGGCAGTCCTGATTTCTCGGGGCAGCGACACTCCGTGTTGGTAGGGCGTTTGGCTCCCCGTCGAGACGGGCGTGTCATTTGGTAGGTGCATTCCATGCGCGCAACCACCCTCATTCGCTCTTGCGGACCAGACTACGGCTTGGCTAGCTAGCTGACAATGCTCTACGACCGATGGCGTCAAATCGCCCGTGCGCACGCGCGCGAACCAGCCCTCTGGGACCCGGCATCCGACCGCTGGTGGACCTTCGCCGAACTCGCCCGCGCCGCGGACGCGGCCTCCGGCACGACCGGGCCTCTGGCCTTCCCGCAGGGCGCCGGCATCGACTTTGTCCTGACCACCCTTCGCGCGTGGCGCGAGGGGCGCGTCGTGTGCCCGCTCGAACCAAACCAGCCGCGCCCGGAAGTGCCACCGCCCCCGACGGGCATCGCACACCTGAAGACGACCTCGGCGACCACAGGGACGCCGCGCCTCGTGGCGTTCCGCGAGGAACAACTTGCCGCGGACGCGGACAACATCGTGGCGACCATGGGCCTGCGTCCCGAATGGCCGAATCTCGCCCTGATCTCATTGGCGCACTCGTACGGCTTCTCGAACCTGATTCTCCCCTTGCTGCTCCACGGCATCCCTCTGATCGTGTCGGACTCCGCCCTTCCCGAGGCGGTGCGGCGCCGGGCGTCCCTCGTCGGCGCGCTGACCTTGCCGGCCGTCCCGGCCCTGTGGCGCGCCTGGATCGATGCCGGGACCATTCCCACTCAAACGCGCCTGGCGATCTCCGCCGGAGCGCCGTTGCCTCTCGCCCTCGAACAGCAGGTCTTCGCGAGCGCCGGCGTCAAGATCCACAACTTCTACGGCTCCAGCGAATGCGGCGGCATCGCCTACGACGCCACCCCCACGCCGCGCACTGAGAGTTCACTGGCAGGCACGCCCATGGTCAACGTCCAGCTCGCTGTCGGCGACGACGCATGTCTCGAGGTCCGCGGCGCCGCGGTTGCGGCAACGTACTGGCCGGAGCCGGCCCCGTCCCTGAGCGGCGGCTGCTATCGGACGCGCGATCTGGCCGAGATCCGCAATGGCCGGGTCCACCTCCTGGGACGCGCCAGCGACATCATCAATGTCGCCGGCCGGAAGGTGTGCCCCGAGGGCGTCGAGGCGGTTCTCCTGCGGCATCCGGATGTGGCCGAGTGCCTCGTGCTCGGCGTGCCGGCGGGCGATGTGCGCGAAGAGGTGGTGGCGGCGGTGGTGGTTCCCCGTGGCCGCGTGACGGCGGAGATTCTGCGCGATCACCTGCTCGCCGTTCTCCCGGCCTGGCAGGTCCCGCGGGAATGGAGGTTCGTCGACCAATTGGGCGCCAACGAACGCGGCAAACTCTCGCGGGCGGAGTGGCGGAGGCGGTTCCCCGGGATCAACTGCGCCAGTCAAACGCCTGCTTCTTGACGGCGTAGATGTAGCCGACGAACAGCACGCCCAGGAAGGTGAGCATCGCCCCGAAAATCAGGTTGGCGTTCTCCACCAGCATCTCCCGGTAGACGACCGCCCACGGATAGAGAAACACCACTTCGATGTCGAAGAGGATGAACAGCATCGCCACCAGGTAGAACCGCACGGACAGCCGCCCGCTCCCGGGGCCGATGGCCGGAATGCCACATTCCCAGGGGGAATCCTTGACCGGGGTGCGCCGCCCCCGTTTGCCCACCAGCACCGAGAACACCAGCATCCCCGCGGTGAAGACCACCGCCAAACCCACCAACATCAGCACCGGCAGATACTGTCCCAGCTCCGAGCTCACGCCGCCCAACCTAGGTGCCACCCAATGCCTTGGCAAGCGCGAAGCCCGGTGCATCCCCAGCTTGTCGGTGGGCGGCCAACACCGTCTGGCCGCTCCGGACCGCCCGGCGTCCCGGCGGGCAGCAGCCTCACCCGCCGGACGCGATCTCGAACCATCGGCGCACTGCCGCCCAGCGCCGCCGCTGCGACCGGGGACCGGTCGCGCTCCGGACCGCCCGCCCTAGGGGACTGGCGACCCACAACCGATGGATGCGCTGCGCGAAGCCCAGAACAGCGAACGCGCAAACAGTAAACATCGAACCGCAGGCAGCCGTTCGAAGTTCGATGTTGGAAGTTGGAAGTTGGAAGTTGGAAGTTGGATGTTCCGGTGCCCCTTTCCAGTTGTCCCCGCCGCCCGGTGCTGCTTGGATCGGGCCCATGCGATCTTTCTTCGTCGTCGCCGCACACCTGTGGTTTGCGGCCAGCCTCATCGCGGCCCCCGCCGACCCCATCCCGCTCTGGCCCGACGGCGCGCCGGGAGCCCGGGGCTCGCAGCCCCAGGACATACCGTCGGTGCGCGTTTTCTCGCCAACGCCCGATCGGAGAAGCGGCGCCGCTATCGTCGTTTGCCCTGGCGGTGGCTATGGCGGATTGGCGGACCATGAAGGGACCGATTACGCCCTCTACCTGAACCAAGCCGGCGTCACGGCCTTCGTCCTCAGGTACCGCCTGGCGCCGCACGGCTACCGGCACCCGGCCATGCTCCAGGACGCCAACCGCGCCATCCGCTTCGTCCGCGCCCACGCCCAGGATTGGGGGATCGACCCCCACCGCGTCGGCATCATGGGATCGTCCGCCGGCGGTCACCTGGCCTCCACCGCCGTCACCCACTTCGACGCCGGGGACCCGAACGCCGCCGATCCGGTCGAGAGGCAAAGCTCGCGTCCGGACTTGGGCATCCTCTGCTACGCGGTGATCACGATGGGCGAGTTCACGCACGAAGGTTCGAAGCGGAACCTGCTGGGGCCGGATCCATCGCCGGAACTCGTGCGGCTTCTGTCGAACGAGTTGCAGGTCACGAAAGAAACGCCGCCGTGCTTCGTGTGGCACACAGGGGAGGACCCCGTGGTTCCGGTCGAGAACAGCCTGCAGTTCGCCCAGGCGCTGCGCAAGGCGGGCGTGCTGTTCGATCTCCACATCTACGAAAAGGGGCCCCACGGAATCGGTCTCCGGGACAAACCGCCCTTTGCCAATACGCATCCCTGGGCGCGCGACCTCGTCTTCTGGCTTAAGGAACGCGGGTTCGTCCGATAACCCGGGAGGCTACGCCTTCTGCTCGCGGAATTCCCCGGCCAACTTCACAAAGAGCCAGAAGACCGCGACGCCCAACAAGACGTGCGCGGCCATGGCGTACCACACCCACTCCGGCTTGCCCCAGTCGTTGAACCGACCGTAGAGCAGCGTCGTGTAGACAAAGCCGCTACTCACCCCGCCCACCATCACCGCCAGGAAGTTCGATCCCATGTAGAGCCCCGCCTTCTCCTTGGGCGCGATCCACGTGATGTACTCCTGAATCCGCGGAGAGGTGATCATCTCGCCGATCGCAAACAGGAAGATCCCCAGGAACACCAGCGAAGGGGCGACCACCCGCGCCGTCCCCAGCGTGGCCAACCCCACCGCCGCAATGGTCAAACCGATCAGAAACGACGGCATCGGCCGGATCCGCTCGAACACCCGAGAGATCAGTAACTGAAGCACCATGATGATGTAGCCGGTGTGCGAGATCGTTTCGCCCAAAACCCGCCGCGTGCCGTCGGCGTCCGCCTGTGAGAAGAAGTCGGCAAAAGCACGGCCGAACACCGAACGCAAATCCTGGTAGAGGCGGGCGGTGTCCAGGTTGCTGTCCACATACAGCGCGCAGACGTTGAAGAACGCCCAGAAGGGCAGCCAGAAGAACAGCCCCAGCAGAAGCAGAAAGACCGAGAACTTGATGTCCGCCAGCGCCACCCCGATGTCGCGCAGTTTCCGGCCCAGGCTTTCCTTCACCATTTCGCGCGGTGGTTCCTCGTAGAAGAAGATCGTGATCAGCAGCATGACGCCGATGGCAACGGCCGCCGCCAGGAAAGCGTAATCCCACGAGATGGCCCGCAGTTTGCCGGCCACAATCGGGCCAAACGACCCGCCCACGTTCACCATCGCGTAGAAGATCCCAAAGCCAAGGGTCTTGTTCGTGCCGTCGGTGGTCACCCGGACGGTTCCCGCGATCAGCGGTTTGAAAATCCCCGCCGCCAAACCGATGCTCAACATCGTCAGAGCGATTCCGGAGAGCGACTTCGTGACCATCAGCAGGAGGATCGACGGCAGATAGGCCAGGTAGGAGACGATCAGCACCTTCTTGAAACCGAACCGGTCGGCGAACGTCCCGGAGATCACGGGTATCGCGTAGGACAACAGGAGAAACAGACTCTGCACAATGCCCAACTGATCCCTGGTGTAGCCCAGGTTCGTCATGTAGATCCCGAACCCGAAGTAGATGCCGTAGTAGGCGAAGCGTTCGAGAACTTCGATTCCGTTGGCAACCCAGAACACCGGCGGAAAGGGCGAGCGCCGTTCCCCGCGAGTTCCCCCTGAGGATTGGTCTTGTGCATCCAAAGCGGCCGGAGCATGGCGTCCCACCGTGGCGGGAACAAGGCCGAACTCGCAGGCCAACTCGCAGCAGGGCATCTCCAAGAGAGTTGCGGTCAGGGGACGGCGCTCGGCACCACACGCACGCACCGGCTCTGGACGCGACTCGCAGGCGGTCTGCAGGCGGGGAAACCGGGTGAACCGACGGGATTTGGCGGGGCCGTGTTCGCATTGTGGTGATTCCGCTTTGTTCCATTGACTCGCCCCGCCTCTTTCTGCTGAACTCCCGCCGTTCGGTCCTGCACCGGGTCAACCGCAGCACCGTCCGGATCTCGTAACAACATGAAGCCACTCTCATCTTTCGAAGTCTGGTTCGTAACCGGCAGCCAACATCTTTACGGCCCCGAGGCCCTGCTTCAGGTGGCGAAGAACTCCCGTGAAGTGACCCGGGCGCTGGACGCCAGCCCGGTCATTCCGGTGAAGGTCGTCTTTCAGCCGGTGGTCAAGACGCCGGCCGAGGCCACCGCCCTCTGCCAGCAGGCCAACAACACCCCCCAGTGCGTCGGCCTCATCACCTGGTGCCACACCTTCTCCCCATCGAAGATGTGGATCAATGGCCTCAAGCAACTGCGCAAGCCGATCGTTCACCTCCACACCCAGCACAACCGCGACATCCCCTGGTCCACCATCGACATGGACTTCATGAACCTGAACCAGGCCGCCCACGGCGACCGCGAGCACGGGTTCATCATGAGCCGCCTCCGGCTTCCCCGGAAGGTGGTGGTCGGTCACTGGCAGGACCGCGACGTGCAGCGGCAACTCGGGGCGTGGTGCCGGGCCGCCGCCGCCTGGCAGGACGGGCAGGGCGCCAAGTTCTGTCGCTTCGGGGACAACATGCGCCAGGTGGCCGTCACGGAGGGCGACAAAGTCTCGGCGGAAATCCAGTTCGGCTGGTCGGTCAACGGTTACGGCGTCGGCGACCTCGTTCAGGCCATCCGGGAAGTGGGCGAAAGCCACGTGCGCCAGCTCATCGCCGAATACGAAGCCCACTATGTGGCGGCCCCGAAACTCCGCGCGCGCGGGGCGATGCGCTCGTCGCTCGAGGAAGCGGCGCGCATCGAGTTGGGGCTGCGCTCCTTCCTGGCGGCGGGCGAGTTCAAGGGATTCACGACCACGTTCGAGGATCTCCACGGCTTGTCGCAGTTGCCGGGGTTGGCGGTGCAGCGTCTGATGGCCGAGGGCTACGGCTTTGGCGCCGAAGGCGACTGGAAGACGTGCGCTCTGGTGCGCGCGATGAAGGTCATGAGCGCGGGCCTCAAAGGCGGCACCTCGTTCATGGAGGACTACACCTATCACCTGAACCCGAAGCAGCCCCTGGTGCTCGGCGCTCACATGCTCGAGATCTGCCCGACGATCGCCCAGGGCAAACCCTCCCTCGAAGTCCACCCGCTGGGCATCGGCGGCAAGGCGGCCCCGGTCCGGCTCGTGTTCGACACCGCGCCCGGCCCGGGGCTGAACGCGTCGCTGATTGATTTGGGCAACCGGTTCCGGTTGCTCGTCAACGAGGTGGATGTGGTGCGCCCGCCGAAGCCGCTGCCACGGCTCCCGGTCGCGCGTGCCGTCTGGGTGCCGAAGCCCAGCCTGAAGATCGGCGCGGCGGCATGGATCTACGCCGGAGGCGCTCACCACACGGGCTTCAGCCAGGCGGTGACCACGGAGATGCTCGAGGATTACGCCCGCATGGCCGGCATCGAGTTGGTCGTCATCGACGCCGAGACCCGGCTGCGGCCATTCCAGCAGGAACTCGGCTGGAACGAGGTGGCCTACGGCCTGGCGGCGAGCGGCCGGTAGACGATGCGCCGCGTCCGCGGGGAGGGGATGTCTCGCGGGCATCCGCCAGCCGGGGGCCCCCACCGGCGGCGGGGCGGCAGAGGGTCACGGTTCCATTGTTGAGCTCGCTGGGCGATACCGGTGGGCGTCACCCCTTTCCAATGCGCTCTGCTGGTCTTGGGGGTGAATTGCGCCCCGCCGGCACCGACCGGATCAGCCGCGCCCATGGGGCACTCGCCAGTCGGGGGCGGAAGAGCATAGGGGCGCCAGGAATGCCCCCGTTTTTCGTTGCGCAGCCCAACCCACATGCTAGGTCCCTGTGGTATCTGATTACCACAGCAGGCAAACCAACCAAACCAAAAGGAACAGTGTATGTTCGGCGCATTCATAAGGGAGCGTCGGCAGGAATTGCGCTTGGGGCTGCGCGAATTCTGCATCCTGGCCGAACAGGATGCGAGCAACTGGAGCAAGGTGGAACGTGGCCAATTGGCGCCGCCGAAGGAGAAGGGTGTTCTGCGACGGATTGCCAAGGCACTTCGATTCGAGGAAGCGACGGAGCAGTTCAAGAAGCTTGAAGACCTCGCCCACACCTCAGCAGGGCGCATCCCGCCCTACATCATGAAAGACCGAGAGCTTGTCGCCAAGCTGCCGGTCTTCTTTCGCACTCTTGAAGGGAAGAAGCCAACGGAAGGTCAACTCCGACAACGTGCCAGGCTGGCAACCACTGCCCCCCCTGGTTGCCAACTCTCCAGCGTGGACAGTTCAAGCTACCTCCGAGTTGGCCCACCTGAGCCTGGCGCAGGCGCTGGAGGCGTACCACGGCATCAAGTTCCGGTCGCATCGGGACCGCGGACTCAGGGCCAAGATCAGTGAATCAGCGACGACGCACGCTGTGAACCTCCGCGGCTTGGTTACTGATCTGGACGGTTTCGCAGCCGAGGTCGGAAAGACTCGCAACCACTATACCCACCACAACCCGGCTGATCTCGCGTTGGGCGGTGTGGCCGAACGGGCGGACTTGGTACGGATGAACGAGAAACTGAAACTCCTGTTCCAGATGTGTGTTCTCAGCGATTTGGGCATCCCGGCAGGACGCTTCAGCTGCCTGCGCCGACAGCTTGCCACGGAAATCATCGAATACACATGATGGAACCGCTCCAGCGCCTGCTGATCATCCAAGCGCCTCGTGCACGTGAGGTTCTCGTGTGCTGAGCAGTCCCGCCTCCTTCAACTTCTCCGCCAAAGCCCGCTGCCGCTCCCCAATCTTGTCCTGCTTGCCGGCGTTCGCCCGCTGCGGCATGAGCTCCAGGCTGGCGATCACGTTGTCCAGCTCTGGCACCACGGCACGTGGGATGATGTGGTCGACGCTCAACTGGTCGCCCGCGTGCGGACCACGGCGGACGGTTGCCGCCTTGCCCTGGTACCTCCATGGCCCTCAGCGGGTTCTCCGGTTGAGCGCCTCGATTTCGTAGCTGAGGTTCCGACCGAAGCGGCGCTAGCGGCGATGCGAGCGAGCGATCCGCCGATTCAGTATTTGGTGGGCATCCATGACCTTGCTACTCCATTCGGGAACGTGGACCATGTTGTCACCGGCCCCACGGGCGTCTTCCTCCTGGATACCAAGAATTGGCGCGGCGTCATTTCGCCGGACGGCAAAGGTGAGCTGATGGTCAATGGGCAGCCCACCGAAAGAGCCCAGATCCGCCCGTTCCTCGGCAGGATGCTCGGCATCCGCGACAAGGTTCGCGCCCTGGCACCAGGACTGGATCCATTCTACCAAGCCGTCTTCGTGTTCACGTCTGCCCGCGTCGAGGCGAAGTGGGGCACCACAAGCACAGTCCACTGCATCCGCGATGAACAACTTCACGACTACATCGCGAACAAGAAGCTCGGGGGCCGTCTGAGTCCTGCCGCAGTCCAGACTCTCGCTCAAGCGTTCCTTGCCTTGGCCCACATGGAGCGGGGCTTCACGGAGCGATCCAGCTCTCCCGGCGCTTCAGCGCGAAGAGCAACCCAAGCAGAGCCCGCTCACGCACGGGTGTGAACGCACAGGGAGCGCAGGACGTGTTGGACCAAGAGGGTCTTGCCCACGCCGTTGGGACCATGGAGCAAGCCGCTGGCGCGCAGCGCGACCAACTCTTCGAGGCGACGCTGGGGGGCCTGGAAGGTGTCGGAGAGGTGGGGGTTATCGACCGCGGCCGCGAAGGGCATTGGGCTGGCGCCCCAGAGGGTTCTGAGGGCGGTGTCCAGGTCGGGAGGATCTGTCAGGGCGCTCACAATCACGGTCGGTATAGGTCTGGGCGTTGAGGCGTTTGTCGCAGCGGCGGGTGGGGCCGACGTAGATCCGTTATCGTTCGGAGAAGTTGCTGGACAACGCGAATGCGCATCGCCAGCAGCTCGGGGACGCGAAGTTCTCACGGCGCTCAATCGGGTGGCGACCGCCAGCGGAGAAGAGGCCGACGGCGGTGTCGGCCGCCCGATTGGCCGCCCGATTGGCTTTGCCTCCCTGTGCCCCTGCGTTACGCTGTGGGCGAATGCACTTGCCCACCTTGCAGACCTTCATTCGGAGAATTCGACCGGAGCCCTTGATTGTCCTTGCCTGGTCCCTCGCTTGCGCCGCGGCGTTATTGGCCGACGAGCAGGGCGCGATTGATGTCGGCGACCGGCGAGAGCTGTTTGTCGATCGGTTTCTGCTCGATCGCCTGGACGGCGTCGAACAGCGGTTGCACTCAGCGACCCCACGCGAGGTGGTGATGGTGTGCGATGCGGCGTGGGAGGGGAGCGGCTGCGGATACGAGACCGTGTTCCGCGACGGCCCTCTCATCCGCATGTACTACATTGCCGCGGACCTGACCAGCGCCGACGGCACGAAGCTGGCCTCGCGACCGATCTTCGCCTGCTACGCCGAGAGCCGGGATGGCGTTCACTGGGTGAAGCCCGATTTGGGGCTCTTCGAGTACGATGGGTCGAGACACAACAACATCGTGTGGTCGGCCCCCAGCCTGGACAACTTCACGCCGATGAAGGACCCGAACCCGGATTGTCGTCCGGGCGAACAATACAAGGCGGTGTCCTCGGGTCCGGGTGGGCTGTGGGCGTACAAGTCGGACGACGGTCTCCATTGGTCGCCGTTGGCGGACCAACCGATCGTCACCAAAGGAGCTTTCGACACCCAGAATAACGCTTTCTGGGACCCGCTGCGCCGTCACTACTGGTGTTACTTCCGCGACTTTCACAACGGGATTCGCGACATCCGCGTGTCCACCTCGCCCGATTTCCGTACTTGGACCGAGCCCGTCTTGCTGCGTTACCCTGACGCGTCCGACGAGGCCCTCTACACGAACCAGATTCTCCCGTACCACCGTGCCCCGCACCTTTTCATTGGGTTTCCCACACGGTACGTTGAACGCCCATGGGGGCCTTCGATGAATGCCCTGCCCGACCGGGAGCATCGCCAGCGGCGCATGAAGTTCCACCCCCGCTATGGCACGGCCGTGACCGACGGCCTGTTCATGAGCAGCCGCGACGGCCGCACGTTTAACCGCTTCGAGGAGGCCTTCCTCCGCCCCGGGTTGGAGCGCCGGGACAACTGGGTTTACGGCGATTGTTACCAAAGCCTGGGCCTGCTCGAAACCCCAGCCGGCGATCCCACAGCCCCGTCGGAACTGACCTTCTATGTGGGCGAGAACCATTGGAAAGGCCCCAAGCAGCTCCGCCGCTACACGCTGCGCATGGACGGCTTTGCCTCGCTCAGCGCCCGCGGTCGCGGTGAGTTCCTGACCAAGCCCCTGACCTTCCGCGGCAAGGAGCTGGCGCTGAACTTCTCCAGCTCCGCCGCGGGTCACGTGCGCGTCGAGCTCCAGGATTGCGGCGGTCGCCCGCTTCCCGGCTTCGAGCTAGCCGACAGCGATGAACTCTTCGGCGACACGCTCGAACGAGTGGTGACCTGGCGGAACAGAGCCGACGTGAGCGCCTTGGCCGGGCGCCCCATCCGAGTTCGGATGGCCATGCGCGATGCGGACGTCTACTCCTTGAGGTTCCAGCCGTAAGCCCGCCGCCCGTGGCGGAAGAAAGACCGCCTTTGGGGCATGGTGGGTTGCCTGGTTCATTGTTCAGGGACACCGACGTGTTCACTGGGTCGGAGCGCGGCACGACGGTCCCGCGGCATGGGTTATGAAGAAGCTCATGCCCTTCGTGGCCGACGCCCCCACCATGCACGAAGGCATCAGCCGCCTGGCGCGGGCCTGGGGCGAGTACCGGCAAACCCTGGGTCAGAGGAGCGGGCGCGTCGAGGTCATCGCGTAGAAGGTGAACCCACGTCCAGGATCATGGCCACGCGGGGTGCCAGCTTGGTGCCGTTGCGCCGTTCCTCCCGCCGGACGCGGGCCAGGCGCGGGGACAGGTGGGCCTCGTCCTGGTGGAGCGCGAAGAGGGCGAATCCGGGAAAACCCGGCTGAAGTCCTCGCCGCTCGGAATCCGTGCCCAGGAGGTCAAGTCTCGGCCGCCGCTGTTCCAGTCCTCGCTCCTGTCGAGGACTCCAGACGAGCGAGGCGCGGGACGAGGGTCGAGAGCGGGAGATTGTTGTTCCCAGGTTGCGGACGGGATGAGTCTGAGGCGCGCCTCGCTGGGCGGTTGCACGAAGGGCATCCTGAGGAGTGCTTCAGCTTGCGAAGACCCGCCCGGAGTGCCATGGTGGAGACCCATGGAAGCTATCCCCTGTCGATTCCCCCGTTTCTTCTTTGTGCTTCTGATCGCAGGGTCCGTCCGGGTCTGGAGTGCGGAGTCGGACTACTTCCTCAACCCGCCGGGATGCCAGTGGGGCCGCCTTCTCTTCACGAACTTCGTGAGTTCGCGCGCACTGGCCGTCGAACGCTGCCATGAAGGGTTCGTCGTGGCCGGCGTGGTCAGGCAACCGGGCGAGCTTGTGTATGATTGGGCGGCGATGGCGGTGCTGGCCGAGGACGGCACCCTCATCCGCAGCAACGTCTTCCTGGGGCCTGAGTATCTGGAGTGGGGGCGCCTGGGGTGCGGCGCGAGCGCGGTGATCGTCTCGCACGACTCGTTGGGCCAGCCGGACGGCTACGTCGTGACCGGCTACAAACACCAGCATTTCACCGGAATCATCGACGATCCCCTCCCGGAATGGATGAACCCCACTCTCTGGGTCATGAAGACCGATCTGCTGCTGCAACCCCTGTGGCAGACGAACGTCGCCCGCGGGGTGTTTGAACACGGGCCCAGCTTGGCGCGCTGGGGGACCGGCATCGCGGAAATGGCCGACGGCTACTGGGTCACGGGACAGGCGCACTCGGATTACCTCATCGACCCGCTCGGCAGGGACATGGGCGACGTGGGGTTGGGCTGCCTGCTGCGCCTGGACCGCAATGGCCAGGTGCTCGAGGTGCGGGAAGCCCTGCAACCCGGCAACGAGTGGCTGTGGACCGGCCCCAAATCGATCAAGCCCACCTCCGACGGCGGCGCCATCCTCACCATCCGCCTTTCGGATGTCCGGTTGAACTCGTCGCGCCTTCCCGTCTGGACAAACACGCAGCCCGTCTGGAACTACGATATGCGACAAGTCGCGGGCGGCGGTTACGTGTCGGTCGGGAGAGAACAGGTGCCCGGGGTCCCGAGCGCCTCCTACCGGAACGCCGTGCTCGGTTCGTATTCCGCCGGCGGCGCCCTGCAGTGGAGCACTCTGCATGGCAGAGACCATGAGCGGGATATCGGACGCTCGCTCGTCGAGGCAGCGGACAGCTTCCTCATTGCCGGGCAGACCGACTCGATCGGGGCGGGCGGAGACGACGTGTGGGTGATCAAGACCAGCCGGAGCGGCGCGCGTCTCTGGGATACTGCCCTGGGCGGCGCCGGGACCGACGCCGCCTATGCCGCGGCGTTGTCTCAAGACGGGCGCTTGGTTGTGGCCGGCGAGGCGGGGGTGGGCGAGAACCAGTGGATGTGGATTGTGAAGGTCGAGCCGGACCTGCACGTGCCCCATGCCAGTTTCACGGTGCAGCCGCCGAGCCCCGTGTTCTGGGATCAGGTCTTGACCTTCAACGCCAGCGGATCGAGCAATCCCGGGGCCTCGATCGCGTCGTACCGATGGGATTTTGGGGATGGCACCACCGGCACCGGAGTGAGCGTGCAGCACCGCTATCCCGCCGTTGGCATCTACGACGTGGGGCTCGAGGTGTTGAGCGCCGATGGCCCCCGGGCCTGGGCCACGCAGAGCGTCGAGGTGGCCGGTCTGGTAATGCAATGGCAGCGGTCCTATGGTGGGGACAATCACGACGTGTTGGGCATCGTCGACGCCCCTGATGGCGGGTTCGT
>CAYSPU010000039.1:0-29190 GCA_964432995.1 uncultured Verrucomicrobiota bacterium
CCGGGAACCGCCGGACGCCCGAGGCCGGGCGTCCCTACCTCAAACGGGAGGTTCATGGAGAGGAAGGACGATGGCACGGCAACGTCGAGGATGTCAGGGACGGGGGAGCAAACCGGCCGCGCGAAGTTCGGTGGCCGCCCGGCGGCAGGCCTCGAAGTCGCACAACTGCTGCCTGAGTTCCTCCGAGGAGAGGGGTGCAAACCGTCCGCTGAAGAACTTCATCTCCCGCATCATGTCGGCCCACGTATGAAGGCCCTTCAACCAGGCGTCGGTGGGCTCGGCCACGTAGTGCACCGTCGGCACGGAGGCCTGTTCCACGGCCAACTCGTTCTTGGTCCAGCGGCTGGCGCACGCGATCGCCAGAGCCTGGTCCTGTCGGATCAACTCGGTCGACAACAACAGCACCTTCAGGAACTCCCGGATGACCTGTGGCCGCGCCCGGAGCGTGGCTTCCGTCGCCGCCACGATGCAGCAGGGGTGATCGCGCCATTTCCCGATTGGCGGAAGCTCGGCCAACTCGGCCACCACCCGGCCGGCGCCTTTGTGCGCCGCGATTGCCGCCGCCGGTTGGTTCATAACGAATCCGTCCAGCGCGCCACTCTCGAGGAGAGGAACCGGGCTGGCCTCGGAAGCGAAGTTGACCAGGATCACGCGCGCGTCGGTCTTGGTGGCGTCGTATCCGTACCGGATGCCTTCGGCCTTCAAGGCGCCTTCGAAGACGACCTTGGCGACGGCGACGGCAGCTTTGTAGCCGATCTGGATCGGTTTGCCCGGGGCCTTCGCCTCGGCCACAAACCCAGCCCAGTTGGTGACGGTCGAGCCCTTGCGCATGACGAGCATGTCGCCCCCGGTCTGCAGCGGGCTGAGGACCTTGAAGGGCTGGCCGCCGTCGGCCAACTTGGCCACACTCGTCAGCCCACCCAGGCCGATGTCGATCTCGCCCCGCCCCAATGCGGCCGGCATGAGCGCGCCGCCCTGGACCTGGATGAAGCGGAGGCGGGCAATCGGCTGGTTGCTCACCGTCAGGTCGTAGATCTCGCGGGGGCTGATTTCCTTGAGCCAGATGCCGTAGTTACGCTCGAAGCGCGGCCCTTCGAGGGCGGCGACGTAGAGGGCCAGATGATGGTCGTGGCCCACGTGACCGACCTTCAGGAGCGGGGGAGTGGTTGCTGCGGCGTCCGGCGTGGCGGCCGTCAGATGAAGAGCCGTGGTGACCGCAACGCCGCCCGCGAGGTGCAGCGCGCGTTCGGCAAATCCCAGGAGGCGCCGAAGTGCCACTTTCTCCCGTCGGACGGGAGAGGGACGGGGTGAGGGCGGTGGACCTTGCATCGCGCCGAGGTGGGGCGCGTCCTCCGGGCGCGCCGGAGACACTTGCTTCGTTGACTGCTCCTCGCGGCGCCCTCGGAGAGGTCGCCCTACCTTCAACTTCAATGCAGGCTTCTTCATTAGGGTGGTGCGCAGTTCGGAGGTAGGGACGCCCGGCTCGGGCGTCCGCAAAAGGCGCACACCACCGCATGCAACTGGCGGACGCGCGGGGCCGCGCGTCCCTACCTGCTGCTGGTGGTTCATGGTAAGTGCATTCATGGTGTTCATCGGCTTCACAGGTTGAAGGTGAGCTGCGCGAAGAACCAGTGGGCGGGATCGTCGCTGCCCGGTGTATTGCGGATGAACTCGCCCGGGAGGAAGCAGCCGTAACCGGCCAGCACCTCAAGGGGTTTGAACACCTTCCACTGCCAGAGGAGGTTGATTTCGTGTCCCAGGTCCTGGCCGGCCTGGCCGGTGGCGTCCCGGCGCATGGCCTTGCCGTTGCCGTAGTACCAGGCGTCCTCGGCCGCGGCCAGCCGGTAGTAGTTGTACTCGACCCAGAGCTTCTGGCCTTTGGCAGGACGGACGGCGAAGCTCGCCTGGTAATCCTCCAGGTTCATCCAGCAAACCACGTTCATCCAGCCGTAGTAGTAGGCGTCGGCGGCGCCGTAGACGTTGTCGAAGGTGCCGCGGGTGCCGTCCTTCGGGTCGTCATCGCCGCTGGCATAGGCGAACTCGATCCCGAGCCGCGGAGCCCAGGATCCGGAAAACGTGTAGCCCGCGCCCGCCACCGCGCCGAACGTCGCGATGTCGTCCTCACCGTAGGTGCCGAACTGGCCGGCGAGGGTGCCGTAGTAATCCCAGTCGCCGCCGATGCGGCCATCGAAACGGAAGCCCAGGGTATGGCGGAATTCGTCGCCCATGCCGCTTTCCCCTTTGAGATCCCCGTGGGTGTCGTAGCGGCCCACGTAGAAAACGTCGGGCTTGAACGTGAACGTGCGGTTGGTGAGTTGCTTGAACTGGGCGTAGGCGGCGGCCATTTCGAAGGGGAAATGCTCGTCGTTGAAGCCCGAGTCATCGCTGACGATCTGGCGGCCGTAGAGCAGGTCCACCTTCACCGGATCGGTGTGACAGTAGAGCTTGGCTGCGTCCCACCAGTAGCGCCCCACGTTGCCCCATTCGCCGGGGCCGAAGATGCGGCGATCCCCGTAGGTGATGCTCTGGCGCCCGGCTTTGAAGCCGGCGGGTGATCCGGCGATCTTCTCCCATTCGAAATAGGCCTGGCGCAATTCGTTCTCGTCGTGGAAAGGGTTGCTGGCGGGAAACGTGTCGCGGTCCAGGTCGCTGAGCCAGTAACGCGCGTCCTGCATTTCGACGTAGACGTGGGCCGGCTTGCCAAAATGGTAGTCCAGGCTCAGCCGCGTGCGCAGCAGGAGGAGATGGTCTTCGAGCTCGGCGCCGTAGCCGCGGACATCGAAGTTGTCCAGGTACTCATAGCGAGTGCGGATGTTGACGCCGATGTCCAGGGAACCCGGTCCCAAGGGGATACCGCGGGTCTGATCGTACCAGGCCTTGGGCTTGGGTGTGGCCGCCGTCGCGGGAGGCTTAGCGGAAGGCGGGGCGTTGGTGGAGGAAGTCGCGGTTGAATCGGCCGCCGGGGTGGCGGCGAGGAGGGAATGGGCTAGTCCAACTCCGAGGGAGATGACCAACCAGCGGGCAGTCTGACGGTGGCTCAAGCAGGGTCCTTTCTTTGGGGATGATCGGCCGTGTTGCAGGCACACCCGACAGCCGATTGGCCTCCCCAGGCCGCCATGACCGGGGGAGGGTCTGGTGTCTGCAAAACCTGAAACGCGCCCGGTCGCCACCCGTACGCACCGCGGTGCAGTCAGGTGATTCCGGCGTGTTCATGGGCCGGGATCCTGTGCTCGTTGGCCGACCGGGACAACCGAAAAACGTGCGACCGGATCCTCGCGCAAGTGGCGCTGGGGGTTCGTTCGTCCCCCGTCGCAGCGCGGGGATCGAGACCGCCGTCACGGTACCGCGGGCGTGACGGCGCGGTAGAACCGCGTGGTCCGCTGGGCCGGATCCCGGTGGATCTCCAGGCGGTTCGAAGGCTGCGCGGGGATGTCGATCAGCCGGTACCAAACGGGGTTCTCCAGGCTGTCGGCGAACTGAATTGTGAAGGTGCGGTTGCCCTCGGCGAAGAGCCGCAGCTCCGGATCCCCGTCGTCGTCGTTGAGTTGGATGCCGAAGTCCATGAGTGGTTGTCCGCTGGGGTACGGCGTGCCCGGCGTGGGCGGGGCGGCTTGCCAGTTGATGGGGTCATCCGCGTAGGCGGCCAGGTCCAGGCGTTGGAGGGAGTCGCCCCCGCCGGCGGCATTGATTGGCCAGGGAGCGTTCGTCGAGTAACGCACACGGTCCATCGGGTAGTAGGGAACCCCATCGGCGGACGGCAGGTCCGGCACTCGGACCGCGAGGCGCTCGCCGTTGTTCTGCAGCCCGCCCGCGTATTCGAGGATGGGGACCGTGTCGGGGATGGAGAACCGGGCGCGGAACCCGTTGGCGTTTGAGCTGACGAGAACCAGGAAACCGCGCGGGGCGATGCTGATGTTCGTCGGGAAGGTGAAACTCAGGCCGGAAACGTTCCACGTGTTGGTTGGGTGGGTGGGATCGTGAAGCGGCACCGGCTCCGCGGTCAGGTTCCGCAGTTCGACGAACTCGTCTTCGGGCATCGGCGGATGGAAATGGATCTCACTCAGAACGACCGGGCTCAGGGCGGGGCCGGCGTTTTCGGCGCCCAGAGTGCGCTCGATCTGCGGGGTCAGTTGTTCCTCCCCCACGCTGTTGACGTGGCGACCGTAGGAGACGCCGTCCCTGGCGCCGTCGAACGCGAACCCATGGCTGTATCCGGTCAGGTTCCCCGGGGCGTCGGCCGAGAAGAGGTAGACCTGATCGCCAAAGGAACTGAGACTGAAACTGGGGTGCGCACCGGGCGTCGGGTTGAATTGCCCTTCGTCAACGACCAGGAACTCGCCGGGCGCAAGAGCCGGCGTGGTCGGGATCCGGTATTTCCGCGGATCTGCCGGATCATCGGTGAGGTACCAGCCCGTCACGTCGACGGGGTAGGCGGCGAGGTTCCGCAGTTCGATGGCATCGACCAATGGCGGCGTGGTGCTGGTCAGGACCTCGTTGACGACGACGCCGCCGATGGCGGAGGCGGCCCCCGCGGTGCCGGGCGTGCCGAGGGGCTGGGCGCTGGCCGCATAGGTGCTGGTGACCGGATCAGCCAGAACCAGGGAGAAGCCGAAGCCATCCGCCGTGACCGGCCAGGGAGCGAGCGGGCCATAGCTAACGGCGAGGATGACTCCGGCGTGCGGGTGGCTGATGGCGAGCGTTTCGCCGGCGTTGTTCAGTTTGCCGGTATACACTCCCTGAACACCGACGCCGGGGTAACGCTGCGCCAGCGCCTCGGGATTGCGCGCCAGCAGGAAGCAGTCGCCCGGCTCGAGCGCGGTGCCGAGCGGGAAGCTGAAGGTGACACCGCTCGAGAAGAACAGACCGCCCAAGTCCAGCGTCCGGCTGCCGGCGTTCCGCAATTCGATGAACTCCAGCTCGTCGCTGTCGATCAACCCGAGCGGCGGCGGGTGATACATGATCTCGGAGAAGACCAGGCTGGCGCGGAGGTCGCTGACGAGATCCACGGCGGTGGGCGCGAACTGGATGGGCGCGGACCATCCGCTCCAGCGGCCGGTGTTGTCCTGGTGCCGCACGCGGACCCGGTAGGTCTGGCCCGGCACCACGGACGTGGGCGGCAGGGTGATGTTGGATGAGCCGTCGGTGATGGCGCCCGAATCCCAGGTGGCGTCCCACTCGAGGCGGAGCTGGGCCGGATTGGTGACCACCGTGCCCGCGGGCAGGACTTGGGCGACGCGCCATTGCATGGCGGCGAAGGTGTTGGTGCCCTGCGGATCCGTGAACGCCGAAGAACTGAAGGTGAGGTGGTCCACCGGGTATCCAACCGGGCCGTTGTAGGTGAGTACCGGACGCTGCGGGGCGGCGGCATCGGCGGCCACCACGTCCAGACGCGCCACCCAGCCGGAGGCGGAGACCGTGGGGCGATCCGTCCACCAATCGTGGGAGCCGCCGGCGAACATGAAGTTCTTGAGGTCCTGCACGTAGCCGGCGAGGCCGGCGGTGAGCGCGGGGCCGGGTCGGACCATGGACCGGTAGTTGCCCGTGGCCGCCGGCGCGTTCGACCAGCGGAGGAGATCGGCCGGCACGAAACGCGCCAGCGTTCCCGCGAAGGCGTCCACGATCGGCTCGATCTGGTCCCGCTGGAACAACAGGTCCCGGATCTCCCGAACCGTATTGCGATAGTCCCGGATCAGCTCCGGTTTGGTGCTGCCGCTGAAGATGCTGACGTAGGCGCTGTCCTGGCCGCTGTTCCAGGTCGGCCCCCAGGTGTCGGTCACGTCCCACGGCAGGATCCAGAGCCGCCCGTAGTACTGATTCTGGGAGGTGTATGCGGGTTCGAAGTAATAGGCGGCGTTCTTGTCGCAGCCGGGCCAGAAGTCGTAGTTGCGGACTCCTTCGCAGATGGCGTGGTATCGGTACCAGAGCGGGTAGTTGACGTGGGCCAGGAGCCACGCGGCGGTCTGGGAGCTGTTGAGGTTGTTCTGGATGTTGTCGTGATCCGACCCGTCGGTGACGGCGTCCGGAGCCTGGTAGCGGAGTTGATCCAGGCCGACGGTGGTGGAATTGATGAGTTTGTAGAGGTTGCCCTTGGGAAGGCCGTGGGCTTCGAGGAACCGGACGTCGTAGTTCTCCTGGGCCCAGCAGAGCCCCCAGAAATCGCCGCCATAGCGGTCCGGGGCTTCGGCCACGCTGTCGATCACGCGCCAGTGGAAGAAGTGCGAGAAGGGGGCGGGAACGCCGACTTTGTTCCAGAGGAAGTAATTGACGGCCTCGTTGAGGCCGAAGGTGAGGGTCTGCTGGTTGCTCTGTCCTTTGCCGGTGTCCAGCGAACTCCACTTCGTCGGATACCGCGCCCCGCTCGGATCCCGGGCGGCCAAGTGGCGTCCGTCGTTGAACTTGAACCGGAAACTGCGCTTGCCCGGCTGATACCGGCCATTGGCGCCGCGCAGGCGGTAGCAGACATGATCGTAGACCTCGCCATCGCAGACGACGGCGCATTGCCAGTTGAAGACGAACCAGGCGGGGCTGCCCTGAACCATCTGGTTGCCGGTGTAGGCGGTGCAGGTGGTCAGGTCTTGAGCGCGCGTGATGAAGAAGTAGACCGGCAACGATTCGAGGTCGGCCGCGGCAATGCCTTCGTACGCCGGCACTCCGTCATAGACGAAAGCCGCGAAGTTCAGTGAAGGATCGTCCGCGAACGGCGCCCGGCGCGTCGCCCCAAAGAGATCGGTCGCGGTCACCCGATACCGGACGAGCGTGCGGTTGGGCGACGCCGGAATCACTCCCGTGAAGATGTCGTCGCCCGCCACGGCGTCGCCCCCGGTGCCGTCGTCCACCATCGGCACCGACACCCACCCCATCTCGAACGCGGGATTCGACGGAGGCGCGCCCTCGGGATCGTTGTTCATCTCGGTGAGGGAGCGCGGGAGGACACTGGGGATGAACGCCCCCGGCGCCACGAGTTGGCAGGCCAGGGAGACCGACCCCACCCCCTCGGGATCGGTCACTTTCGCGGTGATCATGATGTCATTCGTGCTGCGGGGCGATTGGGGGGTGTGGTTCACCTGCCGGATATTGGGCGCGGCGTTGTATAGGAAGGAACCATTCCGCCGGCCGGGCGTGGGTTGCGGACCGGCGACGACGACGTCCGGCGTCTTCAGTTCGAGGTCGAAAGAGAGATCGGAACTGCCGAGGGTGACGTTGATGACTTGCGCCGCCAGGACGTTCTGGCCCGGGCGCAGATAGGCGGAGGCGTTGGCCAACACGATGGTTTCCCAGGCGGCCTCGTGATCGGTCGTGCCTGTTCCGACATCATAGGCCTTGTCGCCGCCGGAGACGTGCGGCCGCGCCACCTCCTGCCCGTTGATCCAGAGAATCACCCCGTCATCCACGTAGACCCGGAGAACCAGCGTTTCCGGAACCGCATTCTCCGCGACGGTGAAGGCGTGCCGGGCGAAGAAGCACACGTAACTGTTCTGCATGTCGGACAACACCGTGTTGTCGTCGCCGTCGGCATACCCGATCGACGTGCGGCCCACACTCCAGGTGGCGTCCTCGGCGAAGTCCAATTCCCGCCAGGCGCTGGCGGGGGTCGAAGCCTCGTTCGTGCCCCGACGGTAATGCCAGGCGGGATCGGCCGACGGAATGAAGACGGTCGAAAGGTTGGTGGGCGTGACGGCGTCGGAGCGGGCTACACTCCACGAACTTCCCAGGTCGTTGTCGAGCGCGGGGTTGATCAACTCCATGGAGACTCCGCCTCCGTTCGCGGCGATCGGCCAGGGAAACTCGGAACGATAATCCACCTGGTCCACCACGCGGTCGCCCGCATCCCGAAGTGTGATCTGCTCCCCGTCGTTGTCGAGCGAACCGGTCCACGGGCCCAGGGCGGCGACCCCAAACACGGAGAAGATGGCCGAAGGATTTTGCGCCACCACCAGGTAGTCGCGCGCGCCGATCTGTGTCCCGGGTGGGAAGTTGAAATCCACCCCGCCCCGCAGCCGCCAGTTGCCCATGTCCAACGGCTCGGGATTGGGATTGTAGAACTCGACGAACTCGGCGGGGACCGTGTTCTCGGCCGGGTTGTAGTGGATCTCGTTGATCACCGGGTCGCGCCGTGCGCTCAGGATGTGCAGGAGGAAGTCCTTCTCCAGCGACAACGCGGCGCTGTCCGTCACCCGGATGCGTACGGTGAGGAAACCGCCATTCGTTGCCGCGAAGGCGGAGGCCGTCCAGAGCTGGTTGCTGGCGACGGCAAACAGGGCGTTGTTTGCCGCGCCCGGCACAAGTTGGTACGTGTGGCGGTCGTGGAGGTTGACGTCGACCGTGCGCATGGTGGCGACGTATTGGCCGGGACCGGTGCCGGAGGGGACGCTGGCGGCGCTCAGGAAGATGTCGGCCGGGGCAACAGGAGGTTCGACTACCGTCACGCGGACGACGGCAGGACTGGAATCCGCGCGCCCGTCGTTGACGTGGAACGTGAACTGATCGTCGCCCAGATACCCTGTCGCCGGGGTGTACGTGATCCGGGGAGGGATGCCGGAGAGCACGCCGTGCTGCGGCGGCGAGTCGAGGTGATAGGTCAGCGGATCGCCGTTGGGGTCCTGTCCGGACAGCGTGATGGCCACGGAGGTGTTCTCCACGGTGTTCGTCGTGAAACCGAACGCGACCGGGATGCCGGGATCCACAGTCACGGTCACCGTGGCTTCCGCGCTGCCGTCCGCGTTCGTGGCAATGAGGGTGTAGGTGGTGGTGGCGGCGGGCGACACCGTGGCCGCGCCGGTCGGGCCGGGGACCGAGCCCACGCCGGGGTCGATGCTCAAGCCGGTGGCGTTGGCCACATTCCAGGACAAGGTGGCCGAGGACCCCACGTAGATGGGATTCGGCGCGGCCGAGAAGGCGTGGACGAACGGCAACGCGGCCTCGATGTGAATCGCCGTCAGTTGGCCGATGAGCGCGGCGGCCTCCTCTCCGGTCAACGCGGAGTCGTAGAACTGCACCTCGACCAAGTCCCCCGAGAACCGCTGGCCGTCCAAGTCCGTGTGCAGCGAGCCGAAGGAGAAACCGGCGTTGTTCCGGGGGAGCGTCGCGCTCCCCGTCTGGCTGACCGGCGTCCGATCGTCCACATAGACCGTCTGCGTGCCTCCGCCCCACGTGAAAACCGCCACGTGGAAACTCCCGTCCACCAGGGAACTGCCATCCGCCTGGTAGGTGGTTTGGTCGGGATCGCCGACGCCAAAGCCGATGTGCCCCGCCTCGTCGATGACCGTCCCCCAATCCGCCGTGTAGCCGGCTTGTTCGGCATCGACGATCCCGCTCTTCGAATACCACTGCGTGCCGAGATTCGCCCCCGGGCTTTCCGCCCGGAACACGATGGCCACCGAGAAGGCCTCGAGACCGCCCACGGGGCTTGCGGCCGCGTACAACCGGTGGTCGGCAAAGCGCACCACGGAGCCGCCGGCCGGAGTCACTCCATGCCACAACGTCGGTTCCCGCCCCGGATCCGCGTTGGCGACGCGTGCGCCGCCGCTGCTTGTCCACGTGCCGACGAGCCCGCCATCGCTCAACACCTCGAGGTCGGAGGCCTGCCAGCGATCGATCAACGCCCCTTGCAGGGAAAGCACCGCGGCCAGGCCCCAGCAGAAAACCGCCAACATCATCCGATGTGGCCGGCGTGCGCAGAACAACTTCATCGGCCGAGCATCGTACTCGGACAGCCCCGGTTCGTCCAATCCCGGATGTCCCTCCACTCTGTCTGCCAGACCCATTTGGGGGCAGAGACAGGAACCCTGGGGGTCAGGCAAACTCGGCGCCGTTCAGAATCAACACCGAGCCATCGGCCCAGCAACCCTGTTTCGTCCCGCACCCATGAAACCCCACCAGCAACTGCTCGTCACCGCGCTCGGCCTCGCCGGCGCGTTCCTCCTGGCCACCGCCGCACACGCGCAGTGGACCAACTACATCGAAGTGGAAGACTACAACCACGACGCCGGCCAGTTCGTCTCGGACGCGACCACGGGGATGGACGGTCCATACCAGGGGGGGGTGTATACGAACCAAGTCGGCGTCCTCGGTGTGGACTACGCCATCACCCTGTTTCGCGGGGGGACCACCGGCCTCGAGCGGGTCTACCGGACGACCGACTTTGTCGACGGCGGCATCTACCTCTCCGATCGGAAACAGGCCGAAAACGTCGATCGCGGACACTTCTCGGTCGTCAGCAACTGGAAGCTCGCCTGGCAGGATCCGGGCGAGTGGCAGAACTACACGCGGATCTTCTCCAACGCCGTCTATGCGATTTCGATCTTCGCCGGGGCGGACAACGCCCAGGGCGTCCGGATGACCCTGGAAACCGTGACGAGCGATCCGACGCAGCCGGACCAGACCGTCGAGACGATCGGTTTCTTCAACGGCCCCAACACCGGCGGCGTCGATGTCTACGCGCCGCTGGAGGCCACCGACGCCGTGGGCCAACCGTTGCGCATCCGGCTCTCCGGCACGAACACCCTGCGCCTCACGCAGCGCTACTACTCGAACACGGACTACTTGAAATTCGTGGCGCGGGAAGATGTCCCCGTCATGCCGCCGTACCTGGTCTCCGTCGTGCCGGCCCCGGAGGAATCGCTGACCACCGCGACCCCCATCCGCATCACGATCCGGCGCGGAGATCACGCCGTGGACCCCAGCGTGATCCGCTTGTCGGTGAATGATGTGGACGTCACGGCGTCGGCCGTCGTCAGCGCGACCGCGGACGGTGGCGCGACGGTGTTCTATGACTACGACCGCGGGCTGCCGGTTTCCACGGCCATTCCGGTCCAAATCGTGTATGGCGACACCGGCAGTCCGGCCACCTTGGTCACCAACAGTTGGAGCTTCGTCACCCCGGCCTCCTGGCCGATCATCCTGTCGGCCAACCAAGTGGCGCTCTATCCCGGCGGGATTTCCGAGGACATCACGGTCAGCATTCCGCGCGGGTTCAACGCCGACAATGAGGTGCTGGTCGAGATCTTCAGCAGCGAACCCACCGTCGCCGCCCCCGTCGGCGGCGCCGATGGCGTCCTCTCCCTCGTCTTCCCTGCAGGCGGGGCCAACACCAGGACCTTCAACGTCGAGGCGCTCACCGAGGGCACGGCCCAGTTCACCACCGAGAACATGTGGGGGCTGGATGTGGCCACACTGACCGCGACTGTATCCCCCACGCTGGCCGTCTCCTTGCTCCCTTCGTCGCCGGAGATCACCTGCTGGACCAACTCGACCCTCGTCCTCCGCGCCGTGGCGACAGGCATCGAGCCCTTCTCCTACACCTGGAAAGCGGATGGAGTGACGGTGCCGGGCGTCACCGGACCTGAGTTCCCGGTGTCGATCCTGGACTTGACGTTGGGCAGCCAGCACACGCTGGCGCTCGAGGTCGCCAATCCGTCAGGAACCGCAACCACCGACCCGGTGAGCCTCACGGCGGTCGCCCCGCCCCCAGCCGCCTTCACCCTCTACGAAGACTCTTTCTCGCGATCGGGCGGTCTGGATGCCACCAAGCCGGATGTGCAGAATCCGCATGACCGGCAGTGGCTGGCCGGCAGCGCCCTGCTCACGGACGGGACCAGCATCCTCTATCCCGGCACCCACCAGGCCTACCTGCCGTTCGTGCCGGAAGCCGGACATGTCTATGCCCTGACAGCCGACCTGAATGGAACCAACGCGAGCGGCGAGTGGTTGGCTCTGGGATTCTCTTCCGCGGCACCCACAACTGCCGGCGCCTTCTACGACAGCTCGAGCGCGTTCCTCCTCATCCGCGCCAATCATACCGGGAACCAGCAGAGCTTCATCACCATCGACGGCAACCCGACGGCCGACGGGCAGAACTTCGAGTGCTTCCATCCCACCGGCCCCAGCCGGATGACCATGGTGCTGGACACAACCTCGGGCGACGAAACCGGCGGCTGGACCGTCACCGTGTGGCAGGACGGCACCCTGGTCGCCACCCACGTCTATCCCGTCAATCCCTCCATCCAGTTCGCCGGCTGCGGCGGAGGCGCCCCTGGCGCGGGGCTCATCGACAACTTCCAGCTCACCGACAGCATCGCGCCGCCGGAGGGCCCGGCGATCACCACCCAGCCGACGCCAGCCTCCACGGAGCAGTTTCGCGGAGGAACCGTGACCTTCCAGGTGGCGGCTGCCGGGTCGCAACCGCTCTCCTACCAATGGCAGAGCGGCATCACCGATCTGCCCGGCGAAACCAACTCCACCCTCGTCCTCGATAACCTCACCCAATCGGGCACCTACCGCGTCGTGGTCCGCAACGCCAACGGCAGCGTGACCAGTGACAACGCCGTCGTGACCCTGATCCCGGACCCGTTGCAGGCCGCGGTGCTCTATCAGGATTCGTTTGAGGGGACCGGCGCGCTGGACGGACGCGAGCCCGAGGTGAACACCCTCGCCGGTGTCTGGACCGCCTTCCCCGAAATGACCTGCGTCAACAGCGAAGTCCAGATGCCGTCCAGCGGAACGGATATGTCCGCCTACCTTCCGTTCACGCCCGAACCGGGTCATGTCTACGTCCTCGCGGTGGACATGAACCCGCTGATGGGCACCGCCACCGAGTGGTCGTGCCTCGGATTCGTGGGCAATCCCGCCACCAGCTCGGTCTTCTACAACAACAACGCCTTCGCCTGGATGCTCCAGCGCCTCAACCGCGCCGAATCCCAGATGTTCGTCAACGGTTTCGGGGCGATGTCCAGTGGTCCGGGCGGCGGCGCGGGCTACACCACGTGGAAGATGGTCCTGGATACCACTACCGGCGACGCGTCCGCCGGCTGGACCGTTCGTTTCGTCCTGGGACGGGCCGGGTCGTTCGGAAACCAGCTCTGGAGTTACGTCTACGAAACGAACCCGGCGATCGCCGCCCTCGGAATCGGCGGCGAAAGCACCCACATCTCGGCGAACTTCGACAACCTGTTGCTGACCGACAGCGCGGCGCCGCAGGGCTCGCTGAGCGTGCAGCGAACAGCCGACGGCGCCCTCTTGAGCTGGTCGGAGGGCCTGCTGCTGGAAGCCTCCTCGGTGAGCGGCCCCTGGACCACCAACAGCGCCTCCCCGCCGTCGATCACCGTGCCCTTTACCGGCGCCGAGAGGTACTACCGCGTCGTCATTCCCTGAGCATGCTGTCCCCCGGGGAATGGCGGCAGCGACTCCCGGACTTCGAATCCGATGTTCTGTGGTGGGCTGGGATGAAAAGGCGGTCGGGGCTTCGGCTCCGGCCGCCTCTGTATCGAAGTACGGATAGATCGTGCATATGCACGATCTATCCGGAGTGCAGGCCGTTGGTCGCGGTGGGTGCATCAGCGCCGCCCGCAACGCCCCGCTCCGCAGCGGAGGAATGCCTTCCGGGGCAGCGTCGGGACGCCCCCGTTCGCGGCCGCAAACAGGTTTTGTCTTCCGTGCTCCCAGGACGTAGCGTGTTGGCCTCATGCGCCTCCGTCTTCGCCACCACGGTTCGCATGCCGAGCGAACACCAACGTCGCGGCGCCACGGGGGTTGCTGGCACCGGGCGCACTCCCATCACCCCGTGCTGACCGCCTTGCTCATGGCGGGCTGGCTGACCGCCGTGTTCCCGGATCCGGCAGAGAAAGCCAGCGCGGCAAAAACGCCCCTCCTGGACTCGGTCTACGGTGTGGGCTCCTGGATCTGGGCCGAAGAGACGCGCGCGGCGCAAACCTGCCGCCTCCGCAAGACCTTCGAAATCCCCGAAGCCGGAACCGTCCGACAAGCGCGGCTGCGATTGGTCGTTGACGATTCCTATCGCCTCTTCCTGGACGCCCAATTGTTGGGCGCAGGCGGCGAATGGCGGGAACTGAACGAATACGACGTGGCCCCGCTCCTCAAACCGGGCCGTCACGTGCTCGCGGTGGAAGCCTATAACGGTGTCTCTGTTGCCGGATTGGCCCTGGGACTGCAGGCCGAGCTGACCGACGGATCGGTCGTCAGGGTGGCCTCGGACTCGAGCTGGAGAATCGTGCCCGACGACGTCGCCGACTGGACCGAACCGGCAGCGGATTCCCCCGCCTGGCCCGCCGCGACCGAGGTGGCCGCGTTCGGTCACCATCCCTGGTTCGAGCGCCCCGGAACCTACGGCGTCGGATCGTGGATCTGGGCCGCGGAAACGCGCGATCAGCAAACCTGTCGCTTCTGGAAGACGCTCCGGCTGCCGAACGCCCCCGCCGTCGAGCGCGCCCAACTGCGCCTCACCGCCGACAACTCCTACCGTCTCTTCTTCGACGGCCGCGAACTCGGCCGCGGGGCGGAGTGGCGGGCGCTGACGGATTACGACGTGAAATCCCTGCTCACCCCGGGCGAACACGTGCTGGCAGTGGAGGTGTTCAATGACAACGGCGGCGCCGGCATGATCCTGGGTCTGAACGTCCAGTTCGCCAACGGTAAAGTGATGGAAATCGTCTCCGACTCGAGTTGGAGAATCGCCTCCAACCGCGACAAACGATGGGCCACGAGAACCAGCCCGCCCGCGACCTGGCCGGCGGCAACCGTGGTCGCCGCGCTGCGGGACTATCCGTGGCAGAACCAGCCGTGGATCGTTCACGCGCAACCGACGGCGCCCGCCGCGGCCCGCTTCTGGCAGTCCGCCTGGTTCCAGTTCGGCCTGTTGGCTGCATGCCTCGCCGCCGCCGCCGCCTGCCTCCACCTCCTGGGACGGCTCGCCATCCAGTCCCGCGCCCAACAGATTGTCTCCCGCGAACGCGCCCGCATCGCGCGCGACATCCACGACGATCTCAACTCCCGCCTCACCGAACTCGTCCTGCTGGGGGAACTCTCCCGGAGAGAACTGCCGATGGACTCCGCCACCCGCGGGCGCTTCGACCAAATGTGCGAGAGCGCGCGCGGCCTGCTGCGCGCCACGAACGAAGTCGTCTGGGTCGTCAACTCCCAGCGGGACACCCTTCAGGACTTCGCCTCCTACGTCTGCAGCCACGCGCAAACCTTCCTCCAGGCCACCCCCATCCGCTGCCGCTTCGACCTGGACGACGACATGGCCGCCGTTCCCTGCGGCTTGGATGTGCGGCGCAACCTGTTCCTGGCCGTGAAAGAGGCGCTCCGCAACGCCGTCCGGCATTCTCAAGCCACCGAGCTTTTCCTGCGCATCCGACAGCAGGGACAGAACCTCCTGGTCGTGATCGAGGACAACGGCCGGGGCTTCGATCCCGCCGCCGCGGACAACGCGGGCAACGGCTTGGCCAACATGAAATGGCGGGCGGCCGAAACCGGAGGCGCGTGCCACATCGTCAGCCGGCCCGGCGCCGGCTGCCGCGTCGCCTTCACCGCCCCCTTGGGCAAGCGCCCCCCATTCCATCCCCCTTCGCCGATCCAGCCACGACGAACGCAACCGGCCGACAATCCTCAATCCCCGACCTTCCTCCCCGCTGCGGAGGCTGCCGCCCCACCCGCCCCTTCCCGAGCCCCATGACCTCCACGCCCTCCACTCCCGCCGGTCCGCCAACCCGCCCTCCCTGGATGGTGGCCTTCGTCGAGGACCAGCGCGACATCCGCGAACGCTGGGTGCGCCTGCTCGAGTCCTTCGACGACTTCCGCTGCCTCTGCACGTGTTCCTCGGGCGAAGAAGCCTTGCGCGTCATCCCGGCGGCGGCCCCCGTTCCCGACGTCGTCCTGATGGACATCTTCCTGCCGCGCATGTCCGGCATCGAGTGCACCGCCCGGCTCAAAGGACTGCTCCCCCGCACCCGCATCCTCATTCTGACGGCCTCCGATGATGAAGACATGGTCTTCCCGGCGCTCGAAGCGGGCGCGGACGGTTACCTGTTGAAGCAGGCCCGGCCCGAGGATTTGCGGGTCGCGCTGCTCGAGGTGTTGAACGGCGGCGTGCCCATGACCAGTGGCATCGCCCGACGCGTCGCGGCGTTCTTCCGCGACCGGGCCAAGGGCCGCGACGACCTCACCCGGCTCAGCGCGCGCGAACAGCAGGTCCTGCAACTGCTCTCGCGCGGCTACTCGAACAAGGAGATTGCGTCCGAGCTCTCCTTGAGCGTGGAAACCGTCCACAACTACATCAAACACGTCTACGAGAAGATGCACGTCCGCTCCCGGGCGGAAGCCGTCGCCAAATACATGTCCTCCGGCCCGCCGGTGCCAATGGGGTCAGGTCTAAAGTATTGACATTTGCGGCAAAGGACGGTAAGGAGTGACCGCGATGGCACGGCCGTTGCGAATCCAGATCTCCGGCGGCTGGTATCATGTAACCAGCCGGGCCAACCGCCGGGAGGACTTGTTCTGGGACAACCGGGACCGGCAGCGGTTCCTGGGCTTGGTGTCCGAGCTCCCGGGTCGGTTCCGCTTGGAGATCCATGCATTTGTGTTGATGGACAACCATTATCACCTGCTGGTGCGAACGCGAGAACCGAACCTGAGCCATGCGGTCCGGTGGCTGAACGTTACGTACAGCCGCAGGTTCAACTGGGCGCATCGGCAGGTGGGACACGTGTTCCAGGGGCGGTTCAAGGCGGTGGTGATCCAGGATGCGCGAGGCGTGTGCGAGGTGGCGCGGTATGTTCATTTGAATCCGGTGAGGGTGGAAGGCCTCGGATTGGGCAAGGTCGAACAACGTCGGGCGAAGGTCCCCGGGAGCAAAGACCCGGGGGCGGTGTTGGTCGCGCGACGGTTGGCGTTGTTGGACGCCTACCGTTAGAGTTCGTGGCGGGTCTATTCGGGAGCCGAGGCCCGGCCTCAATGGTTGGAAACGGAGGTGGTCGCCACCGGATGCGGGGGGCGGAGTCGGATCGCCCAGGGGGCGGCTCTGCAAGAATACACGGAGGCGCCGGTGCGCCAGGGCCGGATGGAGAGTCCCTGGGAACGGTTGGTGGGAAGAGTGGTGTTGGGGGACGGGGAGTATGCGCGAAAGCTGTGGCGGACCGCCGGCGGGAATCCGGAGGAACAGACGGAGGTGCGGCGGTTGCGGCGCAGCGCGCGGGTGCCGTGGAAGGAAATCGTGGCGGCGGCAGAGGCTGCTCTGGGGTGCAGATGGGAGGAGATGTTGAAAACGCACGGGGACTGGGGGCGGGATGGAGTGCTCTATGTAGCGACGCGGCATGCCGGGTATCGGCTGGCAGAGCTGATTGGCGAGGTGCCAGGGTTGCACTATCAGGCGGGGGCGCAGGCGGTGCGTCGGTTTGGCATGGCGACAGTCCAGGACCCCATCCGGCAGCGATTCGTGACCAGAGTGCGACAGCAATTGTCAATAATATAGACCTGACCCCAGTGGCTTTCGAGTCATGCACGCTGATTTCAGATCGCGGACGGCTCTTGGAGGATCGCTCGCCGCGGGAAGCTCGCCGGCGCTGACCTCGGCGCGCACGGGGGAGGTTGAACCCTGCCGGGGCAGGGCGTGCCTCCGATCGAGGCTCGCGAGCGGGTCTCCGGACGCGCCGAAAGTACCAGTCTCGTTCACTGCTCCTCGCGGCGCTCGTGGAGAGGGTGTCCTACCTGACAACTCGTGGGGCGTGCTCCGTTGCTGGTTGGCGCTCGCGGCGCTCCTCCTGCTGGCCGGTTGTGGGAGTCCACCCCCGGCGAGTCAACCCGGGGCAATCGCCGCCGAAACGAAATCGTGCTTCGCCACCTTCGGCACGAACAAGGTGCACTACGTGGTCGAAGGCCGGGGCCGACCCGCGATCGTCCTGGTCCACTGCTGGTCAGGCAACCTCGGTTTCTGGCGTGAGCAGGTCCCAGCGCTCGCCGGCCGGGCGCGGCTTGTCCTGGTCGATCTGCCCGGCCACGGCCGGAGCGACAGGCCGCAAACCACCTACAGCATGGACTTCTTCGCAGGTGCCGTGCTGGCGGTGATGCGGGACGCCCACGTGGATCGAGCCACGCTCATCGGTCATAGCATGGGCGTGCCCGTCATCAGCCGCGTCTACCACCTGGCACCCCGTCGCGTCGCCGCGTTGGTCTCCGTCGACGGCCTGCTCCGCCGGCCTGATTTCACCGCGGAGCAAGCCGCGCAGTTCACAGACCAGTTTCGTGCGCCCGACTACCGTGAAAACGTCCGCACCTTCCTCGGGAGCATGTTCCCCATACCTGGCACGGAGGCGGTGCGGGAACAGGTGACCGCGGAGATTCTGCAGACGCCGCAGCCCGTGATGGTCGGCGCGATGGAAGGGTTATTCGGCGCCAGCCAGCCGGATTGGAGCCTGCGGCACGCGACCGTGCCCGTGCTCGTCCTCAACGCTCCCAATGACATGTGGACCGACGAATACCTGGAATACGTGCGTTCCCTTTCGTTGCAGACCGATTATCGGGTCATCGACGGCACCGGCCATTGGCTGATGCTCGAGAAACCGGCCGAGTTCAACGCCGCGCTCGTGGACATGCTCGGCAAGTTCGGGCTGATCGGGAAGTGATGCCGTCGGGGGGTGAGTTTTCCCGGAGCCGCCGGCGCCCCGCGCCTCCGCATCGTGGCAGGAGCCGGAGGCCGGAGGTCGGAAGTCGGCTGCTCAGTATCGAAGCCCCAGGCTCACTCCGAGGGCGTGGAGATCGAAGCGCTCGTGCATCTCGTAGCGGTAGGCCGGTGTGAGCGCCCATCGGTGCCGCACCCCCAGCCGCAGCTCGATTCCGTAGCTCTGCAGTTGGTCGTTGCCGACCAGATCGGCCGTGGGGTTCGCGCTGTTCTCGTCGCCCATGGCGAACCGGGCGACGATCAGCGACTGCGTGCCGAGTTGCCAACCGGCGCTGAAGGCGAACGTCGTGCTCTCGTTCGCGCGCCCCGACGCGAGCCGGTTGTGGCTCACGTAGAGGCGGCCCTCGACCGTGCCGCGCGGGTGCCAACGCCAGTCGATCGCGGGCACGACCTGCCACACGTCCACGTCGCGGAAATGGAGGTAGTGCGCGTCGAGACCGGCCCAGAGCCGGTCCTCGAGGCGGAAGCTGGCGCCGGCCCCGGCGCGGATCTGCGGGATGTAGTCCGCGTCCACGGCCGGGGCGGCGCGAAGTCGGAACAGCCAGTCTCGGCCGAGGCGGGTGGACCACTCGAACGGGAGCTGGTGGTCGACGTCGCCATCGCGGTCGAAAACGTGGTAGCCAAAAGAGAACGTCTGATTCGGAGGAAGCCGCCAGAATCCATCGGCGAAGGCCTCCTGCCAATCGGGCGTTTCCACGTCGTCGCCGGAAGTATCCGAGCGCACGTCGTATTCGTAGCCGACGGTTAGGCCCAGCTCGTGGGTGTCACGCAGCGCCTGCAGTCCGGCCCGCGGGTCTGCGGCCAGCGGGTCCTGGCGCAGCAGACTGGCGTAAAGCGACCGCGCCTGTCGAACGCGACCGGACGCCGCGCGCACCTGGGCGGCGAGCATCCGCACTTCGGGGTTGTCCGGGTCCAGTTGAACCAGCGGGGCGAGGGTCCGCTGGGCGGCACCCACTTGGCCTCCGTGCAACAGCGCCTGGACCAACCCCAAACGGAGCGCCTGCTCGTCGGGCCGCTCCTCGAGGCGCCGCGCCAGCTCCCGCGACACCCCCGACGGATCGCGCCGGGCCCGCCGGGTGAGGCTGAGGATCTCGGCATCCGGGCGTCCCGCGCCCAGATGCATGGCGCAGGTGAAGGCGCGCTCGCTTTCGTCCACTCGTCCGGCGAGGTCCAAGAGCCGCGCCGCTTGAAGCCAGAAGTCCGAGTCGGGAATGCCGGCCCCAAGTGCCGGCTCCAGCACATTGGCCGCGTCAGCAGCGGATCCGGCCTCGACGGCGTCGTTGGCCCGCTGTCGCAGGGTGGTGAGCGAGTGTTCCGGGAGTCGTTCCCAGGGGAGCCAATGCCAACTGAACCACCATGGGGCTGAGGCCCGCAGTTCTTGGACGCGTTCGCCGCGAAGGAACGGAGCGGCGGCGGCCACCCAGTCGGGCTCCAGCCGCGCGGGGATTCCCGGGGACTTCAGCCATTCGGCGAGGCGGGGGGCGTGTCGATTTCGGAGGTGCCACTCGGCGCGCCAGGCGTGGAGGGCGGACGACGCCGGGTGCCGTTCCAGGCCGCGCCGGCACCAATCGAGGGCAGTCTCCGGCCGGCCGTGGGCTTCGGCCAGAGCCGTCTGCTGGAGGAAATACTCGGGCTCGGTGCAGCCGGCTTGCTCGAGCGCCTGCAACTGGCCGTGCGCCTCCGGCAACCGCCCGAGCCGACGCAGCAGGTCGGCATACGCCAGGCGCACCCCGACGCTCGGCTGGTCACTCAGCACCAGGGGACGGAGGCGACGCTCGGCTTCGAGCCACCGCCCGGCGGCACGGAGCACTTCCGCCTGTCTCTCGGCGGGCTCGGCGGCATCGGGGTATTCCGCCTCGAGTTGTGCGAACAGGCCCAGCGCCCCGGCGAAGTCCCGGCGATAGAGCCGCCAGCGGGCGCGTTGGATCCGCGTTCCATAGGTCATCTGGTTTGTTGCCAGGCGTTCTTCACTTACGCGCCAGGCCTCGTCGAGCCGTGCGAGCGGGATCAACTTCGCCCAGTCCTGGCCGAGTGATCGGATGAGGCCGTCTAGCGTCCGCACAGCGGCGGGATCGGCCCATGCGCCGCGCCAACGGTGGAACCAGCTCGCGCGGGCGAGAAGCCAGTCGTCCCATAGCGGGCTCTCCGTTTCCACGTGCAGGATCCGGAGCCGGCGATCCATCTCGGCAGCCAACCAAACCGCGATGGCTTGCGCGTCCAGGATGTTGGCCAGTTCGCTCGCGTGCCCCAAGGGTGTGGTGGCGTAAGCCCACCAACCGTGGGCCAGACACCGGATGCGGGCTGCCTCGTCTGGTCCCAACTCCTGCGCCTGGGCGATGGCCGAATCCCGCTGCAGCAGGACCGCCAACCACTCGGCCAACGTGCGCCGCGCCGCGGGGTCGAGCGCAGGGTCGTCCAGGCGCAGCGCGGGCGATACTTCCGCCCACGGGTCGCAGCCAGCCGCCAGCCACACCCGGCACGCCGCGGCCGTCAACTGCGGCTGCAGCGGGTCCAACCAGGAAACACCATCCTTCGGCGGGAGCGGTTCCCCGCGCCAGGCCGCCAGCCGCAACGCCCAGAGCCGGCCTTCGCCGTCGTCCGGCTGTTCCTGCCGGTATTGCTCCAGAGCGGACTCGAAGCCCGGCAGGTCGCCCTCGAGCAGGGCCAGGCGCAACCTCTCGCGATGCAACACCGCCGACCGCGGTGAAAGCTGCGATGCCTGCTCGAGCGCGTCGCGGACCGTGACAGCGTCGTCCAACAGCCGGGCGCTGCCGATGACCCCGAGCCAGCCTTCGAGCGATTCCGCGTTGTCCGCCACGATCTTCTGATACAGCGCGAGGCTGCCCGCCAACCGCCCGTCGCGGCTGGCCAGACGCGCCAATCCCAGCCGTGCCTCCGGGCGTTCGGGCGTGGCCTGCCGCGCTTTCTCATAGAAGACGCGCGCCTGCTTCCTCTGGTCCGCGGCGGCATACGCATCCCCAATCTCGAGCAACTCGGCGTAGCTCAGCGCGGGAGCCGCCGCCAACTCGGCGAGTAGCGCCAAACCCTCCGCCACGCGTCCCGACCGGATCCGCATCTGCGCCCGGAAGGTCGCCTGTTGGCGCGCGATGCCCAGGTCGGAAGCGGGACGAGACCCCAGTGCTTCCGCCAGGTCCGCGGCCCCGACGCGGCCGGCGATCGTGGCCAGCACCAGACCCAGTTCCGGGTCCTGTTGCCGGCCCTCCGCGTCGCGCTCGGTGGCCTCTCGCCAGGCTTGCCGCGGTTTTCCCGATGCCATCAGCAGCCGCAAGTGCCCAAGGAACGCGGCGTCGGCGCGCGGATCCTCCTCGAGAACTGTGGAGAAGAGCCGAGCTGCCTCGTGGTAATCGCCTTGCCAGAGGTGAACCAAGCCCAGGCCCGTGAGGGCGTCCGGGTCGTCGGGGAAATCCTCGAGATGCCTCCGGTAAACCGCGGTCGCGGAGGCCAGTCGACCGAGCTGGCTGAGCCATTGACCTTCGCGAATCCGGGCGCGGCGAGGCTTCGCGTCCGCGGCACAGATCTCCCGCACCTGGTCCAGCGCGTCGCGCAACTGGCCGGCTCGCGCCGAGAGCTCGGCGCGCCGCAGCCGCCACTCAAGATCCTCCGGATCCTCGGTCAGCCGTTCTTCCACGATGCGAAGCGCCGCCACGAATTCCCGGCGCGCGAGCGCCTGATCGAAATCGGTGACGGCGTCGGCAGCCGCCACGAGCCGAGGGCACAAGATGCCGGGGAGCAACAGGAAGAACAACAGGAGTTGGAGGCGGCGCCTCACTTCTCAGCCTGGACGCGCATCCGGTTCTGAATCGTCAGGTCGCGCACCATGCGAGCCAGCAAATCGCGGAGGATCTCGTGGGCCAACCGCTGGGCGCTTTCCTCGCCAAACGCGAACGAACTGACCCGGCGCGACGAGGAGCCCGCCCAGACGACTTCGGCATTGGGACTGCGCACCAGGCGCACCGTCAAGCTCACCGCCGCCGTCTCGCCAAAACCATCCACATGCCCGTATTCCCCGACCACTCCGGCCAGGACGCAGTCGGCCTTCAGCGCCCGGCCCACGGCCGACGCGGCGGCGGGGTTCACCCCCAACTGCCGTTCCCAAGGCGCGGTCTCCACCCTCCGGAACCGCACCTCCGGATCGTCCTGGAGCGAACTGACCTCGAGCACGCGGAAGTAGTCGTGGGCGTACAGCACGGACGCGGCGAGATCGGTGACGGCCAGTCCGGCGTTGCGACTGGAGCTCAGATTCTCGAAGGGCACAACCGCCAGTGTCGAGCCCGGCGGCAACAGCACCGCCTCGGGACGCAGACGCGTGTTGCGGGTCGTGGCGCGGCAGCCGCTCAGTCCGACCACGACGGCCACCAGGAGCACCATCGCCAGCGACCGAACCGCGAAACGCTCCGCGTTCCCCTTCCCGCACTCGGCGTTCGCTTGAGGGCAAGTTGGGTGTTCAGCGTTGAGCGTTGAGCGTTGAGCGTTGAAGTTCATCGAAAGCCCCACGCGCCAGCAGCGCCCCCTGGCCAAAGAAAGTTGCGTTCCCCGAACCCGGACATTACGCTCCCCCAGAGTCGAGCCGCGCGTTGCAGCGGACTCTACCGTCCGTCCTTGGGGCGACAAGCAAAAACCGCTGGGCGCCAGACGGATGGGCAGGCTCGATCGCGGCGGGGACCAGGCATCGCTCGCTCCGGAATGTACGCCCTCAAGCTGATCTGGTGGACCACGGTGGCGATGGCGGTGTTCTCGCTGCTCGCGATGACCTTGCTGATCGTCCAGCGGACCTGGCGGAACTGGCATCAGCAACGCGATTCCCGCCGGCGCAACCGGCTGCAACAGTTGGCGCTCCTCCTCCTCCACTACCCGGAACGGCTCGCGGAAATGCAGAAAGAACTGCGTGCCGGCGACCGCCGGCTGCTGCTGCAGGTCTACGACGAGCTGCTGCCCAAGATCCGCGGCGAATACGCCGACCGCCTCGTCAGCTTGATGCGCATTCTCGGACTGATGGACGAATGCCTGCGCCAGCTCCGCGACCGCTCCTGGTGGATCCGGTCCCGGGCCTGCCGCGCCCTCGGCTCCTTCCGCGACCCCAATGTCATCCTCGCCCTCTACCGCGCCGTCGAGGACCCGGTCGCCGCCGTGCGCCTCGAAGCCGCCCGTTCCCTCGCGCGGATCGGGGCGGTCCGCTCCGTCACCGAACTCGTCCGCCTGGTCGCTCCCGGCAACGAACTCCCTTCGCTCACCGTCATGGATCTGTTCCGGTCTCTCGGCCGCAAGGCGGTGCCTGAGCTGATCCAGTTGATGGAGGGCGACGCGGGGCTCTCGGCGAAGATCGTCGCCGCCGATGCCGTGGGTTTCATCGGCGATCTCAGCGCCGTCCCCGCACTGCTCCATCTTTACGATCACGCCTCGCTGCATCTCCGGATGACCGCGATGGAATCGTTGGGGCGACTGGAGGATCCCCGGGCGCTTCCGGCCGTGTTGCTGGCCATGACCGATCCCTCCTGGGAAGTGCGGGCCCAAGCCGCCGCCGCCGCCGGCAAAATCGGCGCCCCCGAGTCCGTCCCCCTCCTCCGGCAGATCCTGCGCGACGAACACTGGTGGGTCCGCTACTACGCCGCCGAAGCCCTCTTCCGTATCGGCGAGCCCGGCATGGCCGCCTTGCGCGAAGCCGCCGCCAGCGAGGATCCCTCCGCCGCCGAGATGGCCGCCGGCCTCCTCCAGGAGAAAGGCCTCGCGGCATGAGTCTGGCCCTCATTGGCTGGCGCGATCTCTTCATCCCGGCCGTCCGGTTCCTCGACACCTGGGTGCTGGTGATGCTGGCCATCTACTGCCTCAATTACCTCTTCCAGATGGTCACCGCCTACCTCGAGCTGCTCCGCGTCAGCCGCGAGTCCCAGACCGCCACCCCCTGGTGGCTCCTCACCGGGAAAGTCTCCTTCCCCATCTCTCTCCTCGTCCCTGCGTACAACGAAGAAAAAACCATCGTCGAAAGCGTCCGTTCTCTCCTCGCCCTCCATTACCCCGACTTCGAGGTCATCGTGGTCAACGACGGCTCCAAAGACCACACCATGAACGTCCTCATCCAAGCCTTCGAGCTCGAACGCGTCCAGCGGGTCTACCCCCACAGCGCCCCCTGCAAGCGCATCCACGCCATCTGCACCAGCAAACGCCACCCCAACCTCACCGTGGTCGACAAGGAAAACGGCGGCAAATCCGACGCCCTCAACGCCGCCCTGAACCTCTCCCGCAATCCCCTGGTCTGCATGGTCGACGCCGACTCGATGCTCGAACCCGACTCCCTCCTCCGCATGGTGCGACCGTTCGTGCTCGAGCCCGAGCGCATGGTCGCCGTCGGCGGCAAGATCCGCATCGCCAACGGATGCGAAGTGCGGGGGGGACAGGTGCTCACCGCGCGCATCCCGAAGGCCTTCCTGCCGCTGATGCAGACGGTCGAGTACATCCGCGCCTTCCAAATGGCCCGCCTCTCCTGGAGCCGCGTCCAATCGGTCGTCATCCTCTCGGGCGCCTTCTGCCTCTACCGGCGCGCCCCCACCCTCCGGGTCGGCGGCCTCTCCCACGGCACCGTCGGCGAAGATATGGAGCTCACCGTCAAACTCCATCGCTACTTCAAAGAGAACAGGATCCCCTACCGCGTCCGTTACCTGCCCGATCCCGTCTGCTGGACCGAGGCGCCGTCCACCTGGAAGATCCTCAAGAGCCAGCGCACCCGCTGGGCCCGTGGCATGCTCGAGGTCCTCTACAAACACCGGGACATGATCTTCTCCCCTCGCTACGGACTGCCCGGCATCCTCGGGCTGGGCTACTTCTTCCTGTTCGACGCCATCGGACCGCTGGTGGAGTTCCTGGGCTACATCATCATCCCCTTGTGCTGGGCCTTCGGCATCCTCAACACTCCGTTCCTGCTGGCCTACCTCGGGATGCTCTTCGTCTTCGGCGTCTTCGTCAGTGTCGGCTGCCTCTTCCTCGAAGAAGTCACCTCGAAAGAACAAAGCCCCCCCAAGGACCTCCTCATCCTGACCCTCTGCGCCGTCGTGGAGAACTTCGGCTACCGCCAGCTCAACAGCTTCTGGCGCATCCGCGCCCTCTACCAGTTCCTCCGCAAGAAGCAGGGCTGGGGCACCATGGTCCGCACCGGATTCCAAAAAACCGCCTCCCCACAGAAGGCGGGGTGAGGCCGCGACGCAACGCACCGGGCTCTCAGCCAGTTCGGATCCCGCTCCGCGGGCTCCTTCTCCACCGCTGGTGTAGGATCCCGCCGCCGAGGCGGGATCGCACTGCCAGCTTGGCAGGCGCGCCCGGTCGAAGCATACTCGCCTGCGATGGCTCGAATAGCCCAGTATCGATCACGCGCTGCTCGAACAGCCGCTCTGGCGGCAAGCCGCTTCCACTTGCTCGCACGGCGACGCCAACCCGCCCTTCCCGGCTCACTCACGCCTTCCGTCGGGCGGTTGGGCCTCGGATTCGCAGGCCTGTTCCTCTCATTCGTCGGCGCTCTCTCCAGCCCCACAGCGCCGGACCCGGCCTTGGTCTACGCATGGTATTGCGGTGACGCCGGCCTTCAAACCAACAACGTTGGCCAGGTCACCAACTGGCAGAACCAGGCAGCCAGTGGCACACCCGCGGCCCGCAACCTCGATCGCATCAGCGGAACACCACTCGCAGTCGTGTGCCAGACAACAGGGGGGCCTCACTCCGTTCTGCGGTGCGACGGCGCGTCGGGCGTCTGGGGCAGTTCGGCGAAGTTCGGCATGCTGACCTCCGATCGCACTTTGGTCGCCTACTGCCGGCTGTCGAGCACGAACAACGGCTTTCTCTTCGACGGCTCCACCACCAGCCCGGGCTTGACCCGAGCCCAAGTGCGCGACGGTTGGTGGCAGGTGGGGCTCCAGCCCGGCAGCGGCGGGAACAACGCCGACACAAATACGTTCGCCACCGCGCCCGGCGTTTGGAGCGCCCACGTGTTCCTCTTCAAACGACTCATCGGGGGAACCCTGGTTGCGCACATCAGCAGTGCGGGTGACGACTTCGCCTACACCAACGCCCTCACCAGCGGCCTCGGCGGGCTGATCCTCGGAAAGAACGTTGCCGCCGGCCGCGGCCTGGCAGTCGACATCGCGGAGTTCCTTGTCTATGACCGCGCCCTTGAACTCGCCGAACGCCAGGAAGTCATCGACTACCTTGCGACCAAGTGGGGGGCCCCGACCGAGATCCCGCCAGCCGCCTGCACCGCCGCGCAGACAACACGGGCAGTGCCCAACTTCGGTCTGCACGCTCTGCTCGATGCCCAGGTGTTCGGCCCCACCAACAGCCTCGCATTGGAAGTCACCAACCTGACCTTCAGTCTCGAGGGAACCACCCAGCCTGCCGACGTCGAATCGGTGAGCGTCTACTTCACCGGAACCGCTCGCGAGTTTAGGCCGTTGACGCTCTTTGGGGCTCACGCCGGCCCGTTTGCCGGCGCCCTCTCCATGACCGGTCGTCAGTCGCTCAGCCCCGGCGTCAACCACTTCTGGATCGCCATCCAGCCGCGTCGCACCGCCCAGTGGGGCCACCGCCTGGACGCCACGCTTCTCAGCGTCGGCGTCACCGACGGAGTGCGCGTGCCGGACGTGGGCGCCCCGCCGGGATTCCTCACCCTCGGCAACCACTGCTTCGAGACCATCGTCCGCAAGGAGGGCGACGAAGGGGTGCACACCTACCGGATTCCGGCCATCGTCACAACGACGCGCGGCACGTTGTTGGCGGCATTCGACATCCGTCACGACAGTGCGGCCGATCTGCCGGCCAACATCGATGTCGGCATCCTGCGCAGCGTCGACGGCGGCAGCACGTGGGGACCGATGATCAAGGCTCTGGACTTCGACAAGGACGTCGCCGGGTCCAGCGGCAACGGGGTCGGCGACCCCGCCCTCCTCGTGGACCGGCACACCGCAACGCTCTGGGTGGCCGGCCTGTGGTCCTGCGGCGCCCACGCCTACGTCGGCTCGCTCTCCGGCCTCTCCACCAACCGCACCGGCCAATACGTCCTCGCCCGCAGCGACGACGACGGCCTCACCTGGTCCGCCCCCATCAACATCACCGCCCAGGCCAAGGTGAACACAAACTGGGGCGTCTGCTTCGTCGGCCCCGGACACGGAATCCAACTGCGCGATGGCACACTGGTCTTCCCCTCCCAGCACACCGACCCCGGCGGCGTCAACGCCCGCGCCTTCTTCATCTACAGCACCAACCACGGCGCGAGTTGGCTCGCCAGCCCCGATGTGAACCCCACCATTCCCCCGCAGTTGAACGAAAACCAAATGGTCGAACTCAACTCCGGCCAGATCATGGTTTCCTCCCGCGCCCCCAGCGGCGGCAATGGCAAACGCGTCTGGGCCACCTACACCCGCGGGGCCACTCCGGGCGACGGCACCTGGTCACCCCTCACCTACCTCAACCCCGACCCCGTCTGCCAAGCCAGCTTCCTCCGCTACAGCTCCACCCTCGAGGGCGCGCCGCGCAACCGCCTCCTGTTTGCCAACCCCGCCTCCAGTTCCGCCCGCGTGAACATGACTGTCCGCATGTCCGAAGACGAAGGCCAGTCATGGACCGTCAGCCGCTCGATCGACACCCGCCCCGCCGCCTATTCGGACCTGACCGTTCTACCCGACGGCACCATCGGCCTCCTCTACGAAACCGGCAGCGGCGGCCCCTACGAGACCCTCACCTTCGCCCGCTTCGACCTGGATTGGCTGACCCAGGCGGACGTCGACCAGGACGGAGACGGCATGAGCGATTACTACGAGAGCATCAATCGCCTCAACCGCGACCTCGATGATGCCCGGGACGACGCGGATGGTGATGGCGCGAGCAACCTCGACGAGTTCCAGGCCGGCACCATGGCCGACGACCCGCAATCGGTCTTCAGGCTCCGCGCGCTCCCCTTCGGCGCCACCGGAGTCGAACTCATCTGCAGCACCGTCCCCGGTATCCCTCATTCCCTGGAAAACGCCCCCACGCCCACGGGCGTCTGGGAAACCGTGCCGGGTGCGGCCCCGTTCGTCGCCAGGGATCCTTCGCGCACGTTCCACCTCCCTCTGGCAGCGACGTCGAACCTCTTCTTTCGGGCGGTCGCACACTCGTGGCGGTGAGGGCGCCTTCCCTCTGCTGTCTTCGCATCCGATCCAGCCTCGGCCCGGGCTCGAGAGCCGTCCACGGGAGACCAGGCGCCACCGGGGGTCGGAGGCCCCTGATGCCGGGGCACCGCGGCGAGGCGTCGTCGCCCTCAGGCGACACGGGGGTGGACCGGGGCCTTCTTGCTCAGCTTGGTCACGGCTTGGTACATCATCTTCTCCCCAAAGAAAGGCTGCCCCAAAAGGGCGTATCCTTCCCCGAGCTTCTGGTTGACCTTCGCCGCCAATTCTTCGTGCGTCGGTTTCCCGCCGTGGCGCGCCACGGCGAGGATCTCGTAGTGCAGCTTCATGGCCGAAGCATACCCCTCCGGCTCCCAACGCACCAGAATTCACCTCGGCGGAGGGTTAAGTGGGTTCGATGAACCCATGGCCTCCTGAAGCCATCTCTCGGCGTCGCGCATCTCCGCATACGTGACCACTCCCTCCATGCCCCTCCAGGCTTGACTGTAGCGCAGCACCCGGGGACGCCCGAATCCTCAGCGCCACTGAGGCACGGATCCCGTGCATCCTGAAGTT